>CBHWEO010000259.1:0-7688 GCA_966112955.1 uncultured Duganella sp. | reverse complement strand
TTTGCGCTGCGCGCAGCGCAAAATGTCCGATTGCCAGAGCTGACCCCGACTTTCAAATTACATGACAGGCTTGGCGCTGCCGTTGCTGATGGCTTCGTCGATCAGGGCGCGCGAGGCACGGTCGGCTTCGCGCGACAGGCGGCCTTGTTCGCGGCCCAGCTCGCCCATCTTGCGGCCCAGCTCATGCAGCGGCTTGGATGCTTCGGCAATGCGGGCATGCATGGCGGCCATCGGCGCCTGGCGCGCGGCCAGGGCGGCGTGGCGGGCGCCGATTTCCGCCCCCTGGCGCGCCATTTCCGCCGCCAGCGGTTCCATCTGCTTGCGCAAGTCTTCCATCTGGCGTTCGAGCTCGGCGCGCGTCTTGTCGTCGGCCATGGCCATCTTGCGGCCGGCTTTCTCCATGGCGCGGCCGATGCGTTCCTGCTGGCGCGCCACCTTTTCCATCTTGCGCTCGACTTCGCGTTCCACTTCACGCATGGCGGCTTGCTGCTCCTTGCTGCCCATGGCGGCTTCCACTTCCTTCTCGATCTGCTCGCCCATGGCTTCGACCTGCTTGCTTTGCGCTTCCATCAGCTTGCCCTGCTCTTCCAGCTTCTTGCCGTGCGCTTCGGCCGGCTGCCAGGCGGCCTTGACCTTGGCCAGCAAGGACGGGTCCTGGATCAGGTAGGCCTTGCCGTCCTTGCGTACGTAGATGAAGTCGCCCTTGGTTTCGCGTTTCAGGCGCTGGGCTTCGGCCAGGTCGGAGCCGCGGCCGTGCACGTGCATTGCTTCCTGGCCGTCGCGCACGATGGCATAGGCGGTGCGGCTGCTGTCATCCAGGTAGATATGACTGCCTTGCTCGAAGCCTTTCAGCTCTTTCGGCGGCTTCGGTGGCTTGGGGACTTTCGGCGGCTTGGGCGGCGCCGGCAGCTCGGCCAGCGGTGCCGCCGGGACGGGTGGCACAGCGACATCGTCCGGGGCTGGCGGGGCCGGCGGCGCGGGCGGTGCGGGGGGCGCCGGAGGGGCCGGCGGGACGTCGTCCTGCTGGCCGCTGGCGCCACTGAGGCGTTCGGCCGCGGACGGCGCTGGCGCGGCATCAGCCAGCGGCACCGGCTCGGCGGCAGGCACAGCGTCCGGGGCCGGCGCGGCCAGCGCTGCCGGTGCGGCGGCGGCGGCCGGCAGCGACACCGCTTGCGGCATCGCGTGGGCATACAGCGCGGCGCAGGCGGCAAAAATTCCTAACAGGGGGGCCGCCATTTTCCAGCTCAGTGGCTGTGCATCGGGGCGGATCAGGCGTTTGATACGGGACATGAGGTCTCCTCCGTGTGCCGCGGGGGCAGCAAAGTGAGTGGTGGTGAACTGGAATTTATCCAGCTCGGAAAGTGCAAGTGCCAGGCGCCGCGGTTCGCCGAGCGTGCTTGCGGCCAAATCGTCTGCAATCTGTTCCCGTTCGCGGCGGATGCTGTGCGACAGCATCCACACGCTCGGGTGGTAGAACAGGAAAATCTCGATGCCGCTCTGGACCAGGTTGACCAGGTAGTCGTGGCGGCGCACGTGGGCCAGCTCATGGGCCAGCAGCGCTTCCAGCAAGTCCGGCGGCAAGCCGCTGACCAGGGAGGCCGGCAGCAAGACAATCGGGCGCAGGATGCCGGCCGTGATCGGCCCTTCCAGCGCGTCGTCCGACACACCAAGCCGCACGGCGCGGCCGATGCCCATGTGCCGGGCCAGGGCGCTGGCGCGTGCCTGCCAGGCCGGGTCGGCGTGGTAATGGCTCGGCCGGGTGCGCTGGCGCACCCACTGCAGGCCCAGCGACAGGCGCAGCGTCATCACGCTGGCACCGGCGGCCCACAGCAGCACCAGCCAGGGCATCTGGCGGCGCAGCAGGTATTCCCAGGACGCCATGGCGTCGGCGTCGACCAGCGCCGTTTCGGCGCCCTGGCCATCGGCAGCGCCGGGGATGGCGGCGATGGCGCTGGTTTCGAGCGGCGCCGGCAGCACGTAGCCGGTTTCCATGGCATCGGCCAGGCGCCAGCCGAAGTTGGCCAGCGGCAGGGCCGCGCACAGCAGCAAGGCGCCGCACGCCACCAGGTAGCGCGACTGCGGCCGGGCATTGCGCAAGCCATGCAGCGCCAGCGCCGCCACGCAGCCGATCAGCAAGCCTTGCCACAGGAAATGCAGCAGGGACCAGCCCAGGGCGGGGATGACGGCGTTCAGCAGGTGGCTCATGGCGGCTCCAGTGTGTGGTGTCCTTGCAATCTAGATTAAATGATCTAGATCTTTGTGTCTAGAACTTTTTGTCTAGATGCAGGTGCGGGGCTTCAGGAGGGAATGTAGCGCGGCGGCGGTGCGGCGGTGGGGGAATTGCGACGGACGGCGGTTTTCGGCGCCTGGAACCGGGAAACCGGTGCCTGACCCGCGGGGTCAGGCACCACGGCGGGGCAGAGACTTCAGTAGACCACCACCGAGCGGATCGATTCGCCCCGCTCCATCAGGTCGAAGCCCTCGTTGATGCGCTCCAGCGGCAGGGTGTGCGTGATCAGCTCGTCGATCTTGAGCTTGCCTTCCATATACCAGTCGACAATCTTCGGCACGTCGGTGCGGCCGCGCGCGCCGCCGAAGGCCGAGCCGAGCCAGTGGCGCCCCGTGACCAGCTGGAACGGCCGGGTGGAAATCTCCTGCCCCGCCGCCGCCACGCCGATCACGATCGACTTGCCCCAGCCCTTGTGGCAGCACTCGAGCGCCTGGCGCATCAGCTGGGTATTGCCGACGCATTCGAAGCTGTAGTCGGCGCCGCCGTCGGTCAGCTGCACGATGGCGTCCACCACGTTGTCCACACTGCGCGGGTTGATGAAGTGGGTCATGCCGAACTGGCGCGCCATGGCTTCGCGCGCCGGGTTGATGTCGATGCCGATGATCTTGTCGGCGCCCACCATCTTCGCTGCCTGGATCACGTTCAGGCCGATGCCGCCCAGGCCGAACACCACCACATTGGCGCCCGCTTCCACCTTGGCGGTGAACAGCACGGCGCCGACGCCGGTGGTCACGCCGCAGCCGATGTAGCACACCTTGTCGAACGGCGCGTCGGGACGGATTTTCGCCAGCGCGATTTCGGGCACCACGATGTAGTTGGAGAAGGTGGACGTGCCCATGTAGTGGAACAGGGGCTGGCCGCCCAGCGAGAAGCGGCTGGTGCCGTCGGGCATCAGGCCCTTGCCCTGGGTGGCGCGGATGGCCTGGCACAGGTTGGTCTTGCGCGACAGGCAGAATTTGCACTGGCGGCATTCCGGCGTGTACAGCGGGATCACATGGTCGTCCGGTTTCAGCGAGGTGACGCCGGGGCCGACGTCCACCACCACGCCCGCGCCTTCATGGCCGAGGATGGCCGGGAAGATGCCTTCCGGGTCGGCGCCGGACAGCGTGTAGTGGTCGGTGTGGCAAATGCCGGTCGCCTTGATCTCGACCAGCACTTCGCCGGCGCGCGGGCCATCCAGCTCGACTTCTTCAATCGTGAGGGGGGCGCCCGCCTTCCATGCTACTGCCGCTTTCGTCTTCATCCCGGGACTCCGAATGTGATAAAAGCGACAGCATAGCCTAACTCCTGGCGGCCAGCATGGACTCCATGCCCAGCATATGCGACACGGTACGCCACAGCTGGCGCGGCGAGGTCCATGGCTTGGGCAGGAAGGCGTGCGCCTGGTGGTGCAGCATCGGCTGGGCGGCCGAATACATCAGCACCGGGGTGTACTGGTCATGCTGGCGCAAGTCGCGGATCAGGGTGTGCCCGTCGCCGTCCGGCAGGTCGGGGTCGATCACCAGTAGCGCGAATTCACCCTGGTCCAGCTGGCGTCGCGCTTGCGCGTAAGTGGCGGCATGCACCACGTGGATTTCCGGGGCCAGCAAGGTGGCCAGCACCACGGCACTGTCTTCGTCGGGATCGACGTGCAGCACCCGGGGCGCCGGATGCAGGTCAAATGACTTGTTCATGAAGCGGTTCTCCGCACTGCAGGGGATGGTCGGCGGAGCTGGGCCGAAGGACGTTGCCGGGCCGCGAAGCAGGGCGGCCTGTAGAGGTGAAACGGCGGGCGAGTCGGGGCCCACCGCCACAGTGTAGCGCAACTAAATAGCGCTGGGAAAGTTTTATTTCTTCAATCGTGAGTTGAATGCCGCATGCAAGCCATTCAACATTTCTTCCGCCGCCAGCAGCTGGTCGGCCACCTCATTGATCTTGCGCCGGCTCGAGCGGGCATGGTCGCGCAGCACTTCGAAGGCCGTGTTGCGGTCGGTCTGGTATTTGCACATCAGCAGGCCCACCGCCAGGCTGGTTTCGCGCCCCGCTGCCAGCGCCGCGTTCAGGTTCATTTCCGTGCGGCGCAGCTGGCGGATTTCGTCGGCGCGCGCCAGGCCGGCTTCGAAGGCCGGCATCAGGTGCTGCTCGTCGACCGGCTTCACCACGAAGCCCACGGCGCCGTAGGCGGCGGCCTGCTTGCCGGCGTCGGCGTCGCCGCGGCCGGACAGGAACATGAAGGGCACCGAAGTGTTGCGGTTCAGCTGCTTGGCCAGTTCCAGGCCCGACATGCCGGGCATGTGGATGTCCAGCAGGGCCAGGTCGGGCTCGCGCTCGGCGATCAGCGACAGGGCCTGGTCGGCGGAATGCGCCAGCATGGTGTCGTAGCCGGCGCGCGCCAGCAGCTCGCCCAGGAATTCAGTCAGGATCTTGTCGTCGTCAACGATCAGGATCAGGCGCTTCTGTGGAGGCTGGGCATTCATCGGGCGGCAACCTTATGGATATGCTAATGGCCTGATTATAGACTGAAACCGGCGCACCGCATCCCCCACGTCATCGGCCAGGTAGACGCTGCTGATGGCGGCCACCAGCTGGGCGCCTTCGGCCACCAGCGGCGCCGCATTGTCCGGCGTCATGCCGCCGATCACGCACAGCGGCAGCCCGATCACTTCGCGCGCCTGGCGCAGGATGGCCGGCCGCGTGGTGACCGCGTACTGCTTGACCCGGGACGGGTAAAAGCCGCCGAAGGCCACGTAGCTGGCGCCGGCCGCCTGCGCCGCCTGGGCGCGCGCCAGTTCGCCGTAACACGAAGCGCCAATCAGCTTGTTCGGCCCCAGCGAGGCGCGCACCTCGGCCAGCGGCGCGTCGGTGCCGCCCAGGTGCACGCCGTCGGCGCCCAGTTCGCGGCACAGCGCCACGTGGTCGTTGACCAGGAACGGCACGCCGTACTGGTGGCACAGGTCGCGCAGCGCCCCGCCCTGCGCGCGCCGCAGCTCGGGGCTGGCATCCTTGTGGCGGTACTGCAGCAGCGCCACGCCGGCACGCAGCGCCTGTTCGGTCACCGCCAGCAGTTGGTCGGTATCGTCCCAGTTGGGGGTGACCAGGTAGAGTCCTTGCATCGGTCCTTGCATCGGTTGTGTGCTCCTTAGCGTTGCGGGATGCGCTGGCCAGGCGCGATGGCGTACGAGGCGGCCAGCGCGCGCTGGGGATAGCCCTGCGCCTTGGTCAGCGCCTGCGCCATGCTGTTGCCCAGCGCCAGCAGCGCGGCAATGGCGGCGGCCAGTGTGCAGCCGCTGCCATGGAAGCTGCCCGGCAGGCGCGGCCAGCTCCAGTTCTGCTGGCGGTCCGGTCCCAGCCAGCGGTTGACCACCACATCCGTGCCTTCCTCGTGGCCGCCCGTCACCAGCACGTGGGCGCAGCCCAGGGCGCGCAGCGCGCGGGCATGGGCCAACGCCTCGCCGTGCGGCGTGCCTTGCCATGCCTGCGCCACGCTGGCCAGCCGGCCGCGCGCGGCGGCTTCGATCAGCTCGGCGCCGTCGCGTGCAGCCGGCTTTGCCCCCGCTGCCTGGGCGGCGCCCGCCAGCGCGGCCGCCTCCGGGCCATTCGGCGTGACCAGGGTGGCCAGCGGCAGCAGCGGCGCCAGCGCCCGCACGGCGTCGTCGCGCCCCAGCGCATCGCCATGGCCGCTGCGCAGCACGGGGTCCAGCACCACCGGCGGGTCGCTGTACAAACGCTGCGCCCAGCCCGGCGCCGCGCCGGCAGCGGCGCGGTGGGTGGCGCGCAATTCGCCGAGCAGGGTGGCGATGGCTTGCGCGTTGTCGGCACTGCCCGGAATGCCGATCTTCACCGCCGCCACCGGCACCTGGGCCAGCAGGGTACGGGCCTGCTGCAGCACCACTTCCGGCGCCACCGGCATCACGGCATGCACGCGGTTATTGTCCTGCACCGTGATGGCCGTCAGCACCGGCAGCGCGTGCGCGCCCATGGCGGTGATGGCCTGGATGTCGGCCGCCATGCCGGCGCCGCCGGACGGATCGGCGCCGGAGAACACCAGCACGCAAGGCCGGTCGTTCATGCCAGCCTCCCCGCCATCGGCGAAGATGGCGAGGCGGCGAAGCGGCGCGGCATGCGGCCAGCCAGGTAAGCATCGCGCCCCGCCTGCACCGCCAGCTTCATGGCGCGCGCCATGCGCACCGGGTCGCCGGCGGCGGCGATGGCCGTGTTCATCAGGACCCCGTCGCAGCCCAGCTCCATGGCGATCGCGGCGTCCGACGCGGTACCCACGCCGGCATCGACCAGCACCGGCACCCTGGCCTGCTCGATGATCAGCGACAGGTTCCACGGGTTGAGGATGCCCATGCCGGAACCGATCAGCGACGCCAGCGGCATCACGGCGCAGCAGCCGATGTCTTCCAGCATGCGCGCCTGGATCGGGTCGTCGCTGCAGTAGACCATGACGTCAAAGCCGTCGCGCACCAGTTCGCGCGCGGCGGCCAGAGTTTCCGGCATGTTGGGGAACAGCGTCTTTTCGTCGCCCAGCACTTCCAGCTTGACCAGCTTGTGGCCGTTGAGCAGTTCGCGCGCCATCTGCAGCGTGTACACGGCATCCTTGGCCGTGTAGCAGCCGGCCGTATTGGGAAGGATGGTGAATTCATGCGGCGGCACATAATCCAGCAGGCTGGGCGCCTTGGGATCCTGGCCGATGTTCACGCGGCGGATCGCCACCGTGATGATTTGCGCGCCGGCGGCCAGCGTCGCTTCGCGCGTCTGCGCCAAGTCCTTATACTTGCCGCTGCCGACCAGCAGGCGCGACTGGTATTCCTTGCCGGCGATGATGAGTGGTTTGTCCTGCATACGATCCTTTCAGCCCCCGCCGATGGCGCGGACGATGTCTACTTTGTCGTTGGAATTCAGCGCGACCTGCGGCCAGCGCTGGCGCGGCACCACCTGGCGGTTGACCGCCAGCGCCAGCGCCTGGCCGGTCAGCTCGAGCGAATCGATCAACTGCTCCAGCGTCTGCTGCGGCGACACCGCGTGCGCGGCGCCATTCAGTTCGATCTCCATCATGCCTGCTCGCGGTAGATATTGGCCCCGCCCTTGACGAACTCGATCGACTTTTCCTGCATGCCCTTGGCGGCGAAGTCGCGCACTTCCTGCGTGATCTTCATCGAGCAGAAATGCGGGCCGCACATGGAGCAGAAGTGCGCGACCTTGTGCGCCTGCTTGGGCAGCGTTTCGTCGTGGTATTCACGCGCACGCTCCGGGTCGAGGCCGAGGTTGAACTGGTCTTCCCAGCGGAACTCGAAGCGCGCCTTGCTCATTGCGTTGTCGCGCGCCTGCGCACCGGGATGGCCCTTAGCGAGGTCGGCGGCGTGCGCGGCGATCTTGTAGGCCATCAGGCCTTCGCGCACGTCGTGCTTGTTCG
>CBHWEO010000258.1:0-7749 GCA_966112955.1 uncultured Duganella sp. | reverse complement strand
CCCCCACAACTTGATGTGCAATCCGCTAACCGGTCAGGCCGTGTCGCGGAAGGTTGATTAAACCCGCTAATTCCTCGCGAAGCGCGAAGAAAGGTGAGCAAAGAAATGATGCAAGAAAAGACGTCCACGTCCTACCTGTTTGGTGGGAATGCGCCGTACGTAGAAGAACTGTACGAAGCGTACCTCGAGAACCCTGGCTCCGTGCCAGACAACTGGCGCCAGTACTTCGACGCCATGCAGAACGTGCCGGCAGTCGACGGCAGCAACAAGCCTGACGTGGTCCACTCCTCCGTGATCGCCTCCTTCGCCGAACGTGCGAAAGCGGGCCCGATCCGCACCATCGTCGCTTCGTCCGACGCCGAAATGGGCCGCAAACGCGTGGCCGCCACCCAGCTGATCGCAGCCTACCGTTACCTGGGCTCTCGCTGGGCCAACCTGGACCCGCTGCAGCGCCAGGAGCGTCCGAACATCCCTGAACTGGAGCCATCCTTCTATGGCTTCACCGACGCCGACCAGGACACCGTCTTCAACATCAGCAACACCTACTTTGGCCCGGAAAACGCGACCCTGCGCGACCTGGTCAACCTGCTGCGCGACACCTACACCCGCTCCATCGGCGCGGAATACATGTACATCTCCGACCCGGCCGAAAAGCGCTGGCTGCAGGAGCGCCTGGAGTCGATCCGCTCGACCCCGAATTTCACCGCCGACAAGAAGAAGCACATCCTGGAGCGCCTGACCGCCGCTGAAGGCCTGGAGCGCTACCTCCACACCAAGTACGTCGGCCAGAAGCGCTTCTCGCTGGAAGGCGGCGAGACCTTCATCGCTTCGCTGGACGAAGTGATCCAGCGCGCCGGTGAAAAGGGCGTGCAGGAAATCGTGATCGGCATGGCCCACCGCGGCCGCCTGAACGTGCTGGTGAACACCCTGGGCAAGGCGCCCAAGGACCTGTTCGAGGAATTCGAAGGCAAGCACGCCGACGACCTGCCGGCCGGCGACGTGAAATACCACCAGGGCTTCTCGTCCGACATCTCCACCGCAGGCGGCCCGGTCCACCTGTCGCTGGCGTTCAACCCGTCCCACCTGGAAATCGTCAACCCTGTGGTTGAAGGTTCGGTGAAGGCGCGCATGGACCGCCGCGGCGACAAGGAAGGCCACCAGGTGCTGCCGATCCTGGTGCACGGCGACGCAGCATTCGCTGGCCAGGGCGTCGTGATGGAAACCCTGAACCTGGCGCAGACCCGCGGCTACGGCACCGGCGGCACCGTGCATATCGTGATCAACAACCAGATCGGCTTCACCACCTCCGATCCGCGCGACGCACGTTCCACCATCTACTGCTCCGACGTCGTGAAGATGATCGAAGCGCCGGTGCTGCACGTGAACGCCGACGATCCTGAAGCCTGCGTCCTGGCTTCCCAGATCGCGCTGGACTACCGCATGCAGTTCAAGAAGGACATCGTTGTCGACATCATCTGCTACCGCAAGCTGGGCCACAACGAGCAGGACACCCCGGCGCTGACCCAGCCGCTGATGTACAAGAAGATCGCCAAGCACCCGGGCACCCGCAAGCTGTACGCGGACAAGCTGGCCACCCAGGGCGTGATCCCGGCCGACGGCGGCGACGCCATGGTGGCCGAGTACCGCGCGGCGATGGACCAGGGCAAGCACACCATCGACCCGGTCATCTCCAACTTCAAGAACAAGTACGCGGTCGACTGGCTGCCGTTCCTGAACCGCAAGTGGACCGACGCGGCCGATACCGCCGTGCCGATGACCGAATTGAAGCGCCTGTCCACCGCCATCACCACCGTGCCGGAAAACTTCAAGGTGCACTCGCTGGTCGAGAAAGTGCTGGCTGACCGCGCCGCCATGGGCAAGGGCGAAATGAACCTGGACTGGGGCATGGGCGAACACCTGGCATTCGCATCGCTGGTGTCTTCCGGCTATGCCGTGCGCCTGACCGGCCAGGACGCTGGCCGCGGCACCTTCACCCACCGCCACGCCGTGCTGCACGACCAGAACCGCGAGCGTTGGGATGCCGGCACCTACATCCCGCTGCAGAACATCGCGGAAGGCCAGGCGCCGTTCACCGTGATCGACTCCGTGCTGTCGGAAGAGGCAGTGCTGGGCTTCGAATACGGCTACTCGACCGCCGAGCCGAACACCCTGACCATCTGGGAAGCCCAGTTCGGCGACTTCGTCAACGGCGCCCAGGTGGTGATCGACCAGTTCATCAGCTCCGGCGAAGTGAAGTGGGGCCGCGCTTCCGGCCTGGTCATGATGCTGCCGCACGGCTACGAAGGCCAGGGTCCGGAGCACTCGTCGTGCCGCCCTGAGCGCTTCCTGCAGCTGTGCGCCGACAACAATATGCAGGTGGTGCAGCCGACCACCGCATCGCAGATCTTCCACGTCCTGCGCCGCCAGATGGTGCGCCAGTTCCGCAAGCCGCTGGTCATCCTGACCCCGAAATCGCTGCTGCGTAACAAGGATGCCGGTTCCCCGCTGGAGCAACTGGCGAAAGGCGCCTTCCAGACCGTGATCGGCGAGGTGGACGACAAGATCGACGCCAAGAAAGTCAAGCGCGTGATCGCTTGCTCCGGCAAGGTGTATTACGACCTGGCGAATACCCGCAAGACCCGCGGCGTGACCGATACGGCCATCATCCGTATCGAGCAGCTGTACCCGTTCCCGCACAAGGCCTTCGCTGCCGAACTGAAGAAGTTCCCGAACCTGGCCGAAGTGGTGTGGGCGCAGGACGAGCCGCAAAACCAGGGTCCTTGGTTCCAGATCCAGCACAACATCTTCGAGTCGATGGAAGCGGGCCAGAAGCTGGCATACGCCGGCCGCCCAGCCTCCGCTTCGCCTGCCGTGGGTTACTACGACAAGCACTACGCGCAGCAGAAAGAACTGCTGGAAACCGCGTTCTCGAAGCTGAAGGGCTTCATTCTGACGAAGTGATCGCGGAGGGGCCGCGCGAGTCGCGCGGCTCCTGACCAAGTAATGCATTAGCGGGTGAGCCGCCCGCGACGCGGGTTGCGGGCGGCGCCAAAAATACACAGATACGGAGTAAACAACAAATGGCACAAATCGAAGTCAAAGTTCCTCAACTGTCGGAATCCGTCGCTGAAGCGACCCTGCTGACCTGGCACAAGAAGGTCGGCGAGGCAGTGGCGCGCGACGAAAACATGATCGACATCGAAACCGACAAGGTCGTTCTGGAACTGCCTGCCCCAGGCGCTGGCGTCGTGGTACAGATCATCAAGGACAACGGTGCCACCGTGGTCGCCGGCGAAACCATCGCCATCATCGATACCGACGCTGCGCCAGGCGCGGCTCCTTCGGCTCCTGCTGCTGCCGCCGCACCGGCCGCCGCTCCTGCCGCTGCACCGGCTGCAGCCGGCGGCGACAAGTCCGGCGTGGCGATGCCTGCCGCCGCCAAGATCCTGTCCGAAGCCGGCATCGCCGCTTCCGACGTTGCCGGCACCGGCAAGGATGGCCGCGTGACCAAGGGCGACGCCCTGGCCGCTGCCGCCGCACCAAAACCGGCCGCCCCGGCGCCGTTGGCGCCTGCCGCACCGAAGGCACAACTGCAGAAGGTTGCCGCACCGGCCGCCGCCGCCAACCTGGGCGACCGTCCGGAAGAGCGCGTGCCGATGAGCCGCCTGCGCGCGCGTATCGCCGAGCGCCTGGTGGAATCGCAGTCCACCAACGCCATCCTGACCACCTTCAACGAAGTCGACATGAAGCCGGTCATGGACCTGCGCAACAAGTACAAGGACAAGTTCGAGAAAGAGCACGGCGTGAAGCTGGGCTTCATGTCCTTCTTCGTGAAGGCCGCCGTGCACGCGCTGAAGAAGTACCCGATCCTGAACGCTTCGGTGGACGGCAACGACATCGTCTACCACGGCTACTTCGACATCGGTATCGCCGTGGGTTCCCCACGCGGCCTGGTGGTGCCTATCCTGCGCAACGCGGACCAGATGACCATCGCCGAGATCGAGAAGAAGATCGGCGAATTCGGCGCCAAGGCCAAGGAAGGCAAGCTGACCCTGGAAGACCTGACCGGCGGCACCTTCTCCATCTCGAACGGCGGTACCTTCGGCTCCATGCTGTCGACCCCGATCATCAACCCTCCACAATCGGCCATCCTGGGCGTGCACGCCACCAAGGACCGCGCTGTTGTCGTTGACGGCCAGATCGTGATTCGCCCGATGAACTACCTGGCGATGTCCTACGACCACCGTATCATCGACGGCCGCGAAGCGGTGCTGGGCCTGGTGGCCATGAAGGAAGCCCTGGAAGATCCGGCACGCCTGCTGCTGGACCTGTAAAACCAGAATACCGGTAAAGCTGGGTCAGACCCTTGGGTCTGACCCAGGTATGCCGGTTTAAAAATTCGAAGGGAGTCACATGAGCGTCTCCGAAGAACTGAAACGCCTGCACGAACTGCACCAGGCGGGCGCCCTGAGCGACGAAGAATTCGCCCGCGCGAAAGAAAAGCTTCTGCAACAGGGCCCGGGCGACGATTTCGCCGCCGAAGTCGGCAAGCTGCGCCGCTCCAGCCACGACCGCTGGCTGGGTGGTGTGTGCGGCGGCATCGCCCGCCAGACCGGCATCGAGTCCTGGATCTGGCGGCTGATCTTCGTTCTGGTGGCGACATGCCTCGGCTTCGGCGGGCTGATTTACATCCTTATGTGGATCTTCGTCCCCCTGGACGACCAATGATTGGGAAAAGACATGAGCAACAAACAATTTGACGTAGTAGTGATCGGCGCCGGTCCCGGCGGTTACATCGCAGCCATCCGCGCAGCGCAACTGGGCTTCTCCGTGGCCTGCATCGACGAATGGAGCAACGACGCCGGCAAGCCGGCACCAGGCGGCACCTGCACCAACGTGGGCTGCATTCCATCGAAGGCACTGCTGCAATCGTCCGAACACTACGAGCACGCCGCGCACGGCTTCAAGGAACACGGCATCAACGTGGAAGGCCTGTCCTTCGACGTCGCGCAAATGCTGAAGCGCAAGAACACCGTGGTGAAGCAGAACAACGACGGCATCCTGTTCCTGTTCAAGAAGAACAAGGTGACCTTCTTCCACGGCCGCGGCGCCTTCGCCGGCGCTGCCGGCGCTGAAGGCTATCCGATCGCCATCTCCGGCCAGACCACCGACAACATCACCGGCAAGCACGTCATCGTCGCCACCGGCTCCAACCCGCGCGCACTGCCGGGCGCACCGTTCGACGAAAAGCTGATCCTGTCCAACACCGGCGCCCTGAACATCGAATCCGTGCCGGCCAAGCTGGGCGTGATCGGTGCCGGCGTGATCGGCCTGGAACTGGGTTCCGTATGGCGCCGCCTGGGCTCCGAAGTGACCGTGCTGGAAGGCCTGCCGACCTTCCTGGGCGCCGTCGATGAGCAGATCGCCAAGGAAGCGCACAAGCTGCTGACCAAGCAGGGCCTGTCCATCAACCTGTCCTGCAAGATCACCAAGGTCGAAGCGGGCAAGGACAACGTCACCGTCGAATACACCGACGCCAAGGGCGAAGCGCAGAAGGCTACCTTCGACAAGCTGATCGTGTCGATCGGCCGCGTGGCCAACACCACCGGCCTGGGCGCCGATAAAGTGGGCCTGGCTGTCGACGAGCGCGGCATGATCACCGTGGACGGCGACTGCAAGACCAACCTGCCGAACGTGTGGGCGATCGGCGACGTGGTACGCGGCCCGATGCTGGCGCACAAGGCGGAAGAAGAGGGCGTTGCCGTTGCCGAGCGTATCGCCGGCCAGCATGGCCACACCAACTTCAACACCCTGCCGTCCGTCATCTACACCCATCCGGAAATCGCTTCCGTGGGCAAGACCGAGCAGCAGCTGAAGGCGGAAGGCGTGGCGTACAAGGCCGGTACCTTCCCGTTCCTGGCCAACGGCCGCGCACGCGCGCTGGGCGATACCAACGGCATGGTGAAGTTCCTGGCCGATGCAACCACCGACGAGATCCTGGGCGTGCATATTGTCGGCCCGATGGCTTCCGAGCTGATCTCCGAAGCCGTGGTGGCGATGGAGTTCAAGGCTTCGGCCGAAGACATCGCGCGCATCTGCCACGCCCACCCGTCGCTGTCGGAAGCGACCAAGGAAGCGGCGCTGGCGGTTGACAAGCGTACGCTGAACTTCTAAACCGGGAAACCGGAAAACCGGGGTACGGCCCAGAGGGCCGGACCCCGCCCGCCGATCAGGGGCCGGCCCAAGGGGGCCGTACCCTGGTTTCCCGGTTTCCAGGGTTTACAAAAGAATGAACGTCCAAGAGTTTTACCAGCACGCGCTGGAACAGCGCGACTTCAAACCCGACGCCGCCCAACAGCGCGCCGTCGACCGCCTGCAGCAGTGCTACGACGAATGGGTCGAGTACAAGTCCCAGCGCTCCAACTCCTTCACACGCCTGATCAACCGCCCGGCGCCACCGCGCGGCGTGTACATGTGGGGCGGGGTAGGGCGCGGCAAGTCCTTCCTGATGGATTCGTTCTATTCGGTGGTCCCGCTGGTGCGCAAGACGCGCCTGCACTTCCACGAATTCATGCGCGACGTCCACATGCAGCTGGACGAGCTGCGCGGCATTGAGGACCCGCTGGACGAAGTTGCGAAACGGATCGCCCGCAAGTACCGGCTGATCTGCTTCGATGAATTCCACGTATCGGACGTGGCCGACGCCATGATCCTGTACAACCTGATGAAGGCCCTGTACGACAACGGCGTGTCCTTCATCATGACCTCGAACTACGAGCCCTCCACGCTGTACCCGGATGGCCTGCACCGCGACCGCATCCTGCCCACCATCGCCCTGCTGAAGGAGAAGATGGATGTGCTGAACGTGGACGCCGGCATCGACTACCGTGGCCGCGCCCTGGAGCAGGTCGAGGCCTACTACACGCCGCTCAACGCCAATACCGACCACCAGCTGCGCGAAGCGTTTTCACGCATCGCGGAAACGGCCGACGAAGACCCGCATATCCACGTCGAGGGCCGCGAACTGAAAGCGCTGCGCCGCGCCGGCACCATCATATGGTTCGATTTCGCCACCCTGTGCGGCGGTCCGCGTTCGCAGAACGACTACCTGGAAATCGCCAGCCGCTTCCATACCGTGATATTGTCCGGTATTCCGATGATGTCGGCCGGACAATCGTCCGAGGCGCGCCGTTTCACCTGGCTGATCGACGTGTTCTACGACCAGAAGGTCAAGCTGATCATGTCGGCCGAGGTGGAGCCGGAAGAGCTCTACACCAGCGGTGTGCTGGCCAACGAATTCCACCGCACCGTGTCGCGCATCGTCGAGATGCAGTCGCGCGAATACATGGAAAAGGAACAGCGCGGCGCCGCCGACAAGCTGTCCTGACAAGGAGAAGAATTTGAAGAACTGGATCTGGCTGGCCCTGACCCTGCCCGTGCTGCCTGCGCTTGCGCAGGACATCGGCCGTCCGGCAACGACGGGCGCCCCGCCCATCCCGCAAACCCACTCCGTGGAGCAGGCCGACGCGCGCCTGGCGCAGGTGAAGAAGGACCGCGAAGTGGTGGAGGCGGAGTTCAGCGCGAACGAACAGCGCTGCTACGAAAAGTTCTTCGTCAACGCCTGCCTGGACGACGCCAAGGAGCAGCGCCGCCTGCGCCTGGCCGAACTGCGCGCGGTGGAGGTGGAAGCGAGCTACTTCAAGCGCCGCAACGCGGTCGAAGTGCGCGACCGCGAGCTGGAAGACCGCG
>CBHWEO010000257.1:0-7751 GCA_966112955.1 uncultured Duganella sp. | reverse complement strand
AACTCCCGACCTAATCCTTGTAAGGGATCCGCTCTACCAACTGAGCTAAACGCCCCTGCCTTCGCTGTCGAACGTTTGTCACAACGTTCAGAAGAGGCCGCATTATAGGATGGATTTTGAAAGCCGCGCAAGCGTTTTTCCAAAAAACCTCAAAAATTATTTCGTCACCCCGATCTGCGACAGCAGCCAGGCCATCTCGAAGGCCCTTTCCTCCAGCGCGTTGTAGCGGCCGGAAGCCCCGCCGTGGCCCGCGCCCATGTTCACCTTCAGCAGCAGCGGATTATTGTCCGTCTTGTGGCGGCGCAGCTTAGCCACGTACTTGGCCGGCTCCCAGTACATCACCTGGCTGTCGTTGAGCGCCGTGGTCACCAGCATGGCGGGATAATCTTTCATCAAGATGTTGTCGTAGGGGGAATAGGCCAGCATGTAGTCGTAGGCCGCCTTCTCGTTCGGATTGCCCCATTCCAGGTACTCGCCCGTGGTCAGCGGCAGGCTGGCATCGAGCATGGTGTTCATCACGTCCACGAAAGGCACGGCCAGGTGCACCGCCTTGAACAGGTCGGGACGCATGTTCACCACCGCCCCCATCAGCAGGCCGCCCGCGCTGCCGCCCTGGATCGCCAGCCGGTCGCGCGAGGTCCACTTTTCCTTGATCAGGAATTCGGCGCTGTCGATGAAGTCATTGAAGGTGTTCATCTTCTTCATCAGCATGCCGTCGTCGTGCCACTGCTCGCCCATGTCGTTGCCGCCGCGGATATGGGCCGCCGCGTACACCACGCCGCGCTCCAGCATGCTCAGGCGCGGCAGCGAGAACGTGGCTTCCTGCGGGATGCCGTACGAACCGTAGGAGTACAGCACCAGCGGCGCCGAGCCATCCAGCTTGACGCCCTTCTTGTAGGCCACCCACAGCGGCACTTTCACGCCATCGCGCGCCGTGGCCCACAGCCGCTTCGTCTCGTACTGGCTGAAGTCGAAGCCGCCCGCCACTTCCTGTTTTTTCAGCACGGTACGCTCGCCGCTCTTCATGTCGACGTCGATGATGGCCGGCGGCGACAGCGGCGACTGGTAGCTGATGCGGTATTTGCGGACGTTGTAGTCCATCGGCCCGGCCGGCATGGAGAAGTAGACTTCATCGTCGAACTTCACGGTCAGCCACTTCTTCGTCGCGAAGTCGTAGATGCGGGTGCGGTTCAGCGCGCGCGACTTCTCGTGCAGGGCCAGGAAATCCTTGAACAGCATGGCGTTCAGCAGCAGGGTGTCCTTGTCGTGCGGGACGATCTGGGTCCACTTCTTCGGGTTGGACAGCGGCGCCGCCACCAGGCGGAAGTTCCTGGCATCCTTGTTGGTGCGGATGTACAGCTTGCCGTCGCGGTGGCCCACGTCGTAGCGGTGGCCCTTGGTGCGGCCCAGCACGGACTTGAAGCTGCCCTTCGGCTGCCCGGCCGGCAGCATGAACACTTCCGTGGTGTCGGTCGCCCGGGACGTCAGGAAGATGAACTTGCGGTCGGCACTGGCCGCCACCTCCAGCGCGAACTGTTCCACCGGTTCATGGAACACCTGCTCCGGCTGGCCGTCGAGTGCCAGGCGGAACACGCGGTCGGAGCGCTTGGTGGTCGGGTCTTCCTGCACCACGAACAGCGTCTTGTTGTCGGCGGCCCAGGCGATGGTGGTCACGCGCGGCATGGTGGCCGACAGCACCTTGCCGGTGCCGAGGTCCTTCACGTGCAGTTCGTACTGGCGGAAGCCGGTGTTGTCGGTGGTGTAGGCCAGCAGCCTGCCGTCGGGGCTCGGTTGCATCATGCCCACGGCGAAGAACTTCAAGCCTTCGGCCATGGCGTTCTGGTCCAGCAGGATTTCTTCCGGCGCGCTGGCGTCATAGCTGCCGTCGGCGGCGGCCTTGCGGCGGCAATTGATCTGGTACTGCTTGCCCGCCTCGACGCGGTTGTAATAGTAGTAGTCGCCGCGGCGCGCCGGCACCGACAGGTCGACCGGCTGCGTGCGGTCCTTGAATTCCTTGTACAGCGTGTCGGCAAAGGGCTTGATGTTCGCCGTCATGGCGGCGGTATAGGCATTCTCCGCATTCAGGTAGTCGATCACCGCAGGATTGGTTTTGTCGTGCAGCCAGCGGTAATCGTCGGTGACCGGTTCACCGTGGCGGGTTTCCATCCACTGCGTCTTGTCCGCGATGGGAGGCTGCGGCAGGTCCGCAGCGAAGGCAGGTGCCGCCAGCAAAGGCAACAACAGGCTGGTGATCAGGCGTATGCTCATTTCTTCGGCTCCAGTGGCAAAAGTGTGCAATGATTCTAGGGTGTCATAGTTGGAAATACAACAAGAATGATCGCTACCGAACAGCTGTATGCGCGCGTCAGCAAGCGCCTCCTGCCCTTCCTGTTCCTGTGCTACGTGGTGGCTTACCTCGACCGCGTCAACGTCGGTTTTGCCAAGCTGCAGATGCAGGCCGACTTGCAACTTTCCGACACGGTGTACGGCCTGGGCGCGGGCATCTTCTTCGTCGGCTACTTCCTGTTTGAAGTGCCGGCCAACCTGCTGATGCTGCGCGTCGGCGCGCGGCGCTGGATCGCCCGCATCATGGCCAGCTGGGGCCTGGTGTCGGCCGCCATGATGTTCACCACCAGCCCCACCGGCTTCTATCTCATGCGCTTCCTGCTCGGCGTGGCGGAAGCGGGTTTCTTCCCCGGCGTGATCCTGTACCTGACTTACTGGTATCCGGCGCAGCGGCGGGCGCGCATCGTCGCCATCTTCATGAGCGGCGTGGCGGTGGCCGGCGTGGTGGGCGGGCCCTTGTCCGGGTGGATCATGTCGCAATTCGCTGGGCAGGGCGGGCTGGGCGGCTGGCAGTGGCTGTTCCTGCTGGAAGGCTTGCCTGCCGTGGTGCTGGGCGTACTGACGCTGGCCGTGCTGGATGACGGCATCGACGATGCCGGCTGGCTCGGCGACGAGGAAAAGGCGCTGCTGAAGCAGGAGCTGGCGCGCGACGGCGAACCGCGCGCCCAATGGGCGTTGCGCCACGTGTTCGGCAGCAGCCGCGTATGGATACTGGCCCTGGTCTACTTCCTGCTGGTGATGGGCCTGTACGGCGTCGGTTTCTGGCTGCCGCAACTGGTCCGCAACACGGGCGTGCAGGACGTGCTGCATATCGGCCTGCTGACCGCCATCCCCTACGGCCTGGCCGCCGTGGTGATGGTCGCCGCCGCCCGCCACTCGGACCGCAGCGGCGAACGGCGCTGGCACGTGGCGCTGTCCGCCTTCACCGGCGCCGTGGCGCTGCTGGCATCGATCCATTACGCCAACAACCCGGCGCTGGCGCTGGCGGCGCTGAGCGTGGCGACAGCGGGCATCCTCAGCACCTTCCCCGTGTTCTGGAGCATTCCCACCGCCATGCTGGGCGGTTCGGCGGCGGCGGCCGGCCTGGCCATGATCAATTCCCTCGGCAACCTGGCCGGTTTCGTCAGCCCCTACCTGGTGGGCGCGATCAAGGACGCCACGCACAGCACGGCCAATGGCATGCTGCTGCTGGCCGCCAGCCTGGCGGCCGGCGGCGTACTGGTGCTGCTGTGCGTGGGCCGCACAGGAGTAGTGCTGTGAAGACCGGGCGCGAACTGCTGTCGATGTTGTTCAACGCGGCCCTGCATGCGGCCGATCCGCTGGAAACCATCGCCGCCCACCTGCCGCCGCCGCCGAAAGGCCGCACCGTGGTGATCGGCGCCGGCAAGGCGGCTGCGCGCATGGCGCAAGGCGTGGAGCGGCGCTGGCAAGGCCAGCTGGGCGGCGTAGTGGTGACGCGCTACGGCCATGGCGCGCCGACGCGGCAGGTGGAAGTGATCGAAGCCGGCCACCCCGTGCCGGACGACGCCAGCCAGGCGGCGGCGCGGCGCATGCTGGCGGCCGTGCGCGGCCTGGGTCCGGACGATATGGTGCTGTGCCTGATGTCCGGCGGCGGTTCGGCGCTGATGTCGCTGCCGGCGGCCGGCATCACGCTGCAGCAGAAGCGCGACATCAACCAGGCCTTGCTGCGCAGCGGCGCGCCGATCGGCGACATCAATATCGTGCGCAAGCACCTGTCGGCCATCAAGGGCGGGCGGCTGGCGCTGGCCTGCGGCCAGGCGCGTGTGGTGACCCTGGTGCTGTCGGACGTGCCGGGCGACGACCCGGCCGTGGTGGCCAGCGGCCCCACGCTGCCCGACGCTTCGACCGCGCAGGACGCGCTGCGCATCCTGCAGCGCTACGGCATCGCCATTCCGCCGGCCGTGCGCGAGGTGCTGGAAGATCCGGCGCAGGAAACGCCCAAGCCCGGCGACCCGCGCCTGGCGCACCACAGCGTGGCCGTCATCGCCACCGCCCGGCAAGCCTTGCAGGCGGCCGCCGATGCCGCCCGTGCCGAGGGCCTGCGCCCGCTGGTGCTGAGCGACCGGCTGGAAGGCGAGGCGCGCACCGTGGCGGTCGCCCATGCGGCGCTGGTGCAGGGCGTGATCGAACATGGCAGCCCCCTGCGGCCCCCATGCGTGATCCTGTCGGGCGGGGAAACCACCGTCACCGTGCGCGGCACGGGACGGGGCGGGCGCAACGCCGAATACCTGCTGGCGCTGGCCATCGCGCTGCAAGGCACGCCTGGCGTACATGCCATGGCCTGCGACACGGACGGCATCGACGGCACGGAAGACAATGCCGGCGCCATGCTGGGGCCGGAATCGCTGCAGCGCGCGGCGGCCCTCGGCCTCGATGCGCGCGCGCTGCTCGACAACAATGACGGTTACGGCTTCTTCTCGGCGCTGGGCGACCTGGTGGTGACCGGGCCCACGCGCACCAACGTCAACGACTTCCGCGCCATTCTGGTCATTTGACGGCGGCGACGGCGGTGGCCAGCTTGGCCCATACGGCATCGCCGATGTCGGCGCGGCCGTCCGGCGCGCGGAAGGACAGGAAGAACACTTCGTTCTTCTTGCCGGTCGCCATATACATGAAATAGGCCGGCTGGCCGGTGGTGCCGCTGGTCATGGACAGCAGCACCGCCGGGAAGCGGGAATCCTTGAACGGCTTGACCTGGATATTGGTTGCCGCGCCGCGCAGCTTGTTCAGCGAGCCCGGGTCGTCGATGCCGTAAAACACATGGTGGGCCGCGTCGTAGGTCACCGCGGTGGCGGTCGAGCCGAACATGTAGCCGTTGCGGCCCGGCAGGTTGTCGGCCGTCGCATTCACGGCATCGGCGGGGCGCATCCAGTAGGAGTAGCCGATCTTCTTGATCTTGGCCTGCTGGTATTCGACCGGCACCGGCACTTTCAGCGGAATCTCGAACGGCAGGCGGCCCTGCATGAACTGGTTGACCGGCACGTCGCGCGTCTCCACCTGCATGGGAACGGGGGCCGGGGCGGCCGGCTTGGCTGGCTTGGCCGGGGTGGACGGTGCTGCCGCCACGGCGGCGGTGCCGATGGCAAGGCCGGCCGCGAACAAAATCGATTTCACCTGGAACTCCTGTCTGATTACCTGGGAGGTAATCGTCGCATGGCGCGCGTTTGTTGACAATGGCTGCACCAATCAACGAAAGGAGAACACCATGCAGATCGTAGAACGCTACCTCGCCGCCTGGAATGAACGCAACGCCGCGGAACGCCTTGCCCGGGTGGCAGCCGCTTTCGCACCGGAAGCCAGCTACAGGGATCCCCTGATGCAGGGCGCGGGCCATGCCGCCATCGATGCGATGATCGCAGGCGCCCAGGGTCATTTCCCCGGCCACCGCTTCGAACTGTCGGGCAAGCCGGACTGCCATCACGACGTGCTGCGCTTTTCGTGGACCCTGGGCGTGCCGGGCAGCGAACCGGTCGCCAAGGGCACGGACTTCGCCGTGATCGCCGCGGACGGCCGGCTTGCCAGCGTCACTGGCTTCATCGACAACTTTGCACAGTGAAGGGAGCCCGTCATGACCGCATACAAGATCTCCGGCGCACGCGTGATCGAGCCGAACACCGTGCGCACTGCCGATGGGGTAAACCTGTTTTATCGCGACTGGGGCGACGGTGAGCCCGTGCTGTTCGTCGGCGGCTGGTCGCTGGGCGCCGATTCCTGGTGCTACCAGATGCTGGCGCTGGCCGAACAGGGTATGCGCGTGATAGCGTTTGACCGGCGCGGCCATGGCCGCTCCAGCGATCCCGGCCGCGGCTACGACTTCAACACCCTGGCCGACGACCTGGCTGCCGTGCTGGAAGCGCTTGACCTGGAAGGCGTTACCCTGGTGGCGCATTCGATGGGCTGCAATGAAGTGGTGCGCTACCTGACGCGCCACGGCCAGCATCGCGTGAAGCGTATCGCCTTGCTTGGGACCATGACGCCCTGCATCGCCCGATCCGCTGACAACCCGGGCGGCATCGATCCGGCGCTGCTGGAATACTTCCGCCAGGAGCAGCTGATGAAGGACCTGCCCAAATGGATTGACGACAACCTGCCGCCATTTGTCGCGGAAGGGACTTCGCAAGGCATGCGCGACTGGCTGCGCGCCATGCCGCTGCAAGCTTCGCTGCAGGCGCTCCATGAATGCAACCGTTCGCTGCAGCGCGAAGACTTCCGCGCCGAGCTGGCGGATATTACGCTGCCGGTACTGTTGATCGCCGGGACCAATGACGCGAGCGCGCCGTTCGAGCTGACCGCCAGGCCGAGCGCCGCCCTGCTGCCGCATGCGAAACTCCACGTGTACGAAGGTGCGCCGCATGGTATGTTCCTCACCCACATGGCAAGAGTGAACAGCGACCTGCTGGACTTCATTCATTCATAAGGGGGCAATATGGGCGCAGCAGCACCAGGGCAGTATTTCAGCGATTACGCGGCGGCCATGCGCTACTGGCGCAGCAAGCGCGGCTTCAGCCAGCTGCGGCTGGCGACCGAGAGCGGCATCTCGCAGCGCCATATCAGCTTCCTGGAAAGCGGGCGCTCCCAGCCCAGCCGCGAAATGATCCTGAAACTCGGCATCGTGCTCGATATCCCGCTGCGCGAACGCAATGTGATGCTGCTGGCGGCGGGATATGCCCCGGCCTACCAGGAGCGGGCGCTGTCGGACCCGGAAATGCGGGCGGTGAAACAGGCGCTGGACTTCATGCTGCAGCAGCAGGCGCCCTATCCCGCGCTGGTGGTGGACCGCCTGTGGAACCTGGTGATGGCCAATGGCCCGGCCGGAAAATTCCTGCACTGGCTGCTGGATGGCCCGCCCGCGGGCGGCAACGTCATCAAGCTGACGCTGGACCCGAAGGGCCTGCGCCAATACATCGTCAACTGGGAGGAAGTCAGCGCCGACCTGCTGCAGTGGATCCAGCGCGAAGCCATGGGCGATGGGCCGGGCAGCGAAGCCACGGCGCTGCTGGAGGAATTGCTGGCGATTCCCGGCATCCGGGCCGCATCGAAGGCACCCAACCTGGACCGGCGCGCCCTGCCGTTCCTGCCCTTCACCGTGCGCAAGGATGGCGTGGAGCTGAACCTGTTCACCACCATCACCACGCTCGGCACGCCGCACGACGTGACCGTGCATGAACTGCGCATGGAAGCCTTCTTCCCGGCCGACGAAGCGACGGCCCAGTGGTTCCGCGCGCTGCCGCCCTAAAACTCTTCCCAGTCGTCGCCGGGCGGCGTGGCGCGTGCCGGCGCGGCCGGTTTTGCCGTGGCCGTGCGCGCCGTGGCGGTACCGCCGCCGCTGGTGCCGGCTCCCGTCCGGGCGGCGTCCGCTCGCGCCCCCGCTGCCGTGCGCCCCG
>CBHWEO010000256.1:0-7870 GCA_966112955.1 uncultured Duganella sp. | reverse complement strand
TTACCATCCGCGATAACGAACTGTACCTGTTTGGCGCGCACATCAGCGCCCTGCCGACGGCTTCCACCCACATCCACCCGCAAGCCGTGCGCACCCGCAAGCTGCTGCTGCACCGCGCCGAGATCGACAAGCTGATCGGCAAGGTCGAGCGCGCCGGCTATACCCTGGTGCCGCTCAACCTGCACTTCAAGGGCGGCCGCATCAAGTGCGAAATCGGCCTGGCAAAAGGTAAGAAGCAGCACGACAAGCGCGCAGCCGAGAAGGATCGCGACGCCAGCCGCGAAGTCCTGCAGGCAATGAAGCAGCACCGCCGCTAAGCCCCTGCCCCGTCGCGCCCATACCACGGCGCGGCCCGACCGTTTCCTTCCAGAAACGCGCATGTTACACTTTGGCGGTTAATGCTTGACGCCAGAGGGGCCTTTCATGCTGAACAAAAATACAAGCGCAATCCTGCTTGCTGCCTTGCTTGCCGGTTGCGCCGTACCGCCTTACTCCCCCACGCCGCTGGCCACCAATTTCCCCACCTCGGAGCAAAGCAAGCTGCAAGCGGCGGCGCATTGGGGCGCGATTGCAAAGCATCTTGAGGCGCGCCTGCTGGAAGACATGAAGAAAGGCCCGCAGCGCCCCTTCTTCATTCACGAGAACCCGCAAGCCACACCCTTCCAGCGCGCCCTGACCACGCAGATCATTTCTTCCCTGGTCAACGACGGTTACGTGGTGTCGCGCGCGCCTGCCGGGGCGCTGCGCATCGACCTCGACGTGCAGGCGCTGACCTTCACGGCGGACCGCCCGCAGTACCGGCCCTCCTTCACCAACAATATGATCGCCAACGGCGTGTGGGTCGCCAGCCGGCAGGATCCGACGGCGAAAAGCCGCAGCGCCTTTGCGCCGGGCGACACGCCGCGCACCGAGTTGATCATCACCGTGTCGGTCAGCGACCAGTACCGCTATTACGCGCGTTCGACCAATGCCTATTACGTGTCGGACGACGACCGCAACCTGTACGGCATCAAGGAGGCGCTGCCGCCGGCCAATGCGACCGCAGCGTCCGCAGTGGCTGCCTCGCCCCAGCTGACCACCAGCTTCGCCGTCAAAGGAGACCGCTGATGCGCGCCCTGATCCTGGCGGCCTGCCTGCTGCCGCTGGCGGCCTGCAACACCCTGCCCGAACAGCAGACCAGCAAGTACGCCGAGACCAGTTCCAACAAGTTTGTCGCGGCAAACTACGAAGCGGCCGATTCCCTGCTCACGCAGCTGAATGGCCGCCTGGCAGCCGACAAGCCCCTGATCATGGCCACGGTGGTGAACATCGACGCGCTGGACCAGAGCTCCACGCTGGGCCGCCTGGTATCCGAGCAGATCTCCACCCGCCTGGCGCAAGGCGGCTTGCGCATGCTGGAAATGAAGCTGCGCACCTCCGTGTACATGAAACGCCAGCAAGGCGAGATGATGCTGACCCGCGAAGTCGGCGAGGTCGCGCATAACCATAATGCGCAGGCAGTGGTGGTCGGCTCCTACGCCGAAACCAGCGACGCCGTATTCGTCAACATCAAGGTAGTACACCCGCAAACCAACCAGGTATTGGCGGCGAACGATTTCGTGCTCGCCAAGGATGGCGTGGTGCGCTCTATGCTGATGTCACGCTGAGCAGGTCCACCAGCCGTGGCAGGACTTCCTGCGCGGGCAATTCCAGTTTCATCGACAGCAGGTCGTCGGCGCGGGTCTTGCCCGCGTTGATGGCTGCAATCGGCTTGCCCGCCGCCGCGGCCATGCGGCAGAAGCGATAGCCCGAGAACACCATCAACGACGAGCCGACCACCAGCAGCGCATCGGCCGCCTCCATTTCCGCCATGGCTTGCGCGGTGCGCGCCGTCGGCACGTTGTCGCCGAAGAAGACCACATCGGGCATCAGCACGCCGCCACAGGCCGCGCAGGACGGCGCATGGAAGTCTTCCAGTGCGTCCGGTTCGACCTGTGCATCGCCGTCGGGCAGCGGCTGCGCCAGCACGTTCGCCAGCTCGGGGTTGTCGCGCTCGAGCTGCGGCTGCAGGCTGGCGCGCGAATAACGGGCCTGGCATTCGAGGCAGACCACGTGGTGCAGGTTGCCGTGCAACTCGATCAGGCGCCTGCTGCCGGCGCGCTGGTGCAGGCCATCCACGTTTTGCGTGATCACGCTGTGCAGGTGGCCGGCTGCTTCAAGTTCCGCCATCGCACGGTGGCCGGCATTCGGTTCGGCGCGCAACATGGTGGCCCAGCCCACCATGCTGCGCGCCCAATAGCGGCGCCGTACGGCTTCATTCCGGCGGAATTCGGGGCCCTGGATGGGCATGCGTCCGCGCCGCACACCATCCTTGTCGCGGTAACCGGGGATGCCCGAGGCCGTGCTCAGGCCGGCGCCGGTCAGTGCCAGCACCCGGCGATGGCTTGCCAGAAATGCCGCCAATCCTTCCTCGGTCGACGCCAGCATGCAGTCCCCCTATCGGTCGCGATAGTACACGGCGTTGAGCAAGGCGCTGGTGGTTTCGATGTCGGCCAGCGCTTCGTTCGTCACACGCGCGCAACTGAGCTCGCGGATGCGCGCCAGCCGCTCGAGCAGCTCATGCCTGGGCAGGCGGGATTGCGCGATCGCCGCCGGGTCGATGCCTTCATAGCGGCCATTGGCGGCTTCCAACGCATCGAGCTGGCGCCGCACCTCGGCATCTGTCACAGTCCCCTTCCCGGCTTGCGGCGCGGGCTGCTGGGCGAGCTGCTGGCGGATCGGCGCAAAGAATTCCACGGCTTCCTTCGCCAGGCCTTGTGGTTTGAGCGCAAGCAGCGCATCGCGGCCTTGCGGGCCGCCAGCGCGCAGGAGGACGTTCACCGCACGGGTGAAAACTTCCATGTCCGCGCTTTGCAGCAGGGGCGCCACGGCGGGCACGCTATCGGGCGAGCCGGTCAACGACAAGACGTCCAGTGCGGGCTTCACCAGGTCGCGGCCATCCAACTGCGATGCAAGGTGGCGCTCGCCCGCCTTGCCGAAGCGGCCGTACAGCAGCACGCGCACGCCGTTTTCATCGATCATGCTGCCCTGCTGCGGCAATGGCACGCTGACCGCCTTGCGCAGGAATGCGCGGTCGATCAGGGGCAGCAGGCGCGCGTCGCGGCCGGCTGCCACAGCATGCATGAGGCGGAACAGTTGCGGGCCGTCCAAGGCTGCATCGGGCTGGATGGCCAGTGCGGCCTGCATCGCCAGCGCGCGGTCCGATTCTGCGCCGTAGGCGACCAGGAAGTAAGCCGCGTCCAAAAGCAATTGCTGGCTGGGGCGCGAAGCGCGCAGTTCGGCCGCCAGTTCGCGCCGCAGCAGCGGCACCGCGTCTTCGCGGTAATCGCCGAAGAAGCGCCAGGCGGCGTCCAGCTCGTGGCGCTGCGCACCCGCTGCGGCGGCATTCGCTGCCGGTGGCATGGCGCGGATCTCGGCGATGCGGGACGTGATGGCGGCGGCCGTGGCTGCGTCGGTGGCGGCATCCGCCGCGTGGGCCGGCGTGACGCCCGGTGCGGCATAAGCGATACCCATGGCGAGGATGAAGGCTGCGGCACGCAGCGGCGCCGGGGTGCTGTTGAAAACGCCCTTCATGAGGACAGCCTGCGCTGCAGGTCGGTGACGGTTGCGCGCCATTCCTCGAAATGCTCGCTGTCTTCCCACAGCTCGCGCAATTCGGACGCATCGGACAATACCAGCGTGAGCACACGCAGCGCCTTGTCGGCGATGTCGGCGCGCGGCTTGCCCAGCTTGGGTTGAACCTCGGCGACCCAGGCGTCCACGCTTGCCGAATCCTCGTCCTGCACGCCGCCCTTGCCTTGCAGCCGCGCCCAGGTTTCCACGGCAGCCAGGGCTTCCGCGCCGAAGGGCGCTTCCAGGTATTCGGTGGTTTCAGACTGGAGCACGTTGTTCAACGTGTCCTCGATAAAGTAAAGGTCCTTCGACTCCTGCAAATCCTCCGCCCAGTCCTGTGCGAAATCATTGCCATATGGTCCTACAGCCCAGGTTCCCACTTGCGCCTCCTGTTCAATATAAGGCGCATTGTACAGATTTCAGCGGGGAAGCTCGAACCGGTAGCCGACGCCGTAGACCGACTGCAGGCAGTCGGCGCCGGGCATCGCCGCCGCCAGCTTGCGGCGGATGTTCTTGATGTGGGAATCGACGCTGCGGTCGTTGGCATCGCGCTGGTCGTCATGGGCCACGTCCAGCAATTGCTGGCGCGAATAGACGCGGTCGGGGTGCTCGACCAGTTCGGCCAGCACCCGGAACTCGACAGGCGTCAACGGCAGGGCCACGCCGGCATGCAGCACGCGCAACTGGTTGCGGTCGACCGTCAATGGCGCGCTGGCGCCGCTCGGAATGCCTGCGCCGACGCCCCGGCGCCGCAAGTGAACCCGCACCCGCGCCACGAGCTCCCGCGGGCTGAAGGGCTTGCAGACGTAGTCGTCCGCGCCCGAGTCGAGCCCCAGCAGGCGGTCGATTTCCTCCACGCGTGCCGTCAACATGACGATTGGCGCGTCGCAGAAGGTGCGCAGGGCCTTGCACAGGGCGATGCCGTCCATGCCGGGCAACATCACATCCAGCACGAACAGGTCGAAGCCGGCCGCGCCGGCCGCGCGCGCCAGCTCCAGTGCCTGTGCGCCATCGGTGCTGCGGGACGCGGTGTAGCCGGCATCAACCAGGTAGTCCGCCACCAGGGCGGCGATTTTGACGTCGTCTTCCACGACCAGGATACGGGCGCTCATGCAATCTCCAACGGCAGGACAAGGCGGACCTGCAGTCCGCCCAACGGTGACGGCTGCGCCTCGATGCTTCCGCCGTGGGCCGTGACCAGGGCCTTGCAGATGGCCAGTCCCAGGCCGCTTCCGTTGGCGGCGCCTTCCTGGCGCTGCCGCGATGCATCCACGCGATACAGGCGCTCGAACAGCTGACGGTGTGCCCCGGGCGGAACCCCGGGGGCGCTGTCGTCCACGGTCAGGACCGCATTGCCGCCCTCGCGCGCGAGCGTGACGCGGATGGCGCCACCACGGTCCGTGTAGCGCACACTGTTTTCCAGCAGGTTCACCAGCACCTGGCCGATTCGGCCAGGGTCGGCCCGCACGGCCAGGTCGGGCTGCGGCAACTGCCAGTCCAGGGCAAGGCCGGCCGCCTCCGCCCGGCCGCGGTAACGCTCCAGGACTGGCCTGACAGCCGCACCGAACTGAATGCCCACCATATGGCACGCCAGCTCGCCTGCATCTGCCAGCATCAGCTGGTGCAGGTCTTCCACCAGCTGGTTCAGACGCAGAACCTCCGCGTGCAGGGACTGCAGCGCTTCGGGTCCGGCCTTGCGGATGCCATCCTGCAGCGCCTCGATTTCACCCCGGATGACGGTCAGCGGCGTGCGCAGCTCGTGCGAAATATCGGACAGCATCTGGCGGCGCTTGCGGTCGCTCTGCTCCAGTTCCTGCGCCATCTCGTTGACGTGGCGCGCCAGGTCCGCCAGTTCATCGCGGCCACGGACCTCGGCACGCGCGCTGAAATCGCCCCGCGCCAGGCGCGCGGTCGCCTGCTGCAGCGCGGGCACGGGCCGCAGCAGGTGGCGGGCCAGCCAGAATGCAGCCGCCACGGCGACCGCCAGCAGGATGCCCGCAAGCCACAGCATGTCGACCAGCTGGTCGCGCAGGAAGCCGGCAGCGCTCGTGTTGTCGCGGGAAGCATGGCGCAGCGGCAGCAGGCTGATGCTGCCGACCTTGACGCCATCCACGACGATATCCCGCTCGATGCCCGGCGGCGGATCGGGCGGGCCGATCACCGACACGCCCGCCATGTCCTTCACCGTCAAGCGGGCCGCGAAGGACATCGGGTCGCGCTGCGCAGGCGGCGGAGGTGGTGGAGCCCTATGCGGCGGGCGCATGCCGCCGCCACGGCCATCTTCTTCCTCCGGCCAGGCGCGCCCAGGTGGATGCCCATGCTCGCGCGGCGGCGGCGGATTGTCGGCAGCAGGCTGGATTTGCGGGTTGAGCTGCTCAAGCAGGTCGCGGAAGCGCGCCCGCTGGTGGCGCAGGGAGTCGAAGCTGCCCTCGCGCCGGTAATGCTCGGCCAGCAGCTTGCTGACCTGTTCCATATCCTGCGCCTGTACCTCATTCAGGTAGGCGATGAAGCCCCGCTGCAGGTTGACGGTGGACAGCCACGCCATCGTCCCTATGCACAGGATGACGATGCCGATCATGGCGAGGGCGATTTTGCGGGCGATGCTCATAGCAGCCACATGATAACTGCCAAATGTGCAGGAATTGTGGATGGCCGGGCGGAATGCGGAAAAACCAACAGCTCCATTTTTGCTCCACATTTGGCTGGGAAGCTGCGCCTGTCATCATCAACAGGGAGCACCCATGCAAACGACAAGCAAACTCGCACTCCTGGCACTGCCGGCAGCCCTGCTCTCGGCCTGGATCGGCGCCAACCCGGTCACCGCCGCCACGGTGCCCACCACACCGAAAGAGAACACCAACGGCACCTCGCTCACCATCAGCACTGCGGGCGGCATCGACACGGACAATCCCTTCTTCAAGGCGATGGGCAATGGCCGCAGCTGCGCCAGCTGCCACAGCGAGAATGCCGGCTGGTCCGTCACCCCCAATGACCTGCAGCAGCGCTTCACGCTCAGTTCCGGCAACGATCCGGTCTTCCGCACCGTGGACGGCGCCAACTCGCCGCGCGCCGCCATCGGCAGCATCGACCAGAAAAGGCTGGCCTACAGCATGCTGCTGACCAAAGGCGTGATCCGTGTCGGCATGGGCATCCCCGCTGGCGCCGAATTCAGCCTGGTGCGGGCCGACGACCCGTACGGCTACGCCAGCGCCAGCGAACTGTCGCTGTTCCGCCGCCCGCTGCCATCGGCCAACCTGAAATTCCTCAGCACCGTCATGTGGGATTCGCGCGAAACGATCCCCGATGCCGCAGGCCCCAACTGCATCCTGGGCGCCAATCCAGCACGCTGCTTCGCATCGATCGACAGCGACCTGCTGCGCCAGGCGACGGACGCCGTGCGCGGGCACGCCGAGGCGGCGCAGGAGCTCAGCGCCGCAGAACAGCGCGCGATCGTGAACTTCGAATCCGGCCTGTTCGCCGCGCAAGCCAGCAGCCGCGCGGCCGGCACGCTGACGGAAGCCGGAGGCCGTGGCGGCCCGTCGGCGCTGGCAGCGACCACCTTTTACTGGGGCATCAACGACTTCCAGAACGGGGATTACCGCACCCGCCTGGCCTTCAACCGCAACAGCATGACGCTGTTCGGGGCATGGCGCAACCTGGCCGCAGCGCCAACGCCAACGCCACCGGCACCGGGCCGCCGCCCACCGCCACCCGCACCGGCAGCCAGCACGACCGACCAGGCCAAGGCATCGATCGCGCGCGGCGAAGCGATCTTCAACAACCGCCCGATCAACGTCACCAACACGCCGGGCTTCGCCCAAGGCGGTCAGCCGGCCACCTGCTCCAGCTGCCACGATGCGCCGAATGCAGGCAGCCACTCGATCACCAGGATGATCGACATCGGCGTGGCCGACGCCCGCTTCCGCACGCCGGACATGCCGCTTTATACGCTGCGCAATAATGCCACCGGCCAGCAGGTGCAGACCACGGACCCGGGGCTGGCGATGCAGACTGGCCGCTGGGGCGATATCGGCAAGTTCAAGGTGCCGACGCTGCGCAACCTGAGCGCGCGGCCGCCCTACTTCCACAATGGCTCGCAGCCTGACCTGGCCAGCGTGGTGCGCTTTTACGACCGCCGCTTCCAGATGGGGTTGAATCCGCAGGAGATCACCGACCTCGCCAACTTCCTCGGCGCGCTCTGAAACCTCGAAAACCTTTA
>CBHWEO010000255.1:0-7884 GCA_966112955.1 uncultured Duganella sp. | reverse complement strand
GGCCATCGCGCGCGCCCTGGCCGGCTCGCCCACGCTGCTGCTGGCCGACGAACCGACCGGCAACCTGGACACCCAGATGGCGCGCGGCGTGATGGAACTGCTGGAGCAGATCAACGCCGAAGGCACCACCATCCTGATGGTGACGCACGACCCGGAACTGGCGCAGCGCTCGCAGCGCAATGTGCACATCATCGACGGCCAGGTGTCGGACCTGGTGCGCAAAGCGCCGTCGCTGGTGGTCGCCAAGGAGGCCTGAGATGCTGTCCTACTACTTCATGCTGGGCGTGCGCAGCCTGCGCCGCAACCCGGTGCTGACCGCGCTGATGGTGCTGATCCTGGCGGTCGGCGTGGCGGCCAGCGTCTCCACCCTGACCATCCTGCACGTGATGTCGGGCGACCCGATCCCGCACAAGAGCGAGCGCCTGCTGGTGCCGCGCCTGGACAACGGTCCCACCAAGGGCTATACGCCGGGCGAGCGCGAAGGCGACGAAATGTCCTACCGCGACGCCGTCAACCTGCTGGCCTCCGGCCAGGGCGAGCGCCGCACCGCCATGCGCGGCGTGGGCGGCACCATCGAGCCGGCGCGCAAGGATCTGCCGGTGTTCACCGCCGAAGGCCTGACCCCGACGCGCGACTTTTTCGCCATGTTCGAAGTGCCGTTCGTGCACGGCGGCCCGTGGAGCGAAGCGGACGACAAGGCCGGCGCCGACGTGGTAGTCCTGAGCAGCAAGCTGGCCGAGCGCCTGTTCGGCCACGCCAATCCGGTCGGCCAGCGCGTGCGCATGCTGGGTTACGACTACGCCGTGGTGGGCGTGTACGGCAACTGGAAGCCGGTGCCGCGCTACCACCGCATCATCGGCGGCCCCGGCGCCTTCGGCGAAGAGGACGAGTTCTACATCCCGTTCCACAACGCGATCCGCCACGAGTTCGCCCAGAACGGCAACATGAGCTGCAGCAGCGACCGCGGCCCAGGCTACCAGGCCCTGCTCGACTCGGAATGCATCTGGATCCAGTTCTGGTTCGAGCTGCACTCGGCGTCCGAACGGCCGCAGTTGCAAGCCTGGCTGGACGCCTACGCCGCCGAACAGCGCAAGCTGGGCCGCATGCAGCGCGCCGCCCCCAACGACCTGTTCAACGTGATGGAATGGCTGGCAGAGCAGAAGGTGGTGGGCAACGACAGCCGCATCTCCGCCATGCTGGCCTTCGGCTTCCTGCTACTGTGCCTGGTCAACACCATCGGCCTGCTGCTGGCCAAGTTCTCGGTGCGCGCGCCGGAAGTGGGCGTGCGCCGCGCGCTGGGCGCCTCGCGCAAGGAAATCTTCAGCCAGTTCCTGATCGAGAGCGCGGTGGTCGGGCTGGCCGGCGGCATCCTCGGGCTGCTGCTGGCCCTGGGCGCGCTGGCCCTGATCGGCAGCATTTCCGCGCAAATCGCCGTCACCACCAATATGGACTGGGTGATGCTGCTGGCGACCTTCGTCATGTCGGTCACCGCCGCCGTGCTGGCCGGCCTGCTGCCGACCTGGCGCGCCTGCCAGGTCACCCCGGCCCTGCAACTGAAATCGCAGTGAGGACACCATGGAAATCAAACCGATCTTTTCCGCGCTGATGCGCGCCAAGACCGGCCCGGTGCTGGTCGCCGTGCAAGTGGCGCTCAGCCTGGCCATCCTGGCCAACGCCCTGCACATCGTCAGCGTGCGCCAGGCCGTGGCCGCGCGCCCCTCCGGCATCGCCCACGAAGAGGAAGTGTTCACGCTGCGCGTGCGCCCGCTCACGCCCGGCGGCCACGAACAGCAGCTGGCCGCGCAGCGCGCCCAGGCGGCCGCCCTGCGCGCCGTGCCGGGCGTGGTGTCGGTGGCCGACACCAACCAGATCGCGCTGTCCGGCTCGGGCAACTACAACGGCGTGGCCGCCAGCCGCGAGGCCGAGCGCAGCGTGGCCAGCCCGTCGATGTATTCGACGCCGGACTCGCTGGTCAAGACCTGGGGCCTGCGCCTGGTGGAAGGGCGCGACTTCACGCCGCAGGACGTGCTGGAAGTCGACCGCAACACCAGCAGCGCCTTCCCCACGGTGGCCATCATCACCCGCGCCATCGGCCAGAAGGTGTGGCCCGACGCCACCAGCTTTGTCGGCAAGAAGCTGTACTACGGCACCGGCGCCGAAGCGCGCGAAGTGACCGTGATCGGCGTGCTGGAAACGCTGCAGACCCCGAGTGCCAACATGGGACCGGAAGGCGAGTACTCCACCATGGTGCCGGCGCGCGTGACCGGCAATTCGCGCACGCTGTACACGCTGCGCGCGGAGCCGGGCCAGCGCGACCGCGCCATGAAGGACGCCGAGGAAGCCATCCGCAAGCTGCACAACGGCCAGGTGGTGGTGCGCAGCAGCACCCAGAGCGAAGAGCGCGACAAGCGCTACCGCGCCGACCACGCCCTGTCGTGGATGCTGATCACGGTCAGCGTGCTGCTGATGGTGGTGACGGCCAGCGGCATCGTCGGCATGGCCAGCCTGTGGGTCACGCAGCGCCGCAAGCAGATCGGCGTGCGGCGCGCGCTGGGCGCGCGCAAGTTCGACATCCTGCGCTATTTCGTGACCGAGAACCTGATGATCACCACGACCGGGATTGTCGGCGGCCTGCTGGGCGCCCTGGCGCTGAACCAGCTGCTGGTATCGAAGCTGGAGCTGGCGCGGCTGCCGGCCGAATACATGGTGATCGGCGCCGCCGCGTTCTGGGTGCTGGGCATCGGCGCCGTGTACGGCCCGGCGTGGCGCGCCGCCTCGATCTCGCCGGCGCTGGCCACGCGCTCGGCCTGAGCAACCCGAGAGAACCCGACAACCGGGGTCCGACCCTGCGGGACTCGGCGTCCCCGTCGCCCCCCGGTTTTCCGGTTTTCCGGTTTTAAGGTATCCTCCAGCCATGCCCACCGTACTCATCATCGACGACAACGCCGCCGTCGCCGTCGCCCTGGAAGTGCTGTTCTCGCTGCACGAGATCGCAGCGCTGCACGCCGCCTCCCCGGAAGAAGGCCTGGCCCTGCTCGACCAGCGCAGCGCCAGCATCGACCTGGTGGTGCAGGACATGAACTTCAGCGCCGACACCACCTCCGGCGAAGAAGGCGTCGAGCTGTTCCGCGCCATCCGCCAGCGCCACCCCGACCTGCCAGTGATCCTGCTGACCGCCTGGACCCACCTTGACGCCGCCGTCGACCTGATCAAGGCCGGCGCCGCCGACTACCTGTCCAAGCCGTGGGACGACAAACGCCTGATCGCCACCGTGCGCAACCTGCTCGAGCTGGGCCAGGCCAACCGCGCCCTCAAGCAGCACCGCAACGACGAACTGCGCCAGCGGCGCGAGCTGGAACGCTACGACCTGCGCCGCATGGTGTGGCAAGACCCCGCCACCGAACGCGTGATCGCGCTGGCCTGCCAGGTGGCGCGCGCCGACGTGCCGGTGCTGATCACCGGCCCCAACGGCACCGGCAAGGAACGCATCGCCGAGATCATCCAGGCCAATTCCGCCGTGCGCGACGGCCCCTTCGTGGTGCTGAACTGCGGCGCCCTGCCGGCCGAGCTGATCGAAGCCGAACTGTTCGGCGCCGACGCCGGCGCCTACACCGGCGCCTCCAAGGCCCGCGAAGGCAAGTTCGAAGCCGCCGACGGCGGCACCCTGTTCCTCGACGAGATCGGCAACCTGCCGCTGGCCGGCCAGATGAAGCTGCTGCGCGTGCTGGAAACCGGCCGCTTCGAACGGCTCGGCTCCAACCGCGAACGCCAGGTGCAAGTGCGGGTAGTGAGCGCCACCAACGCCGACCTGCCGGCCATGATCCGCGCCGGCACCTTCCGCGAAGACCTGTACTACCGCCTGAACGTGATCGAACTGCGGCTGCCGCCGCTGGCCGAACGGCCGGGCGACATCCTGCCGCTGGCGCGCCACTTCCTCGGCCCCGAACGGCGCCTGCGCGCCGACGCCGAAGCCGCCCTGCTGGCGCACGGTTGGCCGGGCAACGTCCGCGAGCTGAAGAACGTGATGGCACGCGCCAGCCTGCTGGCGCACGGCAGCGAGATCACGGTGCCCGACCTCGGCCTGCCGGCCGCCAGCCCGGCCAGCGCGCCCGACCAGGAACCCGACCGCGACGCCATCGTCAGCGCCCTGCAGCGCGCCAGCGGCGTGGTGGCGCAAGCCGCGGCCGAGCTCGGCCTGTCCCGGCAAGCCCTGTACCGCCGCATGGAACGCCTCGGCATCGCCCGCCCATGAACCCCACACACCAGCCCGTGTCAACCTTGGGGTCAGACCCTTTGGTTGACACGGGCTGGTCCGTTCGTCCGGCTGTGCCCGTGTCAACCAAAGAGCCTGACCCCAAGGTGGACACGGGCCCAGCGGTGGGAAGCTGAGATGCGCCTGTCGCTGTTGACGCGCTGGTCGGCGCTGGTGGGGACGCTGACAGCCACCGGCATCCTGTTCGCGCTCGGGCTGGACCGGCTGCTGCCCAACCATCCCACACTCGTGATCGGCATTTCGCTGCTGTGCCTGGTGCCGCTGGCGGTCATCACCATCCGCGCCCAGCTGCAGCGCCAGCTATCGCTGTACCGGGCGCTGACCGGCACCGTCACCAGCTACCGCGATGGCGACTTTTCCTTCAGCCTGCACTGGCCGCACAACGATGAATTGAGCGACCTGGTGGCCGCCCACAATGCGCTGGGCCAGGTCTTGCGCGAACAGCGCCTGGGCCTGGTGCAGCGCGAGCTGCTGCTCGATACGATGGTCCAGCATACGCCGGTGGCCATGCTGCTGGTCACCGACAACGGCGCCATCGTGTTCGGCAACCTGGCCGCGCGCCAGCTGGTGAACGAGGGCCGCCGGCTGGAGGGCCTGCACCTGCCCGAGCTGCTGGCCCGCGTCCAGCCCGCCCTGCGCGATGCCATGGGCCGCGGCGGCGACGGTTTGTTCACCATCGGCGACAGCGAGGAGGAGGAAGTGTTCCACCTGGCGCGCCGCAGCTTCAGCCTGAACGGCCGCCCGCACGAATTGCTGCTGCTGCGCCAGCTCACCCAGGAGTTGCGCCGGCAGGAAGTGCAGACCTGGAAAAAAGTGATCCGCGTGATCAGCCACGAGCTGAACAATTCGCTGGCGCCGCTGACGTCGCTGGCCCACTCCGGCGCGGAACTGGTGCGGCGCGGCCAGACCGACCGCCTGCCGCAAATCCTGGCCACCATCGAGGAACGCACGCGCCACCTGGAAAGCTTCATCCTCGGCTACGCGCGCTTCGCCAAGCTGCCGTCGCCGCGCCTGGACCAGCAGCACTGGGGCAGCTTCCTGGCAGCCCTGTCGGACCAAGTGCAGTTCCAGCTGCGCGGCGAAGTGCCGGAGGAGGCGCATGCCTTCGATGCCGCGCAAATGGAGCAAGCCTTGCTCAACCTGCTGAAGAATGCCCACGAGTCCGGCTCGCCGCCGGAGGAGGTCGGCCTGGAATTGCGCCGCGTGCAGGGCGTGCTGCGCATCGAGGTGCAGGACCGCGGCCCCGGCATGAGCGAAGCCGTGCTGGCCAACGCGCTGGTGCCGTTCTATTCCACCAAGCGCAGCGGCACCGGCCTCGGCCTGGCCCTGGCGCGCGAGATCGCGGAAGCCCATGGCGGCCGCATCACGCTGGCCAACCGCGAAGGCGGCGGGCTGGCGGTGACCATGATCCTCCCCTTCGTTTGACTTTCCTCAAGCGCCGCCAACGGTGCGCGATTAAGTTGAAGAATGCAGGCGCCTTGCCTGCATCACTTGGGAGAACCATCATGCACATGCAGATTCCCGTATTGGCAGCATTGGCAGCACTATTGGCCGCCGGCAGTGCCGCGCAAGCGGACAACCTCAACGCCAACGCCACCCTCACCGGCAGCAGCAGCGAACAAACGGCGGGATTCTCGCTGACGCACATGGAGCGCGGCAGCTTTACCGACACCGTCAACTTCACGCCCAGCAACGGCACGTTTTTCGTCGACGCCAGCCTGGTGACCATCGGCTTCACGCCGGCGACGGACGTCAGTTTCACGTCCGCCACCATCAACGGCTATGACATGACATTGAGCGGGCCGGGCATTTTCGAATATGGCTTCCTGGTGCCGACCACGATCATGGGCCCGCTGGTGCTGACCGTCAACGGCTACGTGGACATGCCCGGCGCTACCGGACCCGCCTCCGCCAGCTACGCCGGCACGTTGAACATCAGCGCCGTGCCGGAGCCGGCGGGCTACGTGCTGCTGCTGGTGGGGCTGGGCGCGGTGGCCGGGATGGCAGGGCTGCAGGGCCGGGGGCAGCGCGGGCTGTTAAACTAGCGCCCATGCCATCCCGAAGATTTGACCAGCCTGGTTTCCCTCCCGCCACCATCACCGAATTTGAAGGCGTACGTTCGCTGCACCTGGGTACTTCCTGGGTGCAGGGCGCCATGCGCATCGCCAAGCCCGACATGATCGAGCTTGAATATGTGCGCATGATGATGATGTGGACCCTGTTCCTGCCCGCGCCCCGCCACATCGTCCAGCTCGGCCTGGGCAGCGCGGCCCTGACCAAGTTCTGCTACCGCCAGTTTCCCAAGGCGCGCGTGACCGCCATCGAGCTCAATCCGAATGTGATCGCCATTTGCGAAGAGAAGTTCGGCCTGCCGCCCAACGATGCCCGCCTCGACGTGCGGCAGATGAATGCCATGGATTTCGTGCTCGACCCGCGCCACCACGGCACGGTGGACGTGCTGCAGGTCGACCTGTACGACGAGGAAGCGCGCGGCCCGGTGCTCGATTCGCCGGGGTTCTACCAGGCTTGCGCCGACTGCCTGGGCCCGGACGGCATCATGACCACCAATGTGTTCGGCGAGATCGACAACTACGACAAGAACCTGCAACACATGGAGCAGGTGTTCGACGCGGTGGTGTGGCTGCCGGAAGTCCACGATGCCAACATTGTCGTCATCGCCTTCAAGCGCTCGCCGTCAATCGATTTCTCGGTGCTGTACGAGCGCGCCGCCCAGATCCGCAAGACCATGAACCTGGACGCCCGGCCGTGGGTGGATGGACTGCGCGACTGGATGGAAAACTGACAGTCCACGGAAAACGGTTACCAAATCCTTTGCAAGCAGCGCCTCGTGGTTTATATTGCGTAGCCTGTTGTTTCAGGCGAGAAACAATATTGTCATAAAAACCACGAGCCGCCGCCATGTCCGACGTCTTTTTCAAACAGCGTGAAGAGTTCAGCGAATACACGATGGCCCGCCTGGGCGTGTCGCGCGAATTGTTCGATGAATTCAACCGCCTGCTGGCCCCGCACGTCACCCACGTGCAATTCCGCAAGGGGGAATACCTGCAGCGGCATGGGGTGCCGGCCAGCGTAGCGTACTGGCTGTACCGCGGCGTGGCGCGGCGCGGCATGCTCACGAAGGACGGGACCGACGTGACGATGGCGTTTTCGACCGAGGGCGATTCCTGCGGTTCGCACCACGACCTGCTGGCGGCCCAGGATGGCGCGCCGGCGCAGGAATTCATTGTCGCCGAAACGCCGGTGACGGCGGTGCGCGTGGAATGGCGCACGCTGGCACGGTTGCGCGAAGAGCACGGCATCATGCGCGAGTACTACCTGAAGGTATCCGAGCATTCGATCCGGCGCTATTCGCAAAGCTGCCTGATACGCAGCATGACGTCGGCCACTTGCCGGCTGGCGGCGTTCCGCGAGCAATACCCCGGCCTGGAGCAGCGCATTTCGCAGAAAGTGCTGGCCTCCTTCCTCGGCATTACGCCGCAATACATGTCGACGCTCCTACGCAAGTAAAAGTCGGGGTCAGCGCTTGCAATCGGGCATTTTGGGCGCTTGGCAGAGCTTACCCCGCCATTTTAGCTGCTTCCTTGTAGCGG
>CBHWEO010000254.1:0-7936 GCA_966112955.1 uncultured Duganella sp. | reverse complement strand
GAACTGGCGGTAGCGGCCGCGCTGCGGGCGCTCGTGGCGGAACATCGGGCCCTTGTACCACAGGCGCTTGGGGCCGTCGTACACCAGGTTATGTTCCAGCACCGCGCGCACCACGCCTGCCGTGCCTTCCGGACGCAGGGTCAGCTTGTCGCCGTTCATGGAGTCTTCGAAGGAATACATCTCCTTCTCGACGATGTCGGTCACGGCGCCGATGGCGCGCGAGAACAGGCGGGTTTCTTCCACGATCGGCGTGCGCACCTGCTGGAAGCCGTAGCTCTGCACCACGGACTGCGCGGTGTTCTCGAAAATTTCCCACAAGTGGGCGTCGGCCGGCAGGAGATCGTTCATCCCCTTGATCGCCGTGATTTTGTCTGCTTTGTTGGACATGTTCTTTAAGCTGCTTTGCTATAGTTTTTCTGTACGTAGTCGAGCACGATGGCCTGGAATTCTTCGACGATATTGTCGCCGCGTAGGGTCGCTACTTTCTGGCCGTCGACGAAGACCGGGGCGGCCGGCGATTCACCGGTGCCCGGCAGGCTGATGCCGATATTGGCGTGCTTCGATTCGCCCGGGCCGTTGACGATGCAGCCCATCACGGCCACGTTCATCGCCTCCACGCCCGGGTAGGTCTTTTTCCATTCCGGCATCTGCTCGCGCAGGTAAGTCTGGATATCGTCCGCCAGTTCCTGGAACACGGTGGACGTGGTGCGGCCGCAGCCCGGGCAGGCAATCACCATCGGGGTGAACTTGCGCAGGCCCATGGTCTGCAGGATTTCCTGGCCCACCACCACCTCTTTCGTGCGGTCGCCGCCCGGCTCCGGGGTCAGCGAGATGCGGATGGTGTCGCCGATGCCTTCCTGCAGCAGCACCGACAGCGCGGCGGTCGAGGCCACGATGCCCTTGCTGCCCATGCCGGCTTCGGTCAGGCCCAGGTGCAGCGGATAGTCGCAGCGCTTGGCCAGTTCGCGGTAGACGGCGATCAGGTCCTGCACGCCGGACACCTTGCACGACAGGATGATCTTGTCGCGGCCCAGGCCCAGTTCTTCGGCGCGCACCGCGTTTTCAATCGCGGACGTGATCAGCGCTTCATACATCACGGCTTGCGCCGACCAGGGCTGCTCGCGCGCCGCGTTTTCGTCCATGATGCGCGCCAGCAGCGCCTGGTCCAGCGAGCCCCAGTTGACGCCGATGCGCACCGGCTTGTCGTATTTCGCCGCCACTTCGATCATTTGCGCGAACTGCGTGTCGCGCTTGGCGCCCTTGCCCACGTTGCCGGGGTTGATGCGGTACTTCGACAGCGCAGCGGCGCAGTCCGGGTACTCGGTCAGCAGGGTGTGGCCGTTGTAGTGGAAGTCGCCCACCAGCGGCACGTCGATATCCATCTTGTCCAGCTGGTCGCGGATGTAGGGCACGGCGGCCGCCGCTTCCGGGCGGTCCACCGTCAGGCGCACCAGCTCGGAACCGGCGCGCGCCAGCTCCTTGATCTGGATCGCCGTCGCCACCGCATCGGCGGTGTCGGTATTGGTCATCGACTGCACCACCACCGGCGCGTCGCCACCGACCCAGATCTTGCGCTCGCCGTGCTGCACCAGCACGCGGCGGCTGGCGCGGCGCGCCAGCGGTCCGGATGGGATCGGGTTGTTCGAAGAAGACATGCTTGCTTACTCTGCTTACTTGATACTCATTTGATCGACACGCGGGAAATGGTGCCGCCCGGCACCTGCGGCAACTCCAGCGGAGCGCCGGCCAGGTTGGCGTTGACGCCGCCGGGCTTACCGACGATCAGCAAATCCTTCTCGCGCACGTTGAACGTTTCCGTGCTGCCGGCCTTCACCAGGCGCGCGATCAGCGCCGCCTGGCCCGGGCGGCGGATCTCGACCCAGGAATCTTCCTTCACCGTCAGCACCAGCTTGCCGCCAGCGGCACCGACGGCGGGCGCCTGGCCCTGGCCTGCGGCTTGCGGCGCGGCAGCCGGCGGCGCGGCCGCAGGTGCGGCGGCGGCCGGCGCGGAGCCGGCGGAAGGCGGCACCGCACCGGTGGTCGGCGCCGGACGGTTGGCCGGGGCGACTGGTGCAACAGCCGGCCCAGTGCCGGCGGCCGGCGTACCCACGCCGGACGTGCCCGCGGCGCCCTGCTGGGCGCCCGGCGCCGCGCCAGCGGCCGCGGTAGTGGTGGTCGTGGTACCGGCAGCGGCCGGCGGCACGCCGCCAGCCGGCGCACCAGGGACGCCCGCGCCAGCCACGGTGGCCGGCGCATTGCTGCTGCCAGGCTGCGGCGGCACGGAAATCAGCGGAACACTCGGCGACTGCAATGGCGTCTCAGTGACCTGCGTGCCGGGCTGCGCCACCGTCACCGGCGCTGCCGGTTCGGGGCTGGCGGCAGGCGACCCGACCCCGGCGCGGTTGGCCAGCGTCAGTGGCGACAGGATGCCCATCTGCCAGGCCGCCGCCAGGCCGCCCAGCGCCAGCACGGCCACGCCGGCCACGATGGCGCCCATCGGCTTGCCGTTGTTGCGCTCATTGAGCGAAGGGAAGCGCGACTCCTGGAACGACGCCTGCACCCGGGTCGGGCGCACGGTGGCCGCGGCGTGGCCTTCGGCCCCCTCCACTTCCACCATGGCCACCAGCGGCGCCGGGTCCAGCCGCATCGCCTTCGCGTAAGCGCGGATGAAGCCGCGCGTCACGGCGCGGTTCGGCAATGCATTGAAATCTCCCTGCTCGATCGCCATCACCTGGCGCGGTGCCAGTTTCAGTTGGTCGGCGACCTGCTCCACCGACAGGCCCATGGCCTCGCGTGCCGCCGCCAGCGCTGCTCCGGGCGTGGAAGCATGCTGCTGGCTGGCCGGCTTGTCCTGCTCAGAATCCATTCGTTCCCCGTTCTCACTCATCAAACGCCCCACGTTGATACGCAGCGTATTCGGGCGACTGGGCGTGATGCCGCCGCAGTTGGGTGGCAAAGCCCTGCTCCGCCCCCAGGTCGCCCATCTTGTGCTGCACCTTGATACCCAGCCACAGCACGTCGGCCGGCAGGCTGTCCAGTTTCGCCAGCTTGGCGACCTGGGTCATGAAGAAGCCTGCGCGCGGGTAGTCGCGCCGCGCATAGTACACCCTGGCCAAGCCCACGTTCGTTTCCGGCACTTCCGGCGCCAGCTGCAGCGCCTGCAGCAGGTAGCGTTCGGCCAGGTTGTAGTCCTTGATTTTCAGCGCGCAGGAACCCGCATTGTTCAGGGCTCCGGCCGGCGACTGGTAATTGCGGTTCGCCAGCGCCGCATCGAAATGCTTGAACGACTCCTTGACGCGGTCATTCTGGCACAGGAAGGACCCGTAATTATTGTTCAGGTCGGGGTCGCCCGGCGCCAGTTTCAGCGCGTGCTGGAAGTTGTCATTGGCCAGTTCCTTCTCGCCCATGCGCATGTAGATGATGGCGCGCAGGCTGTAGCCATTGGCGTTCTGCGGATCGGCCGCAATCGCCTTCTTCACTTCGTCGAGCGCCACCGGGTAATTGCCCTGTTCGAAGTAGCCGCCCGCCAGCTGCAGCCGGATCTCGGCGCGCTTTTGCGCCGACGTCATGTCGGAAAGCGTCTTCAGTTCTTCCTTGCCACTGCTGCCACCAGACGCGCAGCCCGCCAATACCCCGGCCAGCGCGACTGCGGCCAGGCACTTGAAGCGGCGCTGGGCGAAATCGGTCATCAGGAACGAATCTCCACAATTTTCCCGAAATCGGCGCCGTACTTCTTCTGGTACTCGGCCATCTTTTCCATCCGTTCAGCCACGCGGGTGCGGTCTTTCACTTCGCCCGCCAGCTGGCCGCAAGCCGCGTCGATATCGTCGCCGCGCGTCTTGCGGATGGTGGTCACGATGCCCGCATTCATCAGAATTTCAGCAAAGGCCTTGATGCGCGGGTTCTTGGAGCGCAGCAGGCCCGATTCCGGGAAGGGGTTGAAAGGAATCAGGTTGAACTTGCAGTTGACGCCGTACTCCGGGTGATTCACCAGCGCGATCAGCTCGCGCGCGTGCTCGTCGGAGTCGTTGTAGTTATCGAGCATGCAGTACTCGAAGGTGATGAAGTCGCGCGGCGCGAACGCCAGGTAGCGCTTGCACGCCGCCAGCAGTTCCTTCAGCGGGTACTTCTTGTTCAGCGGGACCAGCTCGTCGCGCAGCTTGTCGTTGGAGGCGTGCAGCGATACCGCCAGCGCCACCGGCACATCCTGCGCCAGCTTGTCGATCATCGGCACCACGCCCGAGGTGGACAGGGTCACACGGCGGCGCGACAGGCCGTAAGCATTATCGTCCAGCATCAGCTTGAGCGCGGTGGCGGTCGGGCCGTAGTTCAGCAGCGGCTCGCCCATGCCCATCATCACCACGTTGGTGATCTGGCGCTCGCCTTTCGGACCGGGTTCGATGCCCTTGGTCTGGCGCAGCGCGAATTCAGCCATCCACAGCTGGCCGATGATTTCGCCCACGGTCAGGTTGCGGTTGAAGCCTTGCTTGCCGGTCGAGCAGAAGCGGCAATTCACGGCGCAGCCGGCCTGGGTCGAGATGCACAGCGTGCCGCGGTTCTCTTCCGGGATGAACACGGTTTCCACGGCATTGCCATTGCCCACGTCCACCAGCCATTTGCGGGTGCCGTCGGCGGAAGTATGGTCGCTGATGACGGCCGGCGCCACGATGTGGGCGCGCGTCTTCAGCTTCTCGCGCAAGGACTTGGCGAGGTCGGTCATGCTGTCGAAGTCGGACGCACCGAACTGGTGGATCCAGCGCTGCAGCTGCTTGGCACGGAAAGGCTTCTCCCCCAGCTCGGCGCAGTAGGCGACTAGTTGTTCCGGATCGAGATCCAGCAGGTTGGTGAGGGATGTTTCCATGCTTTTTTACTCAATTTCAAAAATGGCTTTGCCCCGGACCGAGGGCCCGGGGCAAACGCGCAAATACTACTGTACTACTTTTCTCGCCAGATTAACGGGAGTAAACGTTCAGTGCTGGGAAGAAGTAAGCGATTTCCACGGCAGCGGTTTCGGCCGCGTCGGAACCGTGCACGGCGTTGGCGTCGATGGAATCGGCGAAATCAGCGCGGATGGTGCCTTTTTCTGCCTTCTTCGGGTCGGTAGCGCCCATCAGGTCACGGTTTTTCAGGATGGCGCCTTCGCCTTCCAGCACCTGGATCATCACCGGGCCGGAGATCATGAAGTCCACCAGGTCCTTGAAGAAAGGACGCTCGCGGTGTACGGCGTAGAAGCCTTCGGCTTCAGCGCGGGACAGCTGGGTCATACGGGCAGCAACGATCTTCAGACCTGCGCCTTCGAAACGGCTGTAGATCTGGCCGATCACGTTCTTGGCTACTGCGTCTGGTTTGATGATCGACAGGGTGCGTTCGATTGCCATTATGAAAAACTCCAATAAAAAGAAAGGTTTAAAACAAGAAATTAGATTCTCGATCAACCCTAGATTTTAACATAGTTCACTCTGTATGCCCATGGAATCATGGCTTTAGGACAGCTAAGGGCTCCCCTTACGTAAATTTAAGCCCATCCTAAGCCAGAAAATTCCCAGCCGGCTGGCGACATGCTATGCTTTTTGCAAAGGAGGCATTTGACCATGCAAAACGTACATCACTTCGGTAGTGCAGTCGCGACCGATAACGCCCTGATCCGCAACCGCGTGCTGCGTAACACTTACTGGCTGCTGGCCCTGTCCATGGTGCCGACGGTGCTTGGCGCCGCGATTGGCGTGCTGTTCGGCGTACCGATCCCGCGCGGCTTCCTGGGCGCCCTGCTGTTCATGGGGATTGCCTTTGGCTTCTTCTGGGGCATCGAGAAGAACAAGAATTCCGGCGTGGGCGTGGCCCTGCTGCTGGGCTTCACCTTCTTCATGGGCCTGATGCTGACGCCGCTGCTGCAGCGCACCCTGGGCTTCGCCAATGGCGGCACCCTGATCATGACGGCATTCGGCGGTACCGGCGCGATCTTCGCCGCCCTGGCCAGCTACGCCACGGTGACCAAGCGCGACTTCTCGATGATGGGCAAATGGCTGTTCGCGGCCGTGATCATCCTGCTGCTGGCATCCATTGCCAATATCTTCCTGGGCATGAGCGCGCTGTCGATCGTGATCTCGGTGCTGGTGATCGCCGTGTTCTCGGCCTACATCCTGTTTGACGTGCAGCGCATCGTGAACGGCGGCGAAACCAATTACGTCTCCGCCACCCTGGCCCTGTACCTGGACGTGTACAACATCTTCACCGCCCTGCTGAACCTGCTGGGCCTGGCCGGCGACCGCGACTAAGCGCCGCCCGCCCACATCAAAAAAGCCGGCTTGATCGCCGGCTTTTTTTATCTCTGCAACTTTTGTCCACCCGGTTCCTGACCCCGGGTGGACAAAAATTACTCGAGGTCAAAGACCGCCATCGATTCCACGTGGGAGGTGTGCGGGAACATGTTCATCACGCCGGCCTGCGACAGCTTGTAGCCGGCACGGTGCACCAGCACGCCGGCGTCGCGCGCCAGGGTGGACGGCGAGCAGGAGACGTAGACGATGCGCTTGGGCAGCATCTCCGGATGCGTTTCCTTCAGCTCGGCCAGCGCCAGCGACAGCGCCATGGCGCCGTCGCGCGGCGGGTCGATCAGCATGCGGTCGAATTTGCCCAGCGCGATCAGGTCGTCCTTGGTGATCTCGAACAGGTTGCGGCACTGGAAGGTGGTGTGGCCGTCGACGCCGTTCACCTTGGCGTTGCTCAGGGCGCGCTCGGTCAGCGCGGTCGAGCCTTCGATGCCCACCACTTCGCGCGCCTGGGTCGCCAGCGGCAGCGTGAAGTTGCCCAGCCCGCAGAACAGGTCGGCCACGCGCTCGTCCTTCTGCACGTCCAGCAGGCGCAGTGCCTTGTGCACCAGCACGCGGTTGATGTGGTGGTTCACCTGGGTGAAGTCGGTCGGCTTGAACGGCATCTTGATGCCGAATTCCGGCAGCGTGTAATACAGTTCCTTGTCGGACGGGTAGAACGGGTAGGCGGTGTCCGGGCCCTTGGGCTGCAGCCACCATTGGATCTTGTACTGGTCGGCAAACGCCTTCAGCTTGTCTTCGTCGCCCTCGCCCAGCGGGACCATATTACGCATCACCAGCACCGTGTTGTCTTCGCCGACCGCCAGCTCGATCTGCGGCACCTTGTCGAAGATGGTCAGCGAGTGGATCAGCGCGCGCAGCGGCATCATCATGTCCGACACGTGCTTGGGCAGGATCTGGCAGCTCTGGATGTCGGCCACATAGACCGATTTCTTTTCGTGGAAGCCGACCAGCACCGTGCCTTTTTTGGCCACGTAGCGCGACGACAGGCGCGCGCGGTAGCGGTAGCCCCAGGTCGGGCCGAACATCGGGCGCATCATGGTGTCGGACTTGACCTTGGACAGGTGCCACAGGTTGTCTTCCAGCACGCGCTGCTTGATCGCCACCTGGGCCGACGCTTCCAGGTGCTGCATGGAGCAGCCGCCGCAATAGTCGAAGTGTTCGCACTTCGGCTTCACGCGCATCGCCGACTCCTTGTGCAGCACCGTCATGCGGCCCTGCTCCCAGTTCTTCTTCTTGCGCAGCAGCTCGAAGCTGACCCGCTCGCCCGGCAGCGCGCCTTCGATGAAGACCACCTTGCCCGGCGAGCCGTCCTCGTTTTCGATGTGGCCAACGCCACGGGCATCCATGTCCAGGGATTTGATGTCGACGATATTGTCTTGCATAGCGATAAAGGTTGCAGCCGGCGCGGGGCGCGCCCAAAGCCCGCTATGATAGCAAAACCGGCACCCCAAGTGTCAGGCACATGTGCCTGACACTGCCTTGCCGGTGCTAGAGCAGCGAATCGCGCACCACGCCGCGCGCCGCCATCGCCCGTTTCAGCTTGACCAGCGCTTCCTGCTGGATCTGGCGCACCCGCTCGCGCGTCACGCCCATTTCCTCGGCCA
>CBHWEO010000253.1:0-8025 GCA_966112955.1 uncultured Duganella sp. | reverse complement strand
TGGGGGTCCGCTACTTGGGTTTACCGGGGATACTCCAATCCCAACAAAAGACCCTGACCCCAAGGTTGACACGAGCTGATCCGTGCGGCAACGTCTTGTCACAAATTGTCCATTCTTTGTAGAAACTGTTGACCTATACTTCCAGTCACCACAACCGTTTTTTGGAGAATCCACATGAAATTAACTAAATTCCTCTTGCCAGCCATCCTGGCCGTAACGGTTACCGGCGCCTATGCCCAGCCGAAGAAGGCTGTTTGCGCCGACTGCGGCACCGTGACCGCGGTCAAAGTGATTGAGAAAGATGGCGAAGGCAGCGCGGCCGGCATGGTGGCCGGCGGTGTGGCCGGCGCCCTGCTGGGCCACCAGGTTGGCGGCGGCACCGGCAAAACCCTGGCCACCGTGGCCGGCGCTGCCGGCGGCGCCTATGCCGGCAAGAAGATCGAAGGCAAGATGAACAAGATCAAGGAATGGCACGTGACCGTCAAGTACGAAACCGGCAAGGTCGGTACCGTCGTGCTGAAGAACGATCCCAACCTGCGCAACGGCGATCACGTCAAGCGTGAAAACGGCGGCCTGAACCGCATCTAAGCTCTGCGGGACAGCAACAGTCCCATCCCCGCGCCCGCCCACAGGCCGGCGCAAGTCCGGGTGTAAACCCAGTTGCCGCGCGGGTGCGTGAACCATTTCTGCATGCGCGCGCCCATCCAGGCATACGCCGCCAGCGCCACTACTTCCAGCAGCAGGAACAGCACGCCCAGCACCAGGAACTGCGTCCCCACCGGCCCGGCAGGATCGACGAATTGCGGCAGGAAGGCCGTGAAGATCAGGATCGCTTTCGGATTGCCCGAGGCGACGAAAAACTCCTGCCGCGCCAACTGCCACCATCCCGCCGCCGGCGCCGCGCCCGCACTGGCGCCCTCGCCCGGCCTGGCGCGCCACAGCTGCCACGCAAGATAGAACAGGTAAATCGCGCCGGCCGTCTTGATCCCGTAGAACAGCAGCTCCGACGCATGCAGCACGGCCGCCAGGCCGGCCGAAGCCAGCGCAATCATCCCGGCAAACGCCACCAGCCGCCCCGCGCCCGCCAGGCACGAACGGCGGAAGCCATACCGCGAAGCGTTGCTGACGGATAGCAGGTTGTTCGGTCCCGGCGCCATGTTCAGCGCGAAACAGGCGGGCACAAACAGGGCAAGGGTGGAAGCGTCCATGGCCGGCTCCATTCGGAAAATTTAGTTAATATACAACGCTCCCGCCGCCGCGCGGGGCAACATCAAGGAGACATCGTGACAGACAATATCATGCCTTTGGCCGAGCGCGCCGCCATTGCCCTGCGCGAACTGGCCGTCAATGAGGTGGCCAAGGCGCGCTTCCTGGAGGATCCCATGCTGCGGCCGTTTGTAGACCGCGTATCGAAGCGCTATGTGGCCGGCACCTCCGTGGCAGACGTGATCGCACGCGCCGCCGCCATCAACCGCAACGGTCACCGCGCGTCCGCCGAATACATGGGCGAGAGCGTGCGCGACGAAGCGTTTGCGAACGCGGAAACGGGCGTCTTCCTCCAACTGGTCCAGGCCATCGGCGAACAGCGCCTCGAGTGCTCGATTTCCTTCGACCTCTCGCATATCGGCTCGCTGGTCGATCCTGAGCTGGGCTACCGCAACGCCCGCCGCATCGCGCGCGCCGCCCGGGAGATCGGGCAGGAAGTCATGATTTCCATGGAAGCTTCCGACCGCACCAGCGGCATCTACGAAACCTACAGCCGGCTGCACGAGCAGGACGGGCTGGCGAACGTCGGCATCACCGTGCCGGCCAAGCTGCACCGCACGGAAGGCGACCTGCCTGCCCTGCTGCGCCACCCGGGCCGCATCCGCCTGGTGAAAGGCGCCATGTTCGAGCCGGTCGACATTGCCTATCCGCGCAACAGCCCAGAGCTGGCGGCCGCCTACCGGCGCTATGCGGCGCAGCTCCTGCGCAGCGGCCATTTGTGCTCGATCGCCACGCATGACCGTGCGATCCAGGACGAGCTGTCCGCCATGATCCGTGCGGAAGGCATCGCGGCCGGGCCGCATGAATTCGAATCGCTGATCGGGCTGGGCGAGCAAAATATCGCGGACCTGCGCGACGCCGGCTTCGCCACGCGCGAGTATGCGGTGTTCGGCAAGGATTACTTCCTGTATGTGCTGAACCGCATCTCCGAAGACCCGGCGCGGGTCTACCAGGCCATCGTCGACGCGCTGGGGGCCGCATGATGGGGCGCCGCATGCTCCGGCTGGCCGCGGCCGCCGGCCTGGCGGCAGTACTGTCCGCAATGAGCATCGTGACAGCCGCACACGCCCAGTCGGTCGCGATCACGATTGACGACGGCCCGAACACGGGCAGCACGCCGCGCATGTCCGCCGCCGAGCGTAACCAGGCCATCCTGGCTGCGCTGGCGAAGCACCGCGTCCAGGCCGCGCTGTTCGTGACGTCCGGCTTCGGCGCCAGCACGCCGGAAGGCTTCCAGCTGCTGCAAGCCTGGAGCAAGGCTGGCCACGCGATCGGCAACCACACCGTGAGCCATCCCGACCTGCACAAGATCGACCTGGCCGCCTACCAAAAGGAAGTGCTGGATTGCGACAGCCTGATCAGCCCCCTGCCCGGCTACCGCAAATGGTTGCGCTTCACCTACCTGCGCGAGGGGAACACGCCGGAGAAGCGCGACGGCATGCGCGACTTCCTGCGCGAGCATGGCTACCGCAATGCCTATGTCAGCCTCGATACCAGCGACTGGCGGTTGGCCGGCAAGCTGGAGGAAGTGCTGAAGAAAGATCCGAATGCGGACGTGAGTGCGATCCGCGCCGCTTATTTGGCACACGTCCGGCAGCGCGCGCTGGCTTACCGCGAGCTGTCGCAGAAGCTGCAGGGGCGCGATATTCCGCAAGTGCTGCTGATCCACCATAACCTGCTCAACGCCCTGTGGCTGGACGATGTGCTGGCGCAGTTCAGGCAGATGGGGTGGAAGATCGTGGCGCCGGATGAGGCGTTCGCCGATCCGGTCTATCAGTTGCAGCCCGAGCGAACCGTGGCGGGACAGAGCTTGCTGCTGTCGCTTGGGCGCTTGCTTGGGCTGGGTAAGTTTCCGGGCGGGGAACGGCTGGTCGACGACGGCGATTTCGAGATCGCGGAATTGGCGAAGAAAGGGCTGTGAGCCCGTCAAACCGCTAGAACCGGCAAACCGGACAACAGGGGTCCGGCCCTTGGGCCGTACCCCGGTTGCCCGGTTTTCCGCGGTTGAGGTTTAGAACTGCTCGACGTCCAGGCCCAGCACGCCGGCGCTGCCGTCCACGATGGCGGCGCGCATGCCCACAGAGCCGGACAGGATGTGGTCCGCGAAGAAGCGCGCGGTCACGATCTTGGCCTTATAGAACGAGGCATCGCCCTCGCCCGCCGTCAGCTTCTTCTGCGCCACCAGCGCGGCGCGGCCCATCTGCCAGCCGCCGAACACGATGCCGGCCAGCTTCAGGTACAGCACGGAGCCGGAGAACACGCCCTTGATGTCGGACTTGGCGTTGTTGACGATGAAGTCCACCACGGCTTCCAGGTCGGCAGCGCCCTGCTCCAGGTGCTTGCGGATCGCCGCGAAATCGGCGCTGCCGGCGCCCGCCAGTTCGCCGGCGGTGGCGCGCACCTGCGCAATCAGCGACTTGGCCAGCGCGCCGCCGTCACGCACGGTCTTGCGGCCGATCAGGTCATTGGCCTGGATCGCGGTGGTGCCTTCGTAGATGGTGAGGATCTTGGCATCGCGGTAGTGCTGCGCCGCGCCGGTTTCCTCGATGAAGCCCATGCCGCCGTGGACCTGCACGCCGTCGCGGGCCACGTTCTCGGACATCTCGGTCGACCAGCCCTTCACGATCGGCACCAGGAACTCGTACACGGCCTGGTTGGCGGCACGCGTTTCCGCGTCGGCATGGTGGTGGGCCACGTCATGGATGCCGGCGGCCACGTAGGCCAGCGCACGCGCGGCCTCGGTCTGGGCGCGCATCGACATCAGCATGCGGCGCACGTCCGGGTGGTTGATGATCGCCACGCCGGCCGGCGAGCCGTTCAGGTCGCGCGACTGCACGCGCTCCTTGGCGAAGGCCACGGCCTGCTGGTAGGCGCGTTCCGCCAGGCCCACGCCCTGCATGCCGACGCCGAAGCGGGCCGCGTTCATCATGATGAACATGTATTCCAGGCCGCGGTTTTCTTCGCCCACCAGGTAGCCCACGGCGCCGCCGTGGTCGCCGAACTGCAGCACGGCGGTCGGGGAAGCCTTGATACCCAGCTTGTGCTCGATCGACACGCAATGCGCATCGTTGCGCGCGCCCAGCGAGCCGTCGGCGTTGACCATGAACTTCGGCACGATGAACAGCGAAATGCCCTTCACGCCCGGCGGCGCATCAGGCGTGCGCGCCAGCACCAGGTGGATGATGTTCTCGGCCATGTCATGCTCACCGTAGGTGATGAAGATCTTGGTGCCGAACACCTTGTAGGTGCCATCGCCCTGCGGCACGGCGCGGGTGCGCACGGCAGCCAGGTCGGAGCCGGCTTGCGGCTCGGTCAGGTTCATGGTGCCGGTCCATTTGCCGGTGATCAGCGGCTCCAGGTAGGTCGCCTTCTGCTCGTCGGAGCCTGCGGTCAGCAGCGCTTCGATGGCGCCGTCGGTCAGCAGCGCCACCAGGGCGAACGACAGGTTCGAGCCGTGCAGCATTTCCACGCACGGGGTGCCGACCAGCTTGGGCAAGCCCTGGCCGCCGAAATCGGTCGGGTGCTGCAAGCCTTGCCAGCCCGCTTCCACGAATTGTTTGAAGGCTTCCTTGAAGCCCTTGGAGGTGGTTACCTTGCCATCTGCCCAGGTGCTGGGCTCCTTGTCGGCCGCGTGGTTCAGCGGGGCCACCACGCCGCTCACGAATTTTGCATTCTCTTCCAGCACTGCTTCCGCGGTTTCAGGGGTCGCGTCTTCGCAGCCCGGCAGCGCCGAAACGCCTTCCAGGTTCGCCAGTTCATTCATCACGAACAGCATGTCTTTCATTGGGGCTTGATAGCTCATGTAACTCTCTCCGAGGTAGTAAAAGGGCCACTTGCGTGGCCCCGGTACTCAGTCCTTTTGCAGGACTTTCTTATTGAATTAACCCAGTTCCTTGACCAGTTGCGGGACCACTTCGAACAGGTCGCCCACGATGCCGTAATCGGCAACGGAGAAGATCGGCGCTTCCGGATCCTTGTTGATGGCGACGATGGTCTTGGAGTCCTTCATGCCGGCCAGGTGCTGGATCGCGCCGGAGATGCCGACGGCGATGTACAGCGAAGGGGCGACGATCTTGCCGGTCTGGCCAACCTGCCAGTCGTTCGGCACGAAGCCCGCGTCCACGGCGGCGCGCGATGCGCCCATGGCGGCGTTCAGCTTGTCGGCCAGCGGTTCCAGGATCTTGAAGTTGTCGGCGGAGCCCATGCCGCGGCCACCGGAAACGATGATCTTGGCGGCGGTCAGTTCCGGACGGTCCGACTTGGCCACTTCGCGACCAACGAAGGCGGACTTGCCGAAATCGGCGGCGGCAGCCACGGTTTCCACGGCAGCGGAGCCGCCTTCCGCGGCGGCTGCGTCAAAGCCGGTGGTACGGACGGTGATCACTTTCACCTTGTCCGACGATTGCACGTAAGCGATCGCGTTGCCGGCGTAGATCGGGCGCTCGAAGGTGTCGGGCGCGTCGACCTTGGTAATTTCGGAGATTTGGGCCACGTCCAGCTTGGCGGCCACGCGCGGCAGGATGTTCTTGCCGTAGGCGGTTGCCGGGGCCAGGATGTGGGTGTAGCCACCGGCCACAGCCAGGATCTGCTCGGCCACGTTTTCGGCCAGGCCGTCGGCGAAGTGGGCGGCGTCGGCGTGCAGCACTTTGCTGACGCCGGCGATCTTGGCGGCAGCAGCGGCGGCGGCGCCGGCGTTGGCACCGGCGACCAGGACGTGGACTTCGCCTGCGCACTTGGCGGCGGCGGTGACGGTGTGCAGGGTGCTGCCTTTCAGGCTTGCGTTGTCGTGTTCAGCGATTACGAGAGCGACCATAATATTCTTTCCGTGAGTGAAAACCGGTAGACCGGTGTCGGACCCGGCGGGTCAGACAGCTGCAGTTCCGGTTTTAGCGATTTAGATGACTTTGGCTTCGGTGCGCAGCTTGGACACCAGGGTCGCTACGTCAGGCACTTTGATGCCGGCGGAACGCTTGGCAGGTTCGGCCACTTTCAGGGTTTTCAGGCGCGGGGTCACATCGACGCCCAGGTCTTCCGGCTTGATGGTTTCCAGCGGCTTCTTCTTCGCCTTCATGATGTTAGGCAGGGTCACGTAGCGCGGCTCGTTCAGGCGCAGGTCGGTGGTCACGATGGCCGGCAGTTGCAGCGCCACGGTTTCCAGGCCGCCGTCCACTTCGCGGGTCACGGTGACCTTGCCGTCGCCCAGTTCCACCTTCGAGGCGAAGGTCGCCTGCGGCCAGCCCAGCAGCGCAGCCAGCATCTGGCCGACCTGGTTGGAGTCGTCGTCGATGGCCTGCTTGCCCAGGATGATCAGTTGCGGTTGCTCTTTGTCGGCCACGGCCTTCAGCAGCTTGGCCACGGCCAGCGGTTCCAGTTCCACGCCGGTTTCGATCAGGATGCCGCGGTCGGCGCCGATCGCCATACCGGTGCGCAGGGTTTCCTGGCACTGGGCCACGCCGGCGGACACGGCAACCACTTCGGCCACTTTGCCAGCCTCTTTCAGGCGGGTCGCTTCTTCCAGTGCGATCTCGTCGAACGGGTTCATCGACATTTTGACGTTGGCGATATCTACGCCAGTGCCGTCGGATTTGACGCGCACTTTCACGTTGAAGTCGACGACGCGCTTGACAGGTACCAGGACTTTCATAGGTGTGCCTTTGAAAAAGAGATAAGAATTTAGTGGGCTAGATTATATTGGAATTCGATATCACGCATCGAATAAAAGCACGGTCGTGCGTTTTTTAGGTACAATCCGGCGCCGAAAAATCAGCAACCGGTAGCATACCGCATTTTTTACTTGCGGCGCATCAGGAAAGTGAATTCAGTACCTTGTTGGACGTGGGACAGCAACGCATTGCCGGTCTGCTTGGCAAACGCCTGGAAGTCGCGTACAGACCCTGGATCAGTGGCCACGATGCGCAATACCTGCCCGCTTTCCAGTTCTGCCAGGGCTTTCTTGGCTTTCAGGATAGGCAGCGGGCAATTCAAACCGCGCGCGTCGAGGTCCTTATGAAATTCCATTGTCTCGGACTCGAGAGTAAGAGTTTCGCTCATCAATATCTCGCTTCTGTGCTACTGATTTCCGACAGTCTACTCCAATTTTGGGCGTCTGACGCACTGCACCAAAATAGTTAATGCTGCGTTGCAAAATCACAACGATGTTTCAATGTCGGAAAGGCCCGTACTAGCAAGCACGGGCCCGGAACAGCTGTTAGATGCGCGACTCCACCCATGCTGCAACGCCACCGAGCGCACCTGGCAGTGCCTCCGGATTGGTGCCTCCGGCCTGCGCCATGTCGGGGCGGCCACCGCCTTTGCCGCCCACTTGCTGGGCAACGAAGTTGACCAGTTCGCCCGCCTTGACCTTGCCGATGGAGTCGGCCGTCACGCCGGCGATCAGGCTCACCTTGCCGTCGTTGACGGAGGCCAGCACGATGGCGGCAGTCTTCAGCTTGTCCTTCAGCTTGTCCATGGTTTCGCGCAGCGCGGTCACGTCGGCGCCTTCCATGGTCGCGGCCAGCACCTTGATGCCCTTCACGTCCACGGCCTTGGTAGCCAGCTCGTCGCCCTGGCCGGAAGCCAGCTTGGACTTCAGCGCCGCCAGTTCCTTCTCCAGCGACTTCACCTGGTCCTGCACGGCGGTGATCTTGGTGGTCAGTTCTTCCGGATTCGACTTCAGGGCGGCAGCGGCTTCGTTCAGCTTGCGCGCCATGCCCTGCACCAGCGCCAGCGCGCCTTCGCCGGTCACGGCTTCCACGCGGC
>CBHWEO010000252.1:0-8036 GCA_966112955.1 uncultured Duganella sp. | reverse complement strand
CTCTGTGTAAGGTGTATGTCCCCGGGCCGTTGTTCGGCGCGAATATTATTTGCCAATGCGCAAATGTTTTTGCCCTAGGCAGAGCCTGAGTGTAGGGAGAACCCTGCTGAAAATCTATTGAAATGTATCCAGTTGTAGAAGAGTGTGGAAAAATGCATACAGATTTGTTAAGAATGGGACACTTTGCACCATCGCTGTCCCATTCTTAACAAGTGGTGCCTGGATATGCCGTATGCTGCGCGGCATGGACGATTTTATTGAAATCTACGATGGCGCCCTGACGCCCGAACAGTGCCGGCAGATCCTGGCGCGCTTCGAGGCCAGCGGCAAGGCGGTCCGCGGCCGCACCGGGCAGGGCGTGGACGTGGCCAAGAAGGACAGCTACGACCTGACCATCAGCCAGCACGCCGAATGGAACGACGTCTCCAACCTGATGTTGGCCAGCGTGCTGACCCACCTCACCTCGTACATGGACAAGTACCGCATGCTGCTGACCGGCGCGCTGTCGCCGCGCGTGGCGGACCCGGACAGCGGCCAGCCGGTGACTCTCACCATCGACAATTTCGAGCGCTGCGGCCGGCCCTACCTGCCGGACCTGATCCAGTCCATGTACCGGGGCGGCCCGATCAACGTGCAGAAGTACCTGAAGGACAGCGGCGGCTACCACCACTGGCATTCGGAAATCTATCCCCAGAATGCCAGCTGCGAGACGCTGCACCGCGCCTTGCTGTTCCAGTTTTACCTGAACGATGTGGCGGACGGCGGCGAGACGGAGTTCTACTACCAGCAGCGCAAGGTCGAAGCGCGCGCAGGCCGCCTGGTGATCGCGCCGGCCGGCTTCACCCATACCCACAAGGGCAACGTCGCGCGCAGCGGCGACAAATACGTGGCTACTTCGTGGATCCTGTTCCAGCGGGCCGAGGCGATGTTCGCCAGCCCCAATTGAGGTTCACGCCCAGGCTGGCCAGCACGATCAGCGCAAAGCCGGCCACCTGCCACGCGCCGATCAGGTGGCCGTACACCAGGTAGTCCCAGCACACGGCCGCCGCCGGATAGACGAAGGTCAACACCGCGATGGCGGCGGTTTCCATGCGCGGCGTGGCGCCGTAAATCAGCACGTAGGCCATGGCGGTCGGCACCAGGCCCAGCGTGGCCAGCCAGCCCCATTGCGCGGCGCTCAGGCCATCCGCCGGAATCGAACTGAAAGCCCCCAGCAGCAGCGCCCCCGTCATGCAGTGCACCAGCGCCGTCAGGTGCGGCGGCGTGCCGCGCATCGACTTGGTGGTGAGCGTGACGCCGGCATAGGCCAGGGCGCCCGTCAGGGTGCTGGCGATGCCGAGCAGGTAGTTGCGGTCCATCGGCTCGTCGAAACGCACGCCGCAGGCCAGCGCCAGGCCGCCGAAGCCCAGCGCCACCCACGCCAGCTTGTTGGCCGCCAGCTTTTCGCGCAGCACCAGGGCGCCCAGCAGCAGCACCATGAAGGGCTGCACGTGGAAGACGATGGTGGCGACGGCGATGCCGATGCGGCGGATCGCCTCGAAGAAAGTCACCCAGTTCACCACCATCAGCAGGCCGCTGAAGGCCGCCAGCCGCATGGCGCGCGGCTGCAGGTTGGCGCGGGTGAACATGCGCTTCCAGGCGCAATAGGTGGCCAGCGCCACGGCGCCGATGGCGCAGCGGAAGAACACGGTGGTGATGGGATCGAGGCCCGCCTCCTGGACGTAGATGCCCAGGGTGCTCAGCATGAGCATGGCGAGGATGTAGGTGAGGACGGGATGTCGCATTCCCGTCATCATCGCACAGCTCGCAGCCCGCGGGCTGCGGCTGTGCCGATTTAACGCAGGCGAAGGGCGCTTATTTGGCCTTGGCCAGTTCGGAACGGTGGCGCGAGTAGCCGAAATACACCACCAGCCCCAGTACCAGCCAGATGCCGAAGGCCAGCCAGGTGATCGCCGACAGGAAGGCCATCAGCGAGATACAGAAGGCCACCGCCAGGCCCGGCACGACGGGCACGCCAGGGCAGCGGAAGGCGCGGTGCAGGTCCGGGCGCTTCTTGCGCATGATGATCACGGCGATCGACACCAGGCAGAAGGCGGCCAGCGTGCCCATGTTGACCAGTTCGGCCAGCACGTTGAGCGGCACCAGGGCGGCGATGAAGCCGAAGATCAGGCCCACCATCCAGGTGGCGAAGAACGGGGTGTGGTATTTCGGGTGCACTTGCGACAGCTTCTTCGGCAGCAGGCCGTCGCGCGACATGGCGAAGATGATGCGGGTCTGGCCGTAGGCCATCACCAGGATCACGGTGGTCATGCCGAGGATGGCGCCCAGCGATACCCAGCCGGCGAACCAGTTCTCGCCGGCGTATTGCAGTGCCAGCGACACGGGGTGGTCGACGCCCAGGAATTGCTTGTACGGGACGATGCCGGTCATGATGCCGGCCACGATCACGTACAGGATGGTGCACACGGCCAGCGAGCCGATGATGCCGATCGGCAGGTCGCGCTCGGGGCGCTTCACTTCTTCCGCGGCGGAAGTCACGGCGTCGAAACCGATGAAGGCGAAGAACACCAGGGCTGCGGCGCTCATCACGCCGGCGCCGCCGAACGGCATGAAGGGCTGCCAGTTGGCCGGCTGCACGTGGCGTGCACCGACCACGATGAACAGCAGGACCACGCTGATCTTGATCACCACCATGATGTTGTTCATGCGGGCCGATTCGCGCACGCCCCAGCCCAGCATGGCGGTCAGCACCGTCATGATCAGGAAGGCCGGCAGGTTGAACACGGTGGTCACGCCCGGCACGGCGCCCGGCGCGGCGGTCAGCGCGGCCGGCAGGTGCAGGCCGATGCCGGCGATCAGGGACTGGAAGTAGCCGGACCAGGCCACCGACACGGCGGACGTGGCCAGGCCATATTCGAGCATCAGGTCCCAGCCGATCATCCAGGCCACCAGCTCGCCCAGGGTGGCGTAGCTATAGGTATAGATCGAGCCGGCCACCGGGACGGTCGAAGCGAATTCGGCGTAGCACAGGGCGGCAAAGCCGCAAGCCAGTGCAGCGACCACGAAGGAAATCGTCAGGGCCGGGCCGGCGGTCAGTGCGCCCGTGCCGGTCAAGACGAAAATGCCGGTGCCGACGATGGCGCCAATGCCCATCAGTACCAGGTCGAATGGACCCAGCACTTTCTGCAAACCGCCCGGGGTACGGGTGGCCGCGACCATGTCGTCCAGGTTTTTGGTCCTAAAAATGCTCACTTGTCTCTCCAGTATCTTTCTCTTTTGGGATCGCCAAAAAAAGGCTGCCGCATCTTAGCACAAGGGTTTGGCCGCGATGTTGTAGGATTGTAAATCTGACTTGTTGACTGAAAGTTCTTGCACCAGTGATGAAATATATGATACTCGCCGCGGCCGCTGTCGCCGCCACGACCGCCGTTTCCCGGACCCAGGCCCAGCCGATGCCGCCCCAGCCCGATACCCCGGCCTACAAGGCGTGCATGGCGGAGGAGGGCGAGTTGCGCCCGCAACGCCAGGCGCTGGCCCGGCGCTTCCGCGAACACGAAGCGGCCTTGGCGCGCACCGCCGCCGAGCTGGCCGCCCACGCGGCGGCGGCGGCGCAGCTCGATCGCAGCGACAGCGCCGCCGTCGCCGCCTACAATGCCCGCCAGGATGCCTTGAACGCCCAGGCCGCCAGCCTGAATACCGAAGGTGCCCGGCTGGAGCAGGAGCAGGATGCCTTCAACGCCCGCGTCGCCGCCGGCAATCTCCGCTGCGGGAATATCCTGGCGCCCTACAAGCCGCGCAGGAAGGAGAAATGATGGCCATCCACCGCTTCCCGCCTGGCGCAACGCCCAGCTGAAGGCAATCCGCGCGCGCTGACGGCGGCGCCGGGGGTATAGTGGGCCTGGAGGTACCCCCGCCATGCACCACGAAACTGTCAGCATCCCGACCCCGGCAGGCGCGGTCGAAGGCACGCTTGACCTGCCGGCGGCGGCGCGCGGCGTCGTGCTGTTTGCGCACGGCAGCGGGAGCAGCCGCTTCAGCCCGCGCAACAATTTCGTCGCCGGCGTCCTGCGCAATACCGGCATCGGCACCCTGCTGATGGACCTGCTGACGCCGGCCGAAGACGAAATCTACCGCACCCGTTTCAACGTCAACCTGTTGACCGAACGGCTGGGCATGGCGGCCGACTGGCTGGCGTCCCAGCCGGCCAGCGGCGCGCTGGCGCTCGGCCTGTTCGGTGCCAGCACCGGCGCGGCCGCCGCGCTGCAACTGGCGGCCGAGCGCAAGGAGGGCGTGGCTGCCGTGGTCTCGCGCGGCGGGCGGCCCGACCTGGCAGGGCAGGTCGCGCTGGCGCGCGTGAAGGCGCCGACCCTGCTGATCGTCGGCGGCCGCGACGCAGGTGTTATACAACTGAACGAATCGGCCTACCTCAACCTCAATTGCAAAAAACGCATCGACATCGTGCCCGGCGCCACCCATCTGTTCGAGGAACCCGGCACGCTGGAAGAAGTGGCGCGCCTGGCGCGCGACTGGTTCTGCCAGCATTTCCCGGGCAAAGCGTGAGAATCCGTGCATTTTTAAGCCCCAAGGCGTCGCTATAATTTGCCCCATCTTTCAGGAGGCGGCATGGCGATGCATTTGAAAAAATCGATGGTGTGGAACTCGGCAATCAACAGCAGCCTGTGTGCGGCAGCTGCCATCGGTTTGGCGCAAATGATCGACGTGCCGGACGGCCTGCAATGGCTGGCCGTGCTGGCGGCCGGCGTCGCGCTGCTGAGTTTCCTGCGCAGCGCCGGCAAGATCCGCCGCAGCACGCTGGAACCCTTGCGCGAGCTGGCCTCGTATGTGCGCATTGAACGCGACAGCCCGCTGGCCAAGGGCCAGGTCGACTGGAGCGTGATCGACGATTACGCGGCCCAGCTGGCATTGCGCGGCTTCCGCCCGCTGGGCGATTTCACGGCCTATCCCATGCCCGCCTCGCTGATCGGCGTGGCCGCCCTGTTCACCGACGCCGAGGGCAGCACCATCATCGAAATCCAGCAATTGAAACTGCTGCCGGCGGCCGGCCGCGAACGCCTGCGCGACGGCATCTATTTCAGCATCATGTCGCTGGTGGGCGGCAGCATCCGCGTCATCACCTGCAACCACAAGGCGCAGGCGGCCACCTACCTGGTGCGCGGCGAGCATGACGTGATGAGCGCGGAACCGGGCAAGGGCTTGCTCGAGCTGCTGGCCCAGCACAGCGACTTGCTGATGCGGCTGCGCCACAAGCTGGGCAAGGCCGCGGCCAAGGGCATGACCGTCGAGCGCTACGTGCTGGCGATCCGCGAAGCGCAGGCCCAGGCCCTGCGCCGCATGCGCGCCATGAGCGGCTACGCGATTGCCGGCGTGGTCGACCGCTTCGAGGCGGAAGGCATGACGCGCTGGGCGCCGCCGTCCGCCGCGCTGAAGGCGCTGCCGCAGCGCGAGCTGGCGGAACTGGATGGCGCGTATGGCGCCGAAGTGCAGCCGCCGGTGTTTCACGAATCCTTGAGCTGGTGATGTTTGTTGATGTGCTGCAGCATTAATTACTTGCATATACGATAGTGATTCGGCAATATTGTTGAATCCCCTAACAGTTATGGATTGAACCCATCATGAAAATCAGCAATCGACTGATCATCACCCTGGCGATCGCCCTGGTTGGCCTGCTGTTTGTCGGCGCCCAAGGGTTGTGGCAGCTGCGTGATGCGCAGCAGCGCATGGAACTGGTGCAGACCCGCCTGATCCCCAGCGTGACCGCCATCAATGCCGCCAAGGCGGCCGTGAGCGACAGCCGCCTGGCCGGCTACCGCCTGTCGGTGTTCTCCAACCTGGCCGACAAGTCCGCCCTGGACAAGGCGTACAACGACGCCCACGCCAACTTCGACAAGGTGCTGGCCGACTACGCGAAGAACAATATCTTCGACGAGACGGACCGCAAGATGCTGGAGCAGGACCGGGCTGCGATGGATACCTACCGCCAGGCCCTGGTGCCGTTCCTGGCTGCGGCGCACGCCGGCGACATGGATGGCGTGCGCGCCACCCTGGTGGCCGGCTCGCCGCTGGCGCTGGGCGCCGCGGGCGTGAAGAAAAGCCTGGACGACCACGTCGCCTACAACCAGAAGCTGATCGAAAAGGTCAAGGCCGACAGCGACGCCGATTACGCGAAGGCCCTGAAGATCCTGGTGGCGGTCACGGTGGCCGTGCTGCTGGTGGTGGGCATCCTCGGCTACCAGCTGTACCAGGTGATCACCGGTGGCCTGGACCGCATGCAGGGCACGATGGAAGGCGTCAGCAGCTCGCTGGACCTGACGCGCCAGGTCGACGTGACCCAGATGGATGAAATCGGCCACGCCGGCGTGGCGTTCAACAAGCTGCTGGGCGAAATCGGCGGCGTGGTGGGCACCGCCCGTTCGGCGGCTGAGGCGGTGAGCACCGCGTCGCGCCAGATCGCGGCCGGCACCAGCGACCTGAATAGCCGCACCTCGGCGCAGGCCGCGGCGCTGGAGGAAACCGCCTCCAGCATGGAAGAACTGACTTCCACCGTGAGCCAGAACTCGGACAATGCGCGCCAGGCCAACCAGCTGGCGCAGAACGCTTCGCAGGTCGCGGTGCAGGGCGGCGAAGTGGTGAAGGAAGTGATCGACACCATGGATTCGATCAACGCTTCCTCGCGCAAGATCGTGGACATCATCAGCGTGATCGACGGCATCGCCTTCCAGACCAATATCCTGGCGCTGAACGCCGCCGTGGAAGCGGCGCGCGCGGGCGAGCAGGGCCGCGGCTTTGCCGTGGTGGCGACCGAAGTGCGCAACCTGGCGCAGCGCTCCGCCGCGGCGGCCAAGGAAATCAAGGTGCTGATCGACGACAGCGTGGAGAAGGTGGAGTCCGGCACCAAGCTGGTGGTCCGCGCCGGCGATACCATGGGTGAAGTGGTGTCCAGCGTGAAGCAGGTGTCCGACATCGTGGCCGAAATCAGCGCCGCCACCGCCGAACAGAATGCCGGCATCGCGCAGGTGCACCAGTCCATCACGGCGATGGACCAGGTGACGCAGCAGAACGCCGCGCTGGTGGAAGAAACCGCGGCGGCTTCGCAAGCCATGCAGGACCAGGCGGAAATCCTGTCGCGCGCCGTGAGCGCCTTCCGCATCGACGCCAGCCATATCAAGCCGGCGCCGGCCCTGCGCAACGCCAGCCGCCAGGCTGCCACGTCGGCGGTGACCGTGCGCCCGCCGCAGCCGCGCAAGGTGGCCAATGCGGTTGGTGGCGACGAGTGGGAACAGTTCTGATTTGTTAAAATTTTTAGAAGACTTACTCTGCGTGCTTATCATCCGTGCGTCATAATTTGACGCTATCGTCTGGTCTCTTTTTTCAACCAGGAGAACCAGATGAAACTGAGCACCATCGCTGCCAGCCTCGCGCTGGCAGTATCCGCCGTCAGCCTTCCGGCCCACGCATGGCAGCAGGAGACCCACCGCCGCATCGTGCTGGACGCCGTCAACTACATGAAGGCCAATCCTGGTACCACCAACTACAGCAAGCTGCTGGCGGGCGTGACGCGCGCCGGCTATACCATCGACCAGTTCGCGGCGGCGCTGGGGCAGGGCGCCTATGACGTCGACGATTTCGCCGACACCTATATCTGCGGCGCGACCACCGGCAACTGCCAGCTGGCGCCGGTGTGGGGCGCGGGCGCCAGCATCGTCAAGTACACCTCGTACTGGCACTTCCAGAACCACACCGCAGGCAGCGACGTGCATGGCAACCCGTTCGGCGGCTACAACTACGCCAAGCTGGCCGTGGCGGGCGATATCGACAATATGGCCGCCGGCTGGCTGTATGGCGACTACCTGGACGATGGCGCCGGCGGCCTGAAAGGCTGGTTCGGCGACGGCAGCAAGTACAACGCCTATGGCATCACGGAAGCGCATTACCGCCTGGGCGGCTACTCGACCAACGCCATGTACGCCGACTTCGAAACCATGCCGTTCCAGCCGATCGACAACCTGGGCCAGTAC
>CBHWEO010000251.1:0-8106 GCA_966112955.1 uncultured Duganella sp. | reverse complement strand
CCGCCGAACAACTGGCCCAGGCCGAAGCCGAAGCCCTGGAAGCGACCCGCCAGCGCGAGCGTGCCGACCAGGTGGCGCTGGAAGCCGCCTTCAAGCGCGCCGCCGCCGAAGTGCGCGCGCTGGAGGAAGCGCGCGCCCTGGCCCACCTGGAGCAGGAGCGCGAACAGATCGCCCTGGCCAAGGCCGAATCCGACCGCAGCGCGGCACAGTCGCTGCACCTGCGCCGGCAGACCGAAAAGGAAATCCGCGAAGCCGCCCAGCACCGCGAGCGCATGGAAGCCATGGCTGCCAACGCCGCCCAGGCGCGCCGCGATGCCGACGCCCAGATCATCGCCGCCACCGAGCGCCGCGTGGAAACCGACCGCCAGTTGCACGCCATCGCCATGGCCCGCGTGGAAGCGGAACAGCAAGCCGAATTCGAAACCCGCGCCCGCCTGGAAGCGGAAGCCGTGGCCCTGGAGCAGGCCAAGCTGCGCGAAAAGGCGGAGCAGGCCGCCGCCGAGCAAGCCCGCATCGAGGCTGAAGAACACCAGCGCGCAGCCGCCGTGGCTGCCGAGCGCGGCGAACTGTCAGCCCGTTCCGCCGCCGTGGCGGCCGAGCAGGCTGCCGCCGAGAAGATTGAACGCGATGCGGTAGCCGCCCAGCTGGCCGCTGCCGAACAAGCCAATGCCCTGGCGCAGGAAAAAGCCGCCGCCGCCGTGCGCCTGGCCGACGCCGAGCGCGCCCGCGCCGAAGCGGAACAGGCGGCGCTGGATGCCATCAATGCGCGCCTGGCGGAAGCGGAGCGTGCCCGCGCCGAAGCCGAGCGCGCCGCGCAGGAAGCCATGGACGAGCGCATCGCTGCCGAGGAAGAAGCCGCAGCCGCTGCCGTGGCGCGCGCCAATGCGGAGTGCGCCGGCACTGCCGAAGCGCGCCGCAAGGCTGCCGCCGATGCGCGCCTGCAGGCTGCGGCCGAGCAGGAAGCCGCCGCCGTGCGCGCCATGGCCGAGCAGGCCGAACACGATGCGGCCAACCGTGCCGCAGCGGCGGAAGCGGCGGCTGCCCAGGCGCGCCTGGCGGCCGAGCTGGGCAAGGTGCAGGCTGAACGCGCGCAGGCCGAGCAGGCCCGTGTCGCGGCGGAAGAGTCGCTGCTGAAGTCGGAACTGGAATTCGTCGCCAAGGAGCGCGAGACGCTGGCCCTGATCGACCAGAAGCTGGTGCAGCAGCGCGCCGCCAACGCGGCCGAGGTGCGCGCGGCCAAGGCCATCGAATTGCGCCTGGAGCTGGAGAAGAAGGCGGCCGCGGCGGCCAAGTCGCGCGCCGATGCCGAGGAACAGTTGCTGGAAGTGGCGCGCCAGCGCGAGGCGGCGGAAGAGGCGGCCAACCAGGCGGAATGGGCCAAGCTGGCGGAGCAGAAGGCGCTGGTGGATACCGTTCATGCGCATGCGGAAATGCAGCGCCGCGTGGCGGCCACCACGGCCGCCATGGTGGAGTCCAAGAAGAAGCTGCTGGAACAGGAAACCCGCCGCCAGCATGCCGCGCAGAATATGCTGAATGCGATGGAGGAGCGGGCCGCGCATCCGGCCGATGAACACTCCGAGACCATGGCGCGCGACGTCATCGGACGCCTGAAGGAAACCGCCGGCGCCGTTTGGCGCGGCCGCTGAAACCGGCACACCGCTGCCTGAGCCGCTGGGCCAGGCGCCCGTTCCGGTTCAGGCGTCGATCTTCTGGCTGAATTGGAGTGCTACCTGCTCCAGCATTTGCCGCAGTTGCGCCACCATGGGCGCGGCGCGCGCCACCTCGCTGTCGGCGTCGCCCGGCGGCAAATACTCCAAGTCGCGGCACAGCTCCGCCATCCCCCCGGCGCCGACGCCGTGCGCCGCCGATTTGATGCGGTGGCCCAGTGCACGCACTTCCTCCACCTGCCCACGCGCCAGCGCGGCCTCCATGTGTTGCACGCCTTCCCGCGAACTTTGCAGGAAACTGTTGGCGAATTTGCGCATCTTTGGCACGTCGTCGCCGAGCAGGGTGGTCAGCACCGATAAATCCACGGCGGCCGCATCGCCGCATGGGCCGGGCCTGGCGTCCGGCGCCGCCGCGGCTGGCGCCACCCCCGGCAGCTTGCTGTCCTGCGGCAGCCAGAAGGCAATGGTCTGCAGCATCAGGGCAGGGCGGATCGGCTTTGAAATGAAATCGTTCATGCCGGCGTCCAGGCAGTGCTTGCGCACTTCCATGGTGGCGTTGGCCGTCATCGCCAGGACCGGCATGGATGCCAGCGCGGGCGTGGCGCGGATGCGGCGCGTGGTTTCCATGCCGTCCATTTGCGGCATCTGCACGTCCATCAGGACGCAGTCATAGTCCGCCTGCTGCAGCATCTGCAGGGCTTGTACGCCATGATGGGCAATGCAGACGGTGGCGCCGGCCTGTTCCAGAATTTCCCGCGCAATCTGCTGGTTGAAGCTGTTGTCCTCGACCAGCAGGATGCGCGCCGCCCGCTGCGCCGCCGGCGGCGCCAACGCCGGCGCGGGGGCCAGCAGCCTGGCGGCGGCATGGCTGATCTGGTCGATCAGCGCGGCGCCGGTGCTGGCCGGTACGCCGAGCCGGGCCGTGAACCAGAAGGTGCTGCCCGCGCCGGGCCGGCTGTGGACGCCGACCTCGCCGCCCATCAAGGCGGCCAGTTCCTTGCAGATCGCCAAACCCAGGCCGGTGCCGCCATATTCCCGCGTCGTCGAGGCGTCGGCTTGCTGGAAGGAGACGAACAGCCTGGCGATTTCCTCCTCGCTCAGGCCGATGCCCTGGTCGCTCACTTCGAAACGCACCAGGCAGTGCCGGGCATCGCCGGCCACTTTGCGCGCCCGGATCTCGATCTTGCCCCGCTCGCTGAACTTGATGGCGTTGTTGGTATAGTTGATCAGCACCTGGCCCAGCCGCAAGGGATCGCCCAGCAGCACCGGCGGCAAGGCCGGGTCGAGGTCGAACACCAGGTCCAGGTTGCGGCTGGCGGCCTTTTGCGCCACCACGCTGGTCAGGGTCTGCACCACCTGGCCGAGCGAAAACTCGGCCTGCTGGACTTCCATCTTGCCGGCCTCGATCTTGGAAATATCGAGGATGTCGTCAACGATGCGCAGCACGTGCTCGCTGGCGAAGCGGATTTTTTCCAGGTAGTCGCGCTGGTTCGCGTCGAGCTCGGTCTTCAGGGCCAGGTAGGCCATGCCGATCACGCAGTTCAGGGGAGTACGGATCTCGTGGCTCATATTGGCCAGGAACTGGCCCTTGGCCTTGCTCGCCGCCTCGGCCAGCTCGCGCGCTTCTTCCAGCTCCTTCTCGTGGCGCCGCTCGGCGGTCACGTCGTGGTAAATGGTCACGAAACCGGTCACCGCGCCATCCGCGCCATGGATCGGACGGCCGATGATGTTCAGCTGCGCGCCATTGGCCATGGTGCGCGTGAAATTGTGGGGCTCGAATTTCAGGCACAGCGCCACCCTGGCGGCCACCAGTTCTTCGATGGGGCCCGGCCCGTAGTCGCCGCGTTGCGCGATATAGCGGAACACGTCGGCCATGGTAATGCCGGGGTGCATGACGCCATCCGGGAAGCCCTGGACCTGGCAAAACGCTGGATTCCAGAACCGGATGGTCAGGTCGCGGTCGACGATGGTGACGCCCACCGGCATATATGCCAGTGCGGCCGCCAATTCTTCACTTTGGACAGTTGTTTCCATAAACGCCAGTTTACCGCGCCGGGGCGGCGCCGCGCCAGGCGTGGTAGTGCAGCAGCCAGCTCAGGGCTGGACGGTGACGGACTCGACAAAGTACTGCGTGTCGCCAAAGCACGAGGTCGGCACGCCCTTGTGCTGCGCGTAATGCAGCACCACGCGCTTGCCGGCCGCGGCGGCGATCTGGGCCGCCACCGCATCGTCGCGCACCGTGAACTCGAACTTCTCCGGAATCGCTCCCGGCATGGAAGTGAGCAGGATCTCGCCTTCCCAGGTCTTGCAGATCCAGCCCCGCTTGGAGAACTTCTGCAGGTACCCGGCGCGTTCGCCTTCCGAATACGAATAGCTCAACACCAGCCACACATAAGCTGCAAACAGCAGCGCCACGGCGGCCAGCAGGCCACCGGCAATCACCAGCACACGGCTCATTCAGACTCCTGAGGATGCAATTTCTTGTATTTGAGGGAAGACCACAGCGACACGCCGATGAAGGCCACGCCGGACAGGCCGGTGAACCACTCCGGGATGTGGTATTTCACGCTGGCGAACATGATCAGGGCCAGGATGCCGATCGCATAGTGCGCGCCGTGTTCCAGGTAAATGAATTCGTCCAGCGTGCCCTTGTGCACGAGGTAGACGGTCAGCGACCGCACGTACATGGCGCCGATGGCCAGGCCCAGCATGATGATCACCACGTCGCTGGTGATGGCCAAGGCGCCGATCACGCCGTCGAACGAGAAGGAGGCGTCCAGCACTTCCAGGTAAAGGAAGCCGCCGATCGAGCCGCCAGCCACCGCCTTGCCGGCGTCGCCATGGCCTTCCTCTTCCAGCAGGCTGCTGATCCAGCCCACGCCCACGTAGATCGCGGTGCCGATCACGCCGGAATAGAGCACGCTGTAGCGCTTGGCTTCCGGCACCAGCTGCACGCACACCACCACGGCCACCAGGGTCAGCAGCACGGCCAGGCTCTCGGTGCCGTATTTGCCGACCTTTTCCTCGAACCAGTGGATCCAGTGCACATCCTTTTCTTCATCGAACAGGAAGTTCAGGAACACCAGCAGCAGGAAGGCGCCGCCGAAGGCTGCCACTTCCTCGTGCACCCCCAGCAGGTGGCGCGAATATTCTTCCGGTGTCTTGAGCGCCATGTCCCACACCGACAGCATGTCGAGCCCGGTGGCCGCCGCTACGATGGCCAGCGGGAAGATCAGGCGCATGCCGAACACGGCCACCAGGATGCCGACCGTCAGGAACAGCTTCTGCCAGAAGTCGTTCCAGTTCTTCAGGACCGAGGCATTGACCACCGCATTGTCGAAGGACAGCGAGACTTCCATCACCCCCAGCACGCCGGTAATCCACAGCGCCGTCAGCGCCGCCCCCCAGCCGCCGTGATTATAGCCCCACCAGCCCGCCAACCCCATCAGGACGAGGGTGACGATGATCGATATCCTGAAATGCTTCATGTTTTGCTTGCTATTAATATTGTTAGTGCGCCGATTATAATGGCGGATTGCACCCTGAGGACGCTATCAATGGATCTTGCCTACCTGCTGACGCCACTTTTGACCTGGATTACCGTCGGTCCGATCAAATTCCTGATTAATAGTATCAAGGCCCGCAAATGGGCTTTCAACCTGGTAGGGAATGGCGGCTTCCCATCCAACCACAGCGCGGTGGTGTCCAGCATGGCAACCCTGATCGCCCTGCGCGAGGGCATCGGCCACCCGGCCTTCGGCGTGGCGGTCGCACTGTGCTTCATCGTGATCATCGACGCCAACAGCCTGCGCCAGCACGTCGGCCGCCAGGCCGCCGCCATCAACCGCCTGGCCAAGGATGCCACGGACCACAAATGGCTGCGCGAACGGATGGGCCATACCGTGATCGAAATCACCGGCGGGCTGGCCACCGGCATCGCCATCGGCCACCTGGTTTTCGCGCTTTTCCCCCGCTGAGAATCGCCGGGATTGATTTATAAATGAATCAATCCCATCCTCTCCAAAATTCACCGTTTTTGCGGTTTATCCGCGAATCCTGCATTCCAGCCATTAAAACCGGCAGTCTGGCCCCAGGTGAATTGACACTCCCCCCCTGTAAACAGATACTTTCGCACGCTGCGGAAGTATGCATTCATATTACAAATAAGCCGTCCACCACACTGGAGATTCACATGTTGCGTAAAACCCTATTAGCTCTCGCCGTTGCATCCGCACTGGTCGCCTGCGGCAAGTCCGACAAGGCGCCGGAAGCCGGCAAGGCCAGCGCGTCGGCGACGGCCGATGCCAAAGGCAAGGGCGATGACAAGAAACTGGCAACGCTGCAGGTTTCGTCTGAAGATCTGGTGACGGTGGAAAGCAATGCCCTGTCGTCCGGCCCGGTGGTCACCGGTTCCATCCAGCCGGAACGCAAGGCCGACCTGCGCGCCGAAGTGGGCGCCGTGGTCATGCAAGTCCTGAAAGAAAATGGCGAAGCCGTCAAGAAAGGCGACCTGCTGGTGCGCCTGGATGACACCGCCCTGCGCGACAACCTGGCCTCGGCCCAGGAAGCGGTGCGCGCATCCACCCAGTCGCTGGAGCAGGCCGAGCGCGTGCTGGCCCGCCAGAAGACCCTGAAGGCGTCCGGCATGGTGTCCTCGCAGGTGCTGGAAGACGCGGAAGTGCGCCGCAACAATGCCCAGTCCGACCTGTCGGCGGCCCGCGCCCGCCTCGTGACTGCCAACCAGCAACTGACCCGCACCCTGGTGCGCGCGCCGTTCGACGGCATCGTGTCCGAGCGCAAGGTCTCGGCCGGCGACACCGCCCAGATCGGCAAGGAACTGGTCAAGGTGGTCGATCCTGCTTCCATGCGCTTCGAAGGCCGCGTTTCGGCCGATGCGGTGGGCCTGGTCAAGGCAGGGCAGGGCGTGGTGTTCTCCATCAACGGCTACCCGGGCCAGAACTTCATCGGCAAGGTCAAGCGTGTCGACCCGGCCGCCAACCCGGTGACCCGCCAGGTGGAAGTGCTGGTCGACTTCGCCGACAAGAACCTGCCGCGCGTGGCCGGCCTGTTCGCCGAAGGCCGCATCGAAGCGGAGACCACTTCCGCCCTGATGGTGCCGGAATCGGCCCTGGTCAAGCAGGGCGATACCACCTATGTCTGGAAGATCAAGGACAAGGCGCTGGCCAAGGCCCCGCTGCAGATGGGCGCGCGCGATGCCCGCAGCGGCAACTGGCAGGTGCAGACCGGCCTGGCCAAGGGCGACATCGTGATGCGCACCCCGGCCTCCGGCTTCCGCGATGGGCAGAAGGTTGAAATGCAGGTTCCGAAAGCCGTCGCATCGGCCTCGATGCCGGCGGAAGCCAGCAAGGGCAATTAAAGGATTACGCCATGTTCCTTTCCAATTTCAGTATCAAGCGCCCCGTCGCCATGATCGTACTGATCGTGGCGATGATGGCCATGGGCCTGCTGGCCCTGTCCAAGCTGCGCGTCAACCAGAACCCGGACGTTGAGATCCCGCTGTTGATCGTCAACATTCCGTACCCTGGCGCCTCGCCGGAAACCGTCGAGCGCGAAGTGGTCAACCGCCTGGAAAAATCCCTGCAGTCGATCGCCGGCGTGACCGACCTGTACTCGACCTCGCGCGAGGGCAGCGCCACCATCGAAATGCGCTTCACGTTCCAGAAGAACCTGATCGAAGCGTCGGACGAGGTGCGCAACGCCATTGCCGCGGTGCGCTACAAGCTGCCGACCGAGATGCGCGAACCGATGATCCAGCGCATCGACACCTCGGCCGACCCGATCATGCAGATGTCGCTGTCGTCCAAGACCCAGTCGCACGCCGTGCTGTCGCGCCTGGCCGAGGACAAGCTGGCCGACCGCTACCGCGCGCTGGACGGCGTGGCCGTGGTCAACGTCAACGGCGCGCTGCGCCGCGAGCTGTCGGTGCTGCTGCGCGCCGACAAGCTGCGCGAATTCAACGTCTCCGTGGCCGAAGTGGCCAACGCGCTGCGCATGCAGAACACCAACGCCCCGGTGGGCAAGGTGCGCGGCGACCTGGAAGAGAAGGCGATCCGCCTGGTGGGCCGCATCGAGCGTCCGGAAGAATTCAAGGACGTGGTGGTCAAGCGCAACGGCGACCAGCTGGTGCGCCTGGGCCAGGTAGCCGCCATCGAAGACGGCTTTGCCGACATCAACAACGTCAGCCTGCGTTCCGGCAAGCCGAACGTCGGTATCGCCGTGATCCGTGCGCGCGACGCGTCCACCGTGTCGGTGGCCAAGGCCGTGCGCAAGCTGACCGATGAGATCAACGCCGAGTTCAAGACCGAAGGCCTGGGCACCTCGCTGGAAGTGACCCGTGACGGCGGCGAAGACGCGCAGGATTCCCTGAACAACGTGATCGAGGCGCTGGTGTTCGGCGCCGTGCTGACCATCTTCGTGG
>CBHWEO010000250.1:0-8128 GCA_966112955.1 uncultured Duganella sp. | reverse complement strand
TGAAAGGCGACCTGCGCTCCGGGGCCTGGATCTGCGGCGCCCCCGCCTGGGATCCCGATTTCGAAAGCGCCGACCTGTTCGTGATGATGCCGCTGTCGAACCTGGACGGCCGCTACGCCCGTCACTACAACGTTTGAAAAAACGTGCTATCCTTTCTGTACCGATCGGTCAATTGTGATCCGATCGGTACATTTAAAAGGATCAGCCATGTCAGTCCGACCACCCGTACCACCCTTCACTCGCGAAAGCGCCATCGAAAAAGTCCGCCTGGCCGAAAACGGCTGGAACACGCGCGACCCGGAAAAGGTCTCCCTGGCCTATACGGAAGACAGCTGGTGGCGTAACCGCGGCGAATTCGTGCAAGGCCGCGCCGCCATCGTCGCCTTCCTGCAGCGCAAATGGACGCGCGAACTCGATTACCGCCTGATCAAGGAACTGTGGGCGCATGACGGCAACCGCATCGCCGTCCGCTTCGCCTACGAATACCACGACGATTCCGGCCAGTGGTACCGCGCCTACGGCAACGAGAACTGGGAGTTCGACCAGCACGGCCTGATGCACCACCGCCATGCCAGCATCAACGAACACCCGATCAAGCCCGAGGAGCGCAAATTCTTCTGGGACCGCAGCGGCCCGCGCCCGGCCGACCATCCCGGCCTGACCGAACTGGGGTTCTGATCATGGCACGCGTTGTCGCCGAACGGGAAGACGTGATTCCGCTGCTGGCGGAAGTGTTCCGCACCTACGGCTTCGAAGGGGCCAGCCTGTCCCGCATCAGCGAAGGGACGAAGCTGGGCAAGGGCAGCATCTACCATTTCTTCCCCGGCGGGAAGGATGAAATGGCGGCTGCCGTGCTGCAGGCGATCGACCAGTGGTTCCGCCTGCACGTGTTCGAGCCGCTGCGCGAGAGCGCGGATGCGGGGCAGGGCATTGCCGCCATGTTCGATGAGGTGGAGCGCTACTTCCTGTCGGGGCAACGCGTATGCCTGGTCGGCGTTTTCGCGCTGGGCAATGAGCGGGACCGCTTCGCCGATGCGGTGCGCGACTACTTTGCGGAGTGGATCGAGGCATTGGCGGCGGCGCTGGTGCGCGATGGGCGCAAGGGCAAGCAGGCGACGGCGCTGGCGGAAGAAGTGGTGGGGGGAATCCAGGGAGCCCTGGTGCTGGCACGCGCGTTCGACAGGCCGGCGATTTTTAGGGCGGCCCTGAAACGGCTGCAGGCGAGGCTGCAGGAGTAATGCAGGTTCAAACAGGTAAAACGGTAAAGGCGCCGGTGAATGCGATGCCGGCGCCAGGCATCATTCTCGGCCTAGCCGAGCTCAGTGTACTGAGGCATTCGACAGTTCTTTGAGCTCCCTGATGGAGAGCTCGGACTTCTCGTGCATACGCAGCAGGATGGTGGCCCCGACTGCGAGCTTGCGGTGACGGATCTTGCTGATGATGGGCGGCTGAACTTCCAGTACCCTGCAGAGCTCCGCGTCGTTCTTGAGGTGCATCTTCTCAATTAGCGTATCCAGCAGCTTGTTAGGCACGAAGCTGGACGGCTCAAGGGCGCGGGCCCGGTTCATTGCTTCGATCAATTCCAGTTTTTTCTGCCTCACGCTCATTTGCTCCTCCCTTACGTTGTTCACTACGTGGTTAGAAAAAGCAGGCTTGCATGTTGTATTAATAACCAAGCAAGTTAATTAAATAATACTCCGGTTACAAAAAAATCCAAGAATTTGTGAGAAAAATAATGAGTTTTATTGAGGGGCAGGCTTGACGACTGTTGTATCTTGGAGGCCATTTTTGGTGAGGCGGAGAATTTTGTCGGCGCGCGCAGCGGCGGCGGGCGAATGCGTCACCATGATGGCCGTCGCGCCGCTGGATTTGAGTTCCTGCTGCAACAGTTGCAGTACGGAATTAGCAGTGTCCGGGTCGAGGTTGCCGGTCGGTTCGTCCGCCAGCACGAGGGCCGGGCGGTGCACCAATGCGCGGGCGATGGCCACCCTTTGCATCTCACCGCCGGAAAGTTGGTGGGGATAGTCGTGGCCGCGGCCGCCCAGGCCGACGGCTTCCAGCATGGCAAGTTCGCGGCCCTGTGGCAAGCCGTTCAGCAGCAGGGGCAGCGCGACATTCTGCTGCAGCGTGAGGTGGGGCAGCACGTGGAAAGCCTGGAAGATGAAGCCCATGCGCGCGCGGCGCAGGCGGGTGGCCGCATCGTCGTCCAGCGCCGCCAGGGGCGTGCCGTCGACGATGATGGCCGGCTCATCGCTGGGATCGGGCTGGTCGAGCCCAGCGATCAGGTTCAGCAGGGTGGATTTGCCGACGCCGGAATCGCCCATGATGGCGACGAACTCGCCCGGGGCAAACTCCCAGCTGAGGCGGTCCAGCACGCGCCGTTCGTTCGAGTAGCTCTTGGTAAGGTTGCGTAGCTGGAGCATTGCTTACCGTGTCAGGGCGCGGCGCAGCGCGAAACTCAGGGCATCGACCAGGGCCACCAGCAGCAGCATGGCCAGGATCACCGTGGCGGCGCGCTCCATCTGGAACAGGGACAGGTGGTATTTGAGCATCTGCCCCAGGCCGCCGGCGCCCACCACGCCCAGCACGGCGGCGGCGCGGATATTGTTCTCCCACCGGTACAGCGTGTAGGACAGCATTTGCGGCAGCGTCTGCGGCAGCGTGGCGTAGAAGAAGGCCGCCATCGGCGTAGCGCCATTCAGGCGCAGCGTGTGTTCCGGCAGCGGCGGGGCGTTTTCCAGCGCGTCGGCGAACAGTCGGCCCAGCACCCCGGCCGTGTGGGCGGCCAGCGCCATGGTGCCGGCGAAGGGACCCAGGCCGGCCGCCACCAGCAGGATCGAGGCCCATACCAGTTCAGGGATTGAGCGCAGCACGTTCAGCAGGCCGCGGACCATGGCGCGCGGCGCGCGGCCGAAGCGCCCAGCGCCGGGAATCGCCAGTAGCAGGCCCCCCGCCACCGCCAGCAGGGTGCCCAGCGCCGACATGGCCAGCGTTTCGACGGTGGCGATGCCGGTCTTGCGCAGGATGCCGCTGGCCATTTCCGGCGGTGCGAAACCGGCCAGGACGCCGCCCATGGTGTGCATGGCCTCCAGCGTGAACAGCTTGCCCAGCTTGAGCGACAGGGTGGCGAAGCTGGCGGCCACCAGGGCGGCCAGCGCCGCGCCGAACAGCCAGCCGGACCAGTTGCGCGCGGGCGGGGCGGGCATGCGGCTCATCCCAGCCTCCGGCGCAGGTATTTGGAAACCACGTCGGCGGCAGCCACCAGCAGCACGAAGACGATCAGCATGGTGGCCACTTCGCCGCCGGCCAGCATCTTCGTCGATTCTTCCATGCGCTGGCCCAGGCCGCCGGCGCCAACAAAACCCATTACCACCGAACCGCGGATCGCGCATTCCCAGCGGTACACCGTGTAGGACACCAGTTCCGCCGCCGATTCCGGCAGGGCGCCGTACAGCAGGGCGGCCAGGCGCCCGCTGCCGTTCTGCAGCAGCACTTCGCTGGCGTGATGGTCGGTGGATTCCAGGATTTCGGCGTAGACCTTGCCCAGCATGCCACAATAGGTGAGGGCGATGGCCAGCACGCCGGCGGTCGGCCCCAGGCTGAAGATGCGCACGAACAGCAGCGCCCACACCAGTTCCGGTACGCTGCGCAGCACCACCAGCAGCCAGCGCACCAGTTGCCGCACGATGCGCGGGAACGGGGCGATGCGGCCGGTGCCCAGGCGCGAAACGGACAGGCGCTCGGTCACCACCAGCGTGGCGGGAATGGCGCCCAGCAGGGCCAGCGTCAGGCCGCAGGTGGCGATGGCCACCGTCTTCCACGCTTCCCGCGCCACCAGGGCGAGGAATTCCGCGTCGTGCGCCGGCTTCAGGAAGTCGGCCAGGAAGCGCGCGGCGGCCTGCAGGCTTTGCAGGTCGAAAAGCGTCCACGGATAGAACTCGGTTGCGACCACCAGCGGCCAAAGCAGCAACAGGCCAAGTGCAATGGCCGCCACGCGCCGGCGCCAGGCGGGATCGGGATGCTGCGGCGAGAGGGGAACGGCGGGAACGTTATGCATTGCTTACAGGCCGTCTACAGGCAGCCGCCGACGGCCAGCTTGGCGGCCAGCAGGTCGGGCTGCGGCGAGTTGGCCGGCGGCAGTTCGCCCAGGTAGAGTTCATCGATCATCGCTTGCGTGACCTGTTCGCGCGGCAGGTCAAACACGATGCGCCCATTCTTCAGCGCCACGATGCGCGGGAAATGGGCCAGCGCCAGGTCGACCTGGTGCAGGCTGCACACCAGCAGGGCGTTGCGCTCGCGCGCTTCCTGCTGCAGGGCGTTCAGCGTCAATTGCGACAGGGCCGGGTCCAGGGCGGACAGCGGTTCGTCCACCAGCAGCGCCTGCGCCGACGACAGCATCAGGCGCGCCAGGCCGCAGCGCTGGCGTTCGCCCCCGGACAGGCGATCGACGCGGGAATACAGCTTGTCGCCCAGGTTGAAGCGCGACAGTGCGCGGTAGGCCGCTTCCGGATCGACGGGCTTGAACAGCGACAGCAAGGCCTGGCCCAGGCTCCAGTGCGGCAGCCGCGCCGCCAGCACGGCCGTGACCACGCGCTGGCGCGGCGGCAGCGGCGGCGTTTGCGGTGCCAGGAACAGGCGCGCACGCATGGCGTGGCGGCCGCCGTCGGTCAGCTTCCAGGGATCGGTGCCGAAGGCCTTGAAGTTGCCGCTGTCGGGCCGGTGGGCGCAGGCCAGCGTGGAGAGCAGGGTGGTCTTGCCGGCGCCCGAAGGACCGATCAGCGCCACCTGCTCGCCAGGCTCGAAGTTCAGTGTAATGTCTTGCAGCGCAAGGCCGCGCGAACCGCCGATATGGCGGACCGACAGGCCTTGCAGCTCGTACCAGGCAGAGGACATTGATTATTTCAGCAGGCCGGCGTTCTTGGCGGCTGCTTCGATGTTGGTGTAGTTGGCAGCCTTGGTCGGGATGAACTTCGACGCGCGCTGCAGGTCCAGGATCGCCTTGTCTTCAGGCTTGGCGCTGTCCAGCGCCAGGAAGGCGTCGGTGATCTTCTTCTTCATCGCCTCCGGCATGTCGGAGCGCACGGTCCAGTTGTAGTCGTAATAGGCCGGCGTGGTGTAGAACACGCGCACCACGGATGGATCGACCTTCTTCTGTTCGTTGAGCTTTTCCCACACCGAGATGTTCAGCGCACCGGCATCGACCTTGCCGCCCGCCACGGCGGCCACGGTGGCGTCATGGGCGCCGGAGAAGGAGATGCGTTTCAGGTCGCTGTCCGGATCGATCTTGGCCGCCAGCAGGAAGGAGCGCGGCATCAGGTGGCCGGAAGTCGAGGATTCGGAACCGAAGCTCAGGGTCTTGCCTTTGAGGTCGGCCAGCGAGTTGATGGACTTGTTGGTGGTGATGAAGACCGAGCGGAATTTTTCATCTTCCACGCGCTGCACCAGCGGCACCACTTTGCCCTTGCTCATATGGTTGGCTTGCACGAAGGTGAAGCCGCCGAACCACACCATATCCAGCTTGCCGTTCACCAAGCCTTCCACGGAAGCGGCATAGTCGGTGACCGGGGTGAATTCCACCTTCATGGCCAGTTTCTTCTCCAGGTATTCGCCCAGGGGCTTGAACTTGCGCTGCAGCTCAGTTGGCGCTTCGTCCGGGATGGCGGACACGCGCAGGACTTGCTGGGCTTGGGCGCCGGCAGCGGCGAAGAGCACACCGGCTGCAAACAGGGCCGATTGAATGGTGCGGAGGGAGAACATGGACATGAATGATCCTATTTTTACGTTAATGACGAGCCGCACGCCTCGCAGGAGGGCACGGTACCTGGTCTTGGATATTCGGCTATGATAGCAAAAATGTCCCAGGAGCCTGAGCCATGACTTTGTCACGCACGGCAACGATCCACGTGGTCGCGCCGGAAACGAGCCGCAAACCGCCTGGTGTCGCCCACGGCGACGCTGCCACCATCGCCGAGATCAGCGCCGGCTTGCTCGCGCCGCAGGCATCCGTCCAGCCCAAGTATTTCTACGACAGCCTCGGTTCCCACCTGTTCGAGGCGATCTGCGAATTGCCGGAGTATTACCCGACCCGCACCGAAGCGGCGATCTTCGCGCGCCATGGCGCCGACATGGCGGCCCGCATCGGCCCCGGGATGACGCTGGTCGACCTGGGGGCGGGCAATTGCGCGAAGGCGGCCAGCCTGTTCCCGCTGCTGCAGCCGCGCCAGTACGTGCCGGTCGATATTGCCAGTGATTTCCTGCAGCAGGCCGCCGCGCAATTGCGCCAGCGTTTCCCGTCCATCGAGATCACGCCGCTGGTGATGGACTTGTCGCAGCCGCTGGCGCTGCCGCCTTCCGTGCCGCAGGCGCGCCGCCAGTTCTTCTATCCCGGATCGTCGATCGGCAATTTCACCCCGCACGAAGCGGTGGCCTTCCTGCGCCAGGTGCGCGAGAACGTGGGCGCCGATGGCGGGCTGCTGATCGGCGTGGACCTGGTCAAGGACCCCGCCGTGCTGGATGCGGCGTACGACGACGCCATCGGCGTCACGGCAGCCTTCAACCTGAACATGCTGCGCCACCTGAACCACCTGGCGGGCACCGATTTCGACCCCGCGCAATGGCGCCATGTCGCCTTCTTCAACGACGCGGAAAGCCGCATCGAGATGCACCTGGAAGCGCGCTGCGCGCTGACGGTGCGCTGGAACGGCGGCGAACGCAGTTTCGCTCAGGGCGAACGGATCCACACGGAGAACAGCTACAAGTACACGGTGGAAAGCTTCCGCGACCTGCTGGCGCAGGCCGGCTTCCGTGTCGATGGCACCTGGACCGACGATGCGCACTGGTTCGCAGTGATGCACGCGGCGGCGGCGTATGCGTGACGCCGGCCTCTGGATCGAACGTTACGCCCAGGTTCGCGCGGCCACGATGGCGCTGGCCGAACCGCTGTCCGACGAGGATTGCGGCGCGCAGTCGATGCCGGATGCGAGCCCGGTCAAATGGCACCTGGCACATACCACCTGGTTTTTCGAAACCTTCATCCTCGAACGCTACGAAACTGGCTTCCAGCCTTTCCACCCGGCGTTCCGCGTGCTGTTCAACTCCTATTACAACGGCGTCGGCGACAAGCACCCGCGCCCCCAGCGCGGCCTGCTGACGCGGCCCTCGATGGCGGAAGTGCGCGCCTATCGCGCCAACGTCGATGCACGCATCGCAGCGCTGGCGACGCGGCCGGCCGCTGCCGATGCAGGCCTGGCTGCACTGCTCACGCTTGGCCTGCAGCACGAGCAGCAGCACCAGGAGCTCATCCTCACCGACGTCAAGCACCTGCTGGCGCAGAACCCGATGGCGCCGGCCTACCTGCAGCCCGGTGCAGCCGCCCGGCCCGCGCCGCCCGTGCCGGCGGGCTGGCGGCGTTTCGAGGGCGGTGTGCACGAGATCGGTCACGCCGGCGAGGGCTTCTGCTTCGACAACGAGCTGCCACGCCACAAGACATTCATCGCGCCCTTCGAACTGTCCGCGTGCCTGGTCACCAACGCCGAATACCTGGCCTTCATTGAGGCGGGCGGCTACCGCGATCCCGGCTTATGGCTGGCCGAGGGCTGGGACTGGATCCGCGCGCAAGGCATCGAGGCGCCGCAATACTGGCGCCGCGAAGAGGGGACGGATAGCGGCTGGAGTGCCTTCACCCTGCACGGCCAGCAGCCGCTCGACCTGGAGGCACCCGTGACGCACGTATCGCTGTTCGAAGCCGACGCCTACGCCCACTGGGCCGGTGCCCGCCTGCCGACGGAAGCCGAATGGGAGCACGCCGCGCAAACGGCAGGCGAGGGCGCGCTGGCGCAAATGCACGGCCACTGCTGGCAATGGACCAGCAGCAGCTACGCCCCGTATCCCGGCTTCCGTTCCGCCGAAGGCGCGATCGGCGAATATAACGGCAAGTTCATGGTGAACCAGTATGTGCTGCGCGGCTCCAGCCTCGCCACCCCACGCGGCCATTCGCGCGCCAGCTACCGCAACTTCTTCCCCGCCAGCGCGCGCTGGCAGTTCACCGGCATCCGCCGCGCGCGATAAAAAAGAGGGGGGGGGGGGGGGCGGGGGGAGGGGGTGGGGGCGGGGGGGGGGGGGTGGGGGA
>CBHWEO010000249.1:0-8203 GCA_966112955.1 uncultured Duganella sp. | reverse complement strand
GCCCGGGGGGGCGCTGCGGGGGGGGCCCCGCCCGGCCGACCTGCAGCGCTTCCGCAGCGCGATGGACGCCACCGCCGACGCCATCTTCCTGATCGACACCGGCACCCAGGCCCTGGTGGACGTCAGCGAAGGCGCCTGCCGCATGCTGGGCCACACGCGCCAGCAGCTGCTGGCGAGCGAGCCGGCCCGGCTCGGCCTGGGCGGGCGGGAAGCCTTGTCGGCGCAGGCGGAACGCGCCGCGCGCGCCGCTGCCGCGCCGCACCGCGCGCCGGAACTGGAGGAGCTCGAACTGCTGCGCAGCGATGGCGCATCGGTGCCGGTGGAAGTGTACTGGCAGCTGCAAAGCGAAGGCGAGTCGGCGCACCGCACCCTGATCTGCGTGGCGCGCGACATCACCGAGCGGCGCCTGGCGGAAGAAAGGCTGCGCCACATGGCGCACTACGACCGCCTGACCGGCCTGCCCAACCGCACACTGTTCTTCCAAACCCTGGCCGAATCGATCGAACTGGCGCAGGACAAAGAGTGGCGCATCGTGGTGCTGTTCATCGGCCTGGACCGCTTCCGCACAGTCAACGATTCGATGGGTGCGGCGATGGGCGACCGCCTGCTGCATGAATTCTCCAACCGCCTGGTGCAGTGCGTGCGCCTGCGCGACACCGTGGGGCGGCTGGGCGGCGACGAGTTCGCGCTGATCCTGACCATGACGCGCGACCAGCAGGATGCGGTCCTGGTGGCCAACGAGGTGCGCGAGGCCCTGCGTTCGCCGTTCGAACTGGACGAGCACCAGGCCACGCTGACCGCCTCGATCGGCATTGCCATGTACCCGGACGACGCCAACGACCCGGAAACGCTGGTGAAATACGCCAACACGGCCATGGAACGCGCCAAGGAAGCGGGCGGCGACGGCTACCGCTTCTTCACGGCCGGCATGAACGTGCAGGTGCTGGCGCGGCTGGACCTGGAGATGGCGCTGCGCCGCGCGCTCGACAACAATGAACTGGAATTGCACTTCCAGCCCAAGGTCAACCTGACCACGGGCCGCATCAGCGGGGCTGAGGCGCTGCTGCGCTGGAACCGCCCGGGCTATGGGCTGGTGTATCCGGCCGAATTTGTCGGCGTGCTGGAAGACACGGGCCTGATCGTGCGCGTCGGCAGCTGGATCATCGACGCGGCCTGCCGCCAGATCGGCGCCTGGCTGCGCAGCTCGGTGGGCGGGGTGCACGTGGCGGTCAACGTGTCCAGCCGCCAGTTCGTGGAGGGCGACCTGGAGAAGGACGTGAAGGAGGCGTTGCAACGGCACGATGTGCCGCCGGAACTGCTGGAGCTGGAACTGACGGAAACCGCCCTGATGTCGAATGCCGAGCGCACCATCGAAGTGCTGAGCGTGTTGAAGGAACTGGGCATCAAGGTGGCGATCGACGATTTCGGCACCGGCTATTCCTCGCTGGCCTACCTGCAGCGCTTCCCGATCGACAAGCTGAAGATCGACATCGCCTTCGTGCGCGACATCACCACCAATCCCAACGACGCGGCGATCGCGCTGGCCATCATCAGCATGGCGCACAGCCTCAAGCTGCGCGTGATCGCGGAGGGCGTGGAGACACGGCCGCAGCTGGAGTACCTGCGGCGCAACCGCTGCGACGAAATCCAGGGTTACTTCTTCAGCCGCCCACTGGCCGCCGCCGAAATGGGGGAACTGGCGGAATCGGGCAAGAGCCTGCCGCCCGACCCGAACGTCGCCGCCGAACCGCCGCAAACCCTGCTGCTGGTGGACGACGACGTCAACGTGCTGTCCTCGCTGCACCGGCTGTTCCGGCGCGACGGCTACCGCATCCTGACGGCGGCCTCGCCGACGGAAGCGTTCGACCTGCTGGCCCTGTACCCGGTGCAGGTGATCGTGTGCGACCAGCGCATGCCGATCCTGAGCGGCACGGAGTTCCTGGCCAAGGTCAAGGAAATGTACCCGGACACCATCCGCATCATCCTGTCCGGCTACACCGGGCTGGAAGCGGTGCTGGACTCGATCAACCGCGGCGCGATCTACCGCTTCTACACCAAGCCGTGGGACGACACCCAGCTGCGCGACAACATCCGCCTGGCCTTCCACCACTACTGGCTGATGCACGGCAGCGGCCGCCGTGCCGGCGAACCGGGCGAAGACCACACGGCGCTGGTTGGGTAAAAAAATGCCGCCCTCGCGGGGCGGCAAAACATTCACAAGAGTGGCGGAATGTGGAGACAGACGGCATCATAGCCGCCTGTTGTGACCACTTCATGACATCATTTTGCAGTCAGCGCCTGCTGCTTGCGCCATGCTTGCGCCGACATTCTGCTGAAGTCGTGCTCACGTTTTGCCAATTCAGCCATTACGGAGAGGAATTTCGCTATCGCCAGGTCCAGGCCCCGCATGTCGCAGCTCAGTTTGATCGCTCCGTTTGTGAATTCGAGTCCAGCGGCGCGTACGATAGTCGCAATCTCATCCACTGCTTGTTCGCAGTTCCCATGATGGAGAACGACTTCGGCATCATCCGAGATCTCAACCTTATCGCCTACCTTTTGTACAAAGAGAAAGACCTCTGGCTCATCTTTAAAAGGTCTTGGCGCGAACACCACCACACTTTTGCCGGGGCCATCGGTTCTTTCGCAGCTAAACTTCGTCACAGACTTAATGATGTCGGTTAGCATTTCCCTTCTCCTTGTCTGATAGTAGAGGGTTGGGAGGGATAGGAATAAGGAAGATGTTAGTCCTTCGGCAGAAGTGCGCAAGTGATTGCGCATAATCCCAGGTTGCCCATTCTTCCCGCTCTTCATGTCGGGTAGAGCCAATATGTTCATGAGACCGTCGATGCCAGCAGTTGGGCTTCCTCTTGCCCAAATGTACTTCAAGCTGGTAGATGCGTTCTTGCCCGAACTTTGTGTTTAAGAATAGCGTGAAAAGGAAACTCACAGAGTAACTGCGCGCCGTCGCTTGGGTGACCCGTAGTTGAATGGATTGGTCGTGTCTGATGCCGAGATCGTCGATCAGACCGGATTTGATTTCCCACGTTTCCAATCGTGCTGAAGTGCGTTTCCAGCGATCGAGTTCGTCGCAATGGCCGCGTACGGCGACCAATGCGAGTGCTTCTTGTTCGGAAAGATTTGCCATGCCCAGCCCCCGCTGCGCTTCTGGATCAAGCTTAAGCGGCGCAGGGCGGGCGGCATTGAGGTGGATCAGCGGGGCGGCAGCTTGTAGGTGAAGGTGTAACTGTGCTTGCCGCCGCTGATGTCGATGGTCATCGTCCCTTGCAGGCCGGTGAGTTCGCCGGTGGCGGAGTCGGGAATGACGCTGACCGTCAGTGTTGGCGCGCCTTTGTCCATCAGGCCGAAGTGCTGCAGGAAGAAGCTGCCCTGGCGGCCCTCCAGCGTGCCGGTGACCTGCTCCAGCGCGACGTAACCTGCCGAGCCCTTGACGGCCGTGCCGGCGGCCAGCATTTCGCCGCGGCTGCTGCCTTCGAGCGGGCCGTGGAAAGTCTTGGCAATGGTTTGCCTGCCCCAGGTCTGTCCTTCCGCCGCGGGCTGCGGCGTGAGCTTGACGTCGAACGTGCCGTTGACTTGCATGGTGGGGCCTCCTGCCTGCGCCGCCGTGGCGGCCAGGGCGAATAGTAATGGGATCAGTGTTTTCATGCGGTGATTATGGTAGCCTGCACGCCCTCATGATTGGAAAAACGCGACAAATCGATGCGCCGCCGCGCGGCATCCTGGTGCCGCAATTTGCGGCAGGGACATTTCACCACGAGCGGCTGGCGCCTGGCGCGGCGTTGGCTGGCCTGGTGGAGCACTACTGGTACGTTGGCTGGGATATGCAAGGGGCGCCGCCGCAGCAGCAGGAAACGCTGCCGCACCCGAACGTGCACCTGGTGATCGAGCATGATACGGATGGCGTGTATGGCGTCCACACGGCGCGCTACACCAAGCAGCTGGCGGGACAGGGCTTCGCCTTCGGCATCAAGTTCCGGCCGGGCGGATTCCGGCCCTTCCTCGGCCGCGCCGTTGCCAGCATCGCGGACCAGCGCCTGCCGCTGGAGCAGGCGGTTGGGGCGGCAGGGCTGGCATTCGCGCGTCAGGTGCGCGAGTGCGCGGGCCGGGGCGCGGCAGCCATGGCGGAAATGGCGGCCTTGGCGGAAGCCTTCCTGCTGGCGCGGCTGCCGGCCCAGGACCCCGATGTTGCGCGCGCGGCGGCGCTGGTGGACGCCATCGCCGGCGATCCGGCGCTGCTGACGGTGGACGCGCTGGCGGGACAGTCAGGCCTCAACAAGCGCGCCCTGCAGCGCCTGTTCCAGCAATACGTCGGCGTCGGCCCGAAGTGGGTCATCAAGCGCTACCGCATGCACGAGGCCGTGGCCCGGCTGCAGGCCGGCCACGGCCAGCCGGAACTGGCGCAACTGGCCCTGGACCTCGGCTATTACGACCAGGCCCACTTCATCCGCGACTTCACCGCCCTGGTGGGCAAACCGCCGGGCGAATACCGCCGCGCTATGGCGTGAAGTGGTCGAAGCTGGACAGTTCGAGCGCCAGCGGCTGGCCGGCCGCATCGGTCCAGCGCAGACCCGGAGCGGCGTCGATGCGGCCGACGCGCGTGACGGGCGTGGCGCATTCGGCGCCCGCTGCCAGGATGGCTTCGCGCTGCGCGGCGGGTGCGGTGAAGCAGAGTTCGTAATCGTCGCCGCCGGCGGCGCTGAAGGCGCGCCGCAGGGCCAGGGGCTGGCCGGCCAGCACCGCACCGGCCGGCAGCGCGTCGGCATCCAGTGTGGCGCCGACGCCGGAGCGTTCCAGGATGTGGCCCAGGTCGCCCACCAGGCCGTCGGAAATATCGATGGCCGCGTGGGCCAGGCCGCGCTCGGCCAGCAGCCTGCCCAGCGCCACGCGCGGCGCCGGCGTGTGCATGCGCGTGCCGGCGGCGGCCAGCGCTTCCGCCGGCAGCGCCAGTTCGCCGCGGTAGCCCGCCAGCGCCAGCCGTGCATCGCCCAGCGTGCCGGACACCCAGACATCGTCGCCCGCCCGGGCCGCGCTGCGGCGCAGGGCGCGCGACGGCGCCACTTCGCCGAACACGGTGATGCAGATATTCAGCGGTCCCTTGGTGGTGTCGCCGCCAATGAGCTCGCAGCCATGCGCGTCGGCCAGCGCGAACAGCCCGCGCGAAAAGCCCTCCAGCCAGGCGCGGTCGGCGGCGGGCAGCGCCAGGGCCAGCGTGAAGGCCACCGGGCGCGCGCCCATGGCGGCAAGGTCGGACAGGTTGACGGCCAAGCTTTTATGGCCAAGGCGCTGGGGATCTTCGCCAGCAAAGAAGTGCCGGCCCTCGACCAGCATGTCGGAAGAAATGGCAGTCTGCATCCCCGGGGCCGGGGTCAGCAAGGCGCAATCGTCGCCGATGCCAAGGGTCGCGCGGCCCGGGACGGGGCGCACGAAGTATTGTTTGATCAGGTCGAATTCGGAAAGCATCCCGCCATTCTAGCGGGCGGGCCCGGATCCGTGCCTAGCCGTGGTGATCGCGCTGGTAGACCCAGGTGCCGCCGGAGGCCAGCGCCGCCATGGCCAGCATGACAACCCAGCTGGAATCCTGTGGAGTGAAGAACAGGGCGGCGACACTTGCAGGAAACAGGACGCCGGACATACGGGACCAGGAATGCCAGAGTGCGTGGCGCATGGTTTTTCCCTTCGTAAAGTGCCAATGAACTCAGTCTATGTACAAAAATGCCATATGTAAAGTTGCTTGCAATGAATATTCCAACCAAATGCGATTTTGCGCAACAAGATTTTATGGTTATGTGCCGCAAGTCAGCATTGTCGCCGCGGCGACAGAGTGGGGCGCAGGAAAATTGCGTTTCCATGAGGAATTAGATTGTTCTTGGGAAAAACAGTGCGAAATTTGGATGATTCTTAAATGAAAGGCAAGCGAAACCGATGAAAATTCGGCATTGGTAAAAATACCTACGTTAGAGCAATCCCTCTATCTGCTAGAATCGGAGGCTTTCGGACACAGGACAGAAGGGGCAGTACAGCATGGATTCGGGATCTGACAAAAAAGAAGAACTTCGTCAACAACTGCGCGCCGCGGCGCTGGAGTACCACGAGTGCCCCCGGCCCGGCAAGATCAGCGTTTCCCCCACCAAGCAACTGACCAACCAGCGCGACCTGGCGCTGGCCTACTCCCCGGGCGTGGCAGCGCCCTGCGAAGAGATCGTCGTCGATCCCGCCAACTCCTATAAATACACGGCGCGCGGCAACCTGGTGGCCGTGATCTCCAACGGCACCGCCGTGCTGGGCCTGGGCAATATCGGCCCGCTGGCGTCCAAGCCGGTGATGGAAGGCAAGGGCGTGCTGTTCAAGAAGTTCGCCGGCATCGACGTCTTCGACATCGAAATCAATGAGCAAGACCCGGACAAGCTGGTCGACATCATCGCCGCGCTGGAACCGACCTTCGGCGGCATCAACCTGGAAGACATCAAGGCGCCGGAGTGCTTCTACATCGAGCGCAAGCTGCGCGAAAAGATGAAGATCCCGGTCTTCCACGACGACCAGCACGGCACCGCCATCATCGTCGGCGCGGCCATCCTGAACGGCCTCAAATACCTCGGCAAGGACATCAAGAAGTGCAAGCTGGTGGTGTCGGGCGCCGGCGCGGCTGCCCTGGCCTGCCTGGACCTGATCGTCGACCTCGGCTTCCCGATCGAGAACATCATCGTCACCGACCTGGCCGGCGTGGTCTACAAGGGCCGCACCGAGCTGATGGACCCGGACAAGGAGCGCTTCGCCAGCGACACCACGGCCCGCACCCTGGCCGAAGTGATCGAAGGCGCCGACATCTTCCTCGGCCTGTCCGCCGGCGGCGTGCTGAAACAGGACATGGTCAAGCAGATGGCGCCCAACCCGCTGATCCTGGCGCTGGCCAACCCGAACCCGGAAATCCTGCCGGAAGACGTGAAAGCCGTGCGCGGCGACGCCATCATCTGCACCGGCCGTTCGGACTACCCGAACCAGGTCAACAACGTGCTGTGCTTCCCCTACATCTTCCGCGGCGCGCTGGACAGCGGCGCCAGCACCATCACGCGCGAGATGGAAATCGCCGTGGTGCACGCGATTGCCGACCTGGCCCACGCCGAGCAGTCGGACATCGTCGCCACCACCTACGGCATCGCCAACCTGGCCTTCGGCCCGGAATACCTGATCCCGATGCCGTTCGACCCGCGCCTGCTGACCAAGATCGCCCCGGCCGTGGCGAAAGCGGCCGAGGATTCCGGCGTCGCCACCCGCCCGATCAAGGACCTGGAAGCCTACGCCGACAGCCTGCAGCAATTCGTCTACCGTTCCGGCACCTTCATGAAGCCGGTGTTCGCGGTGGCCAAGCAAACCCCGCCGGACATGAAGCGCATCGTCTATGCCGAAGGCGAAGAGGAACGCGTGCTGCGCGCGGTGCAGGTGGTGGTCGACGAAAAGCTGGCGCGCCCGATCCTGGTGGGCCGCCCCGCCGTGCTGGATGCGCGCGTGCAGAAGTTCGGCCTGCGCCTGAAGCAGGGCGTCGACTACGACGTGATCAACCCCGACTTCGACGAGCGTTACCGCGAGTACTGGCAAGCCTACTACGAGCTGACCAGCCGCAAGGGCGTGACCCAGGAATACGCCAAGCTGGAAATGCGCCGCCGCCATTCCCTGATCGGCGCCATGATGATCAAGAAGGGCGATGCCGACGGCATGATCTGCGGCACCTTCGGCACCACCCAGCTGCACCTGCACTACATCGACCAGGTGCTGGGCCGCCGCCCGGGCGCCTGTGTCTACGCGGCCATGAACATCCTGGTGCTGCCGGAGCGCCAGCTGGCGCTGGTGGACACCCACGTCAACGAAAACCCGAACGCCAACGAGCTGGCGGCCATCACCATCATGGCTTCGGAAGAGATGAAGCGCTTCGGCCTGGTGCCGCGCGCAGCCCTGCTGTCGCACTCGAACTTCGGTTCCTCCAACAGCGAGTCGGCGCAGAAGATGCGCGCCGTGCTGGACCTGGTGCGCCAGCGCGCGCCGGACCTGGAAGTGGACGGCGAAATGCACGGCGACACCGCGCTCGATTCCAAGCTGCGCCACAAGCTGCTGCCGCACACCACCCTGAAACAGGATGCCAACCTGCTGGTGATGCCGAACATCGACGCCGCCAACATCGCCTACAACCTGG
>CBHWEO010000248.1:0-8281 GCA_966112955.1 uncultured Duganella sp. | reverse complement strand
TGCACCTGCTGAACAAGATCATCGACGAGCGCTTTGGCGGGGGCAGCTGGAACGCTTACGTGGCGCAGGCATCCGACGGCGACAACTGGGACAACGATTCCGTGCTGTGCCGGCAACTGCTGGTCAACACCATCATGCCCAAGGTGCAGTACTACACCTATGTCGAGATCACCGATGGCCCGCCGCAGAACCTATGGGAGCAGTACGCCCAGATCCCCGAATACCACCAGCACTTCGCCATGCAGAAGATAGTCACGCCGGCCGATATCTATCCGGTGTTCCGCGAACTGTTCAAGAAGCAGCCAAAATGAACCAGATGAGCAAACGCCCCCTGCACCCCAGGGCCTTGCCGGAGCAATCCGAATGGACGTTCGAACTGATCGAGCAGGCGCACGATGAAATCCGCCGCGTGGCGCAGAACTTCGGGCTGGATACCTATCCGAACCAGCTGGAGATTATTACTGCCGAGCAAATGATGGATGCCTACACCTCGGTCGGCATGCCGGTCTCGTATTCGCACTGGTCGTTCGGCAAGCACTTCCTGGCCACGGAGAAAGGCTACAAGCGTGGCCAGATGGGGCTGGCGTACGAGATCGTCATCAATTCCAACCCCTGCATCGCCTACCTGATGGAGGAAAACAGCCTGACCATGCAAGCGCTGGTGATCGCCCACGCGGCCTATGGCCACAATTCCTTCTTCAAGGGCAATTACCTGTTCCGCACCTGGACCGACGCCGACGCCATCATCGACTACATGCTGTTCGCCAAGAATTACATCGCCGAGTGCGAGCAGCGGCACGGCATCGACGCGGTCGAATTGCTGCTCGACTCCTGCCACGCGATCCAGAACTATGGCGTGGACCGCTACAAGCGCCCGGCCAAGCTGTCGCTGGCCCAGGAGCAAGCCAAACAGAAGGAGCGCGAAGCCTACCTGCAATCGCAGATCAACGAGCTGTGGCGCACCGTGCCGCGGCGCGAGGAAGAAGCCGTCGACAAGCCGGCGCCGCGCTTCCCGCCCGAGCCGGAAGAAAACCTGCTGTACTTTATCGAGAAGTACGCGCCGCTGCTGGAACCGTGGCAGCGCGAAATCGTGCGCATCGTGCGCAAGATCAGCCAGTACTTCTACCCGCAGCGCCAGACCCAGGTGATGAATGAAGGCTGGGCCACCTTCTGGCACTACACCATCCTCAACCAGTTGTACGACGAGGGCGTAGTCAGCGACGGCTTCATGATGGAGTTCCTGAAGAGCCATACCAACGTGGTGTACCAGCCGCCCGTGCACAGCCCTTATTACAATGGGATCAATCCGTATGCCCTGGGCTTCGCGATGATGTCGGACATCCGCCGCATCTGCGAGAACCCCACCGACGAAGACCGCGAATGGTTCCCCGACATCGCCGGCAGCGACTGGAAGAAGACACTCGACTTTGCCATGCGCAATTTCAAGGACGAAAGCTTCATCGCCCAGTACCTGTCGCCGCGCCTGATCCGCGAATTCCACTTCTTCGCAGTGCTGGATGACGACAAGAATGACAAGCTGGCGGTCTCGGCCATCCACGATGAACTGGGCTACCGCTACGTGCGGCAAATGCTGGCCGACCAGTACAACCTGGGCAACCGCGAGCCTAATATACAAGTGTGGTCCGTCAATACCCGCGACGACCGCGCCCTGACACTGCGCCATACGCAGTACAACCGCCGTCCCCTCAACCAGCAGGCCAACGAAGTGCTGAAACACGTGGCCCGCCTGTGGGGATTCGACGTGCACCTGGATACGGTGACCCCGGACGGCCAGGTGATCAGCACCATCGAGTGCAAGCGCGAAAAGCGCAACCGGGTCATCTGACCCCGCTTTTGACAGAGTTACGTCGAAGCAACACACTTCGCCGAATTTCCTCCGCTTTCAAGCAGGAAGTGGCGAGGAATCTATCGTCCTTGAGAAAAACTGATGAAGATCAATCGCAGCTGCGAAAAAATGGTCAATTTTCTCTTGCTTTTTCTTTCAGAGGTCTCCGGCAGCGGCTCGTAACAGCCTGCCAATATGGGGCTAAGGGCATGAAATTTAAACGGTTTTCGGGACAAAATTCTATGCAAAAATCCAAAATTCGTATGTATAATTCGCCGACGTCCCGGATGCGGCTGTAGCTTTGCGTCGCCATTTTGGGGGTTTAAAAGTAGCAACATAAGAGTTGGTATTGGAGAAAGCAGGCATGAATTTCAGTGATAACGAGAAAATTGCCGGGAAGAAGAACTATACGGGCATCGTGTTCGTCGTAGTCCTGCACGTGATCGCTGGTTACGGCATCGTATCCGGCCTGGGCAAGAAAATGATCAGCAAGATGATCGAACCGGTGGAGACCAAGATCATCGAGGAGGTTGCCCCGCCTCCGCCAAAAGAACTGCCGCCACCGCCACCTCCGCCAGAGATGAAGGCCCCACCACCGCCATTCATTCCTCCGGTCGAAGTGAACGTGCAGCAACCGCCGCCAGCGCAGAACGTGATCGCCAATGCGACCAACGTGAAGCCGGCCACGACCGACATTCGTCCAGCACCACCTGCGCCTCCGGCCCAAACGCCAGCCCCTGCGGCGACCGGCGTGAAGACCCCGGCCGTGGTCGACTTCAGCACCTGCGCCAAGCCAGAGTGGCCGAAGTCCTCGCTGCGTAACGAAGAAACCGGTACGGTAACCCTGTCGTTCCTGATCTCTGCGGACGGCCGTGTTGGCGATTCGAAAGTAGTGAAATCTAGTGGTTTCCGTGATTTGGACAAGGCTGCCGTTGCCGGCATCTCCAAGTGCAAATTCAAGCCGGCCACCGTGGACGGCAAGCCGCAAGAAACCTGGCAACAGATGCAATACGTCTGGACGCTGGAATAAACCTGAGACAGAACACCGTCTCGCAACTAAGTAAGTCCGTTGTCGTTTAAGCCAGCGAACTGATTATTTTTCAAATTTGGAGGAAGCATGTTTAAGAATACCCGTTTGTCCGCTGTACTGGCCGCTGTGCTGTTCTCGGTGACCGCAGCTACTGCCCTGGTAAGCGCTCCAGCAATGGCTGACGCTCCTGCCTCGGCCGCCGCTTCGGCTCCTGCCGCTGACGCACCTGCCGCTCCAGCAGCTGACGCGGCAGCCGCTCCAGCAGCAGCTCCAGCAGCCGCTGCTCCAGCAGCTAAAGAAGAAGTCGAAAACCCATTCGGTATCTCCGCCGTGTGGGAAGCCGGCTTCGTTGCTCGTGCTACCCTGATCATCCTGTCGATCATGTCGATCGGTTCCTGGTACATCATCGTGACCAAGATCATCGACCAGCAGAAGATCTTCAAGCAGCAGAAAGAAACCACTGCCAAGTTCTGGAAAGCATCCTCGATCGCTGCCGGCACCGCCACCCTGACCGAAGGTTCGCCATTCCGCTTCATCGCTGAAACCGGCACCAAGGCCACCGCGCACCACGACGGCGCCTTGCTGGAACAGATCGACCTGTCGACCTGGGTGACCATGTCCATCCAGCGCGCTGTGGACAAAGTGCAGTCCCGCCTGTCCGACGGCCTGTCCTTCCTGGCAACCGTGGGTTCGACCGCTCCGTTCATCGGCCTGTTCGGTACCGTGTGGGGTATTTACGGCGCACTGACCAACATCGGTATGACCGGTAACGCCTCGATCGACAAAGTGGCAGGTCCTGTGGGTGAAGCACTGATCATGACCGCTTTCGGTCTGCTGGTGGCAGTTCCTGCCGTGCTGGGCTACAACTGGCTGCTGCGTCGTAACAAGACCGCAATGGAAGACGTGAATGCCTTCTCGGCTGACGTGCACTCCGTGCTGATCTCCGGCGCCATGTCCACCTCGAACGCTGCTGCTTCGTCGAAAAAAGTAGGTTAATACCATGTCGATGTCCGTAGGCTCCGAAGGCGGAGAAGATAAGCTCAACAGTGAGATCAACACGACGCCGCTCGTGGACATCATGCTGGTGCTGCTGATCATCTTCCTGATCACGAGCCCGGTCGTTCTCAAACTGCAGAAGATCAACCTGCCGCAAGAGATCAACCAGGCAATCCAGACCAAGCCAGAGAACGTCAACATCGTTGTGAACAAGGATGGCGACATCTACTGGAACCAGAAGAAAATGCGCGACGCGAATGAGCTGTTCGATTTTCTGAAAGAGGAAGCTGTGAAGGTGCCTCAGCCTGAAGTTCATGTGCGCGGCGACAAAGACGCGAAATATGAATCGATCGGCCGTGTGATCTACACCACGCAGCGCGCTGGCATCCAAAAGGTCGGTTTCATCACCGAACCGCCTGATAAGATGTAAGGACGAGCCGCCCCCGGCAGTATTGGGGGCGGCCTTCTGAAAGGAACATTTCATGAGTATGAACGTAGGTGGTTCCGGCGGTGAGTCGGAACCGATGATGGAAATGAACATGACGCCGATGATCGACGTCATGCTGGTTCTGATCATTCTGCTGATTATTACCATTCCAAAAGCGAACCACTCGGTTAACCTGAATATGCCGGTCGGCACCCCGCCACCGCCAACCAAGGAACCTGTGGTCGTGACCATCGACGTTGACTTCGACGGCACCATCCTGTGGGATAACGTGGTCGTTCCAGACCGCCCATCCCTGGAGAACAAGCTGATCGCCGTAGCGGCACAGGCTGACCAGCCTGAAGTGCACCTGCGTCCGAACAAGCTGGTTAACTACAGCGTGGTTGCAGGCGTGATGGCTTCGGCCCAGCGCCTCGGCGTCACCAAGATTGGTCTGGTCGGTAACGAGCAGTTCCAGTAAATAATTGGGTCAAATCACCCTTTATTTTCCCAAATAGGCAGGTTATCCTGCCTATTTCGCATTTTGAAGAAAGAAAAACACCCCATGACCAAGTTTCGTCTCGCACATCTCGGCCTGGTAATGGCCGCCATTGGTTTCAATGCTGCCGTCCCGATGATGGGCCTGTCGTCCGTCGCGCACGCGGAAGCGGTCCGCGCCGAAGTCGGCAAGCCGCTGCAGGAAGCGCAAAAACTGGCCTCTGCCGGCAAGTACAAGGAAGCCTTGGCGAAACTGAAGGAAGCGGACGCCGTCGGCGGCAAGTCCGAGCTGGAAAAGTTCCAGATTGAATACACCCGTGGTTCCGCCGCTGCCGCAGCCGGCGAGAACGAGACCGCAGCCCGCGCCTTCGAAGCGGTGCTGGCTTCCGGCCGCCTGTCGGCCGCACAGCAACCGAAGATCGTGGAAGCCCTGGCCAGCATCTACCTGCGCGCCAAGGATTATCCGAAAGCCATCACCTACATCCAGAAAGTGTTGAAGGACAACCCGAACAACACCCAGATGAAGGAACAGCTGATCCAGACTTACTACCAGAGCGGCAAGCTGAATGAAGCAGCCAAGGAACTGCAAGGCGCCAAGTCCGAAGGCAGCCTGCAGATGCTGGCCAACATCCAGCTGAAGCAGAACGACAAGGCCGGCTACGTGCAGACCCTGGAAAAGCTGGCGGCCTCCTATCCGAAGGCGTCCTACTGGGCCGACCTGCTGAACCGCGTGGTCGGCAAGCCGGGCTTCTCCTCCTCCCTCAACCTGGACGTGATGCGCCTCAAGCTGGCCCTGAAGCAGATCACCAAGCCATCCGAATTCATGGAAATGGGCCAGCTGGCCCTGCAAGCCGGCAATCCGGCGGAAGCCCTGAAGATCGTGGAAGAAGGCTACAAGAAAGGTGCCCTCGGCACCGGCGCCGATGCCGGCCGTCACCAGCGCCTGAAAGACCTGGCCATCAAGACCCAGGCCGACCTGCAGAAGAATGCCGCCACCCAGGAAGCCAACTTCCGCAAGGAAAAGGATGCCGACGGCCTGGCCAACCTGGGCTACGCCCTGGTGTCCGAAGGCAAGGCCGATGGCCTGAAGCTGATGGAAGAAGCGATCAAGCTGGGCACCGCGCGCAAGCCGGAAGAAATGAAGCTGCACTATGGCGTGGCGCAGTACATCGCCGGCAAGAAGTCTGCTGCCATCAGCACGCTGAAGTCGGTCAAGGGTACCGCCGGCGAGCCTGAACTGGCCCGCTACTGGACCATGTACATTAACAACCCGGTCTAAGCAAAGCCGGGCTGAGCCGAGAAAAGCGCTGCCTGCACCCGCTGGCAGCGCTTTTTGTCTTTGAGAACGTATAATCAAGCATTTGAGCCTGATAGCAATGTAAATGAAGGTATTTCGCGGACTCCCCAATGCAGCGGCGCGCGCGCCCTGCGCCTTGACGATCGGCAACTTCGATGGTGTCCACCGCGGCCACCAGGCGTTGCTGGCGCGCGTGCGCGCGGCCGCCGACCGCCTGGGCCTGGAGTCGGCCGTGATGACCTTCGAACCCCACCCGCGCGAATTCTTCGCCCACAAGATGGGCGATATGTCGAAAGCCCCGCCGCGCATTGCCAACCTGCGCGACAAGCTGCAGGCGTTGGACAACAACGGGGTGGACCGGGTGATCGTCGAGCATTTCTGCGACCACTTCGCCGGCCAGTCGCCGCAAACCTTCGTCGAGAAGGTGCTGGTGGAGGGCTTGCACGTGAAGTGGCTGATGGTGGGCGACGATTTCTGCTACGGCGCCAAGCGGGCCGGCAATGTCGCCATGCTGGCCGACGCGGGCAGGCAGTACGGCTTCGAAGTGGAAGTGCTGCCGACCGTGCGCAATGGCGAAACCCGCATTTCCTCCTCCGCCGTGCGCGCCGCGCTGGCGGAAGGCGATTTCTCCCACGCGCAGGCGCTGCTGGGCCATCCCTATGCCATTTCCGGCCATGTGATCCACGGCGCGAAACTGGGCCGCGATATCGGCTTCCCGACCCTGAACCTGCGCGTGCCGCACCGCCCTGCCCTGGCCGGCATCTTCATCGTGCAGGTGCACGGCCTGGCCGACCGGCCGCTGCCGGCGGTGGCCAGCCTGGGCGTGCGGCCGACCGTGGAAGACGCCGGCCGCGTGCTGCTGGAGGTGCACATCTTCGATTTCGCCCAGCATTGCTACGGCAAGGTGGTGCGCGTCGAATTCCTGAAAAAGATACGTGACGAAGAAAAGTTCATCGACCTGCCGACCCTGGTCAAGGCCATCGAGCGCGACGCCGCCCAGGCGCGCGATTTCTTCGCCACCCAAAACACGAACTGATAAGTTATTACCATGTCCGACAAAGCAAAGAAACCTGAAAGCAAGTACCCGGTCAACATGACCGAAACCCCATTCCCGATGCGCGGCGACCTGGCCAAGCGCGAGCCGGGCTGGGTCAAGCAGTGGCAGGACAAGAAGATCTACGAACGCGTGCGCAAGGCCGCCAAGGGCCGCCCCAAGTTCGTGCTGCACGACGGTCCGCCGTACGCCAACGGCGACATCCACCTGGGCCACGCCGTCAACAAGATCCTGAAGGACATCGTGGTCAAGTCGCGCACCCTGGCCGGCTTCGATGCGCCCTATGTGCCGGGCTGGGATTGCCACGGCATGCCGATCGAGATCCAGATCGAAAAACTGTACGGCAAGAACCTGCCGACCGCCGACGTGCTGGCCAAGGCGCGCGCCTACGCCCACGAGCAGGTCGAGCGCCAGAAGAAGGACTTCATCCGCCTGGGCGTGCTGGGCGAGTGGGACAATCCTTACCTGACCATGAACTTCGGCAACGAAGCCGACGAGCTGCGCGCCCTGGGCAAGCTGCTGGAGAAGGGCTATGTCTACCGCGGCCTGAAGCCGGTCAACTGGTGCTTCGATTGCGGCTCCGCGCTGGCGGAAGCGGAAGTGGAATACAAGGACAAGCGCGACCCGGCCATCGACGTCGGCTTCGCCTTCCATGAGCGCGACAAGCTGGCCGCCGCCTTCGGCCTGCCGGCCCTGCCCGAGGGCGACGGCTTCGTCGTGATCTGGACCACCACCCCGTGGACCATCCCGTCCAACCAGGCCCTGAACATGCACCACGAAGTGACCTACGCGCTGGTGCAGACCGAACGCGAAGGCAAGCCGCTGATGCTGGTGCTGGCCGCCGACCTGGTGGAATCCTGCCTGCAGCGCTACAAGCTGGAAGGCAAGGTCATTGCGACCGCCACCGGCGCCCAGCTGGCTGGCATCAGCTTCAAGCACCCGCTGCACGCCCGCGATGCCTTCTACGACCGCCTGTCGCCGGTCTACATCGCCGATTACGTGACCACCGACAGCGGCACCGGCATCGTGCACTCCGCGCCGGCCTACGGCCAGGACGACTTCATCTCCTGCAAATCGCACGGCATGAAGGACGACGAGATCCTGAAACCGGTGATGGGCGACGGCAAATACATCCC
>CBHWEO010000247.1:0-8326 GCA_966112955.1 uncultured Duganella sp. | reverse complement strand
TTGCGCTGGTAGGCGGTCACCACGTCGCGCACGTACTGCTCGGCGTGGATGTAGCGGATGCGCGCGCCCGGCTGGTCGGCCATCACCTGGTTGCCGATCGCGTGGATCAAGTGGGTCTTGCCCAGGCCCACGCCGCCATAGAAGAACAGCGGGTTGTACGACACGCCCGGGTTGTTCGCTACCTGGATCGCCGCGGCGCGCGCCAGCTGGTTGGCCTTACCGGTCACGAAGGATTCGAACGTCAGGTCCGGGTTGATGCGGCTGTTCTCGCGGCCTTTGGGATTCGAGTATTCGGCGGCGGCGGTCGGCGCGGCGGCGGCGGCCGGGGTCTCCGGGCGCACGTCGCTCAGGGGGCCGGAGACGATGGCCGGTGCGGCCGGCTTCTTCAGCGGGTTGGTGCGCGGGTCCAGCACGAACTGCACGTCGATCTGGGTTTCCCAATATTGGCAGGCCAGGGCCGTGATGCGGCTCGCGAACTGGGTCTTTACCCAATCCAGCTTGAACCGGTTTGGCGCGGCAACGCGCAGCTTGTTGTCCTCGAAGTCGAGGGGCACAAGCGGCTTAATCCAGGCGCTGAATTGTTGCGGCGTCAGCTCAAGCTCCAACTGCGCGGAGCAGGTCTGCCAGAAATTTTCCATGAATCGATCTATATGCAAAAAGTGTGGGAGGGCGTTCGAATCGCCACACGTAACGCGCTATTCTAGCCGCTAAGTCGGCAGTTATCCACAGGTTAACCGGAAATTTTGCACATTGGCTTTTTTGCAACTGAACCGCCGAAAACCTGAAAACCGGGGTACGGCCCGCAGGGCCGGACCCCGGCCCCCGATGGGGTCCGACCCTTTTGGTCGTACCCCGGTTTTCCGGTTCTAGTGGTTGACATCGCCCCCAAAAATCCTGATAATTCTGGGTTCCCCGCCCGTAGTCCGTGATTTTTCAGATACGATGCGCGGATTTTAGCGGGCAGTGAGATTGGCGCAGTGCGCGAAATGTCATTGGCACCAACATTTTTAGGGACACCGCACCCGTCCCGATTTTGTATTTTTTAGCGAGACCAACATGAAACGTACTTACCAACCTTCCGTTGTGCGTCGCAAGCGCACCCACGGCTTCCGCGCCCGTATGGCTACCCGTGGCGGCCGCCAAGTCCTGAACGCACGTCGTGCAAAAGGCCGCAAGCGTCTGGCTGTAGCTTAATACGCTTGCAAGCTGATCGCGTGGACAGCTGTCAAAACAGCTCGACAGGCGAAGGCAGACACGACTTCGCTCGCGCTCGGCGCATCATAAAAACGGATGAATTTTCATCCGTTTTTAGTTTGCGGCCAACGCACAAGAGCGCGCACTTCGTGCTCTATACCCGCCAGAATCAGCTGCCTCACGCGCGGCTGGGCATCGTCGTTGCCAAACGCTTTGCGCCGCGCGCGGTCACCCGCAACACCATCAAGCGCGTCACGCGCGAGCTGTTCCGCGTTACTTCCCTCCCTGCCGTCGATTGCGTGGTGCGCCTGTCGCGCCCCGTCAACAGCAAGGACGGCCCGGCCACCAGCACCAGACTGAAGGCCGAACTGCGCCAGGAACTGGCGCGCCTCTTTGCTGCGACCACCAAGGCCAGGCCGGCGAAATGAAGACGCTGCTCACCTTCCTGCTGCGCTTTTACCAGGTGGCCATCAGCCCGCTGATGGGGCCACGTTGCCGTTTTTACCCTAGCTGCTCCAACTATGCGCTGGAAGCCCTGCGCGTGCACGGTGCGGCTCAAGGCAGTTATCTGGCCATGCGCCGGGTATGCCGCTGCCATCCCTGGAACGCGGGCGGGGTCGATCCCGTGCCGCCCAAGCACTTCAACCACTCCTGAAGAACCGAATGGATATCAATAAACGCTCAATCCTGTGGATCGTCTTCGCGGTCTCGCTGGTTATCCTGTGGAATAACTGGATGATCTCGACCGGCAAGCCGTCCATGTTCGCTCCGGCTCCTGCCAAGCCAGCGGTGGCTTCGGCATCCGCGGCCGCCGCCGGCACCGTGCCCGCCGCCGTTGCCGCCGCATCGGCCGCCGCCACCGGCGCCGCTGCTGCCCCTGCACCGATCAAGACCGAAGTGGTGACCATCACCACCGACGTCATGCGCGTCGATATCAACACCCTGGGCGGCACCATCCAGCGCCTGGAACTGCTGAAGCACAACGATGGCACCGAAGCGAAGAAGAACCAGGTGCTGTTCCGCCAGGATGGCAAGCACACCTACCTGGGCGAGACCGGCCTGGTCGGCGCCCCTGGCCTGCCGAACCACCAGACCCCATTCGTGGCCAAGCCTGGCGCGCGCATGCTGAACGACGCCAACCAGGTGCAGCTGGTGCTGGAAGCGGAGCAGGGCGGCGTCAAGCTGACCAAGACCTTCACCTTCAAGAAGGGCGACTATGTGGTGGACGTGCAGCATGCCGTCACCAACACCGGCGCCGCGCCGCTGGCGCCGCAGCTGTACCTGCAGCTGAAGCACGACGGCTTCGAGCCGGAAGGTTCGTCCTGGATGAGCCCCAAGTTCATCGCGCCGGCCATCTACACGCCAGAGAACAAGTACAAGAAGTACGAATTCAAGCATATCGAGAAGGACGCCAAGTGGATGGCCGAGAACCCTGGCAAGGACTCGCCGGCTGAACACGCGAAGAAATCCAATGACGGCTGGTTCGCCATCACCGAGCACTTCTTCGTGGCGGCCATGATCCCGCAGGAGAAAATGCCGCGCGATATCTTCACCAAGAAGGAAGGCGACAACCTGTACTCGGTCGGCGTGGTACAGCCGCTGGGCACCATCGCTCCCGGTGCGACCGTGACCAACAACGCCAAGCTGTACGCCGGCCCGCAGGACACTGCCACCCTGGAGAAGGTCGCCGAAGGCCTGGACCTGGTCAAGGACTACGGCTGGCTGGCCATCGTTGCGCGCCCGATGTGGGCCGCGATGGACCTGATCCACAAAGTGGTCGGCAACTGGGGCTGGACCATCATCGCCTTCACCGTGGCGATCAAGCTGCTGTTCTTCCCGCTGTCGGCCGCTTCCTTCCGCTCCATGGCGAAGATGAAGACCGTGACGCCGAAGATGACCGCCATCCGCGAGCGCTACAAGGGCGACCCGCAGAAGATGAACCAGGCCATGATGGAGCTGTACAAGACCGAGAAGATCAATCCTCTCGGCGGCTGCCTGCCGATCCTGGTGCAGATGCCGGTGTTTATCGCCCTGTACTGGGTGCTGAACGCGTCGGTCGAAATGCGCGGCGCTCCGTGGGCGCTGTGGATCCACGACCTGACCAAGCCTGACCCGTTCTATGTGCTGCCGGTGCTGTACGCGATTTCGATGTACATCACCACGCGCCTGAACCCGCAGCCTGCGGATCCGGTGCAGGCCAAGATGATGATGTTCATGCCGATCGCATTCTCGGTCATGTTCTTCTTCTTCCCATCCGGCCTGGTGCTGTACTGGGTGGTCAACAACCTGCTGTCGATTGCGCAGCAGTGGGTGATTACCAAAAAATTCGATACTGGCAACGCTAAGTAATCCTTCAAGAAGCCCGCGCCAGACGCGGGCTTTTTTTTGAACCGGTAAACCGGGGTCAGACCCAAGGGTCCGACCCAAGGGTCCGACCCTTCGGGTCGTACCCTGGTTTCCCGGTTTTAATGTTTAAAATCAGCAAATGAACCTAGACTCCTCCCCCATTGCAGCAATCGCCACCGCCCCCGGCCGCGGCGGCATCGGCGTGGTGCGCGCGTCCGGCAAGAACCTGCAGCCCCTGGCCCAGGCCCTGTTCAATGGCACGGACCTCAAGCCCCGCCACGCCACCTACATCCCCTTCACGCAAGCGGACGGCAGCATCATCGACCAGGGCATCGCCATCTACTTCAAGGCCCCGCACTCCTATACCGGCGAAGACGTGATCGAGCTGCAAGGCCACGGCGGCCCCATCGTCCTGCAGATGCTGCTGCAGCGCGTGCTGGAAGCGGGCGCCGAACAAGGCCTGCGCCTGGCCGAACCCGGCGAATTCACCCGCCGCGCCTACCTGAACGACAAGCTCGACCTGGCCCAGGCCGAAGCCGTGGCCGACCTGATCGACGCCTCCACCGAAGCCGCCGCGAAATCCGCGAGTGCCAGCCTGTCCGGCGCCTTCTCGCAAACCATCCACGCCCTGGTGGAGCGCGTCACCCACCTGCGCATGCTGGTGGAAGCCACGCTCGACTTCCCGGAAGAGGAAATCGACTTCCTGGAAAAATCCGACGCCCGCGGCCAGCTGAAAGGCATCGTCGAAGCGCTCGACCACGTGTTCAAGCAGGCCAGCCAGGGTGCCCTGCTGCGCGAAGGCCTGAACGTGGTGCTGGTCGGCCAGCCCAACGTCGGCAAGTCCTCACTCCTGAACGCGCTGGCCGGTGCCGAAGTCGCCATCGTCACCCCCATCGCCGGCACCACACGCGACAAGGTCAGCGAAACGATCCAGATCGAAGGGATCCCCCTCAACATCATCGACACCGCCGGCATCCGCGGCCACGACGAAGCGGTGGACGTGGTGGAGCGCATCGGCATCGAACGCACCTGGGGCGAAGTGGGCAAGGCGGACGTCATCCTGCACCTGCTGGACGCCGACCACGGCCCCACGCGCGCCGACGAAGCCATCGTCGCCAACTTCCCGCAGGGCGTACCGGTGCTGCGCATCTGGAACAAGATCGACCTGTCCGGCCACAAGCCCTCAGTCGACGCGATGGCCGACGCCACCCACATCTACCTGTCCGCCAACGAGAAGACCGGCATCGACCTGCTGCGCGCCGAGCTGCTGCGCATCGCCGGCTGGCAGCAGACCGGCGAGTCGCTCTACCTCGCGCGCGAACGCCACCTGATCGCCCTGCGCAACGCCGCCAAGCACCTTGACTACGCCGGCCAGCACGCCGCGCAGACCGACCAGTCGCTGGACCTGTTTGCCGAAGAGCTGCGCCTCGCGCAAGTCCAGCTCTCCACCATCACCGGCGAATTCTCCTCCGACGACCTGCTGGGCGTAATCTTCTCCCGCTTCTGCATCGGCAAGTAATGACACGGAACTAAGTCCTATCGCGCCCGCGCATCCCATTGGAATAATTTTGTTTCTTTTGGTGCGCTGGCGCACGTTGCGTCACCTATGCCGCTGATTTAATCCTGCTATTATTTTGTTGAGGCTGGGCATTCGATGACAGAGCTTGATGCCGCTCATACTCCCGCCTCGCTCATGCAGTAACCTTGCTACAAGGCTTGTCAGTAAAGGGGAATATCGTGGCCACGCAACAGGACGTTCCACCCGGCGAAAGCGAAGTGCTGGCGCAGCAGCGCCCGGCCAATCCTCGCATGTCTTTACAACCCAAAGGTTCCTGCTGGTATTGCGAAAAGCCGCTCGATGCCGTGCGCCGCTTCTGCGGCAAGGAATGCGCCGACTCCTTCGACGAAGAAGCCGAGTTCACCCGCTGAGCTTTTTAGTTTTCATTTTTGGTAGACATTAAGTCACGCAACTGATACCTTTTGGCGGAACGCTGGTCATCTTCCGTTAAGAGGTCCCATGTCGCCGGATCCCGGTTCCCCCGAAAGCAAAGACGTCCGCCGCCAGATCCTGCTGGTGGATGACGACATGATGATGCTCGGCCTGCTCAGCGAATGCCTGGTGCATGCCGGCTTCGACACCCGCCTGGCCAGCTCCGCCAAAATGGCGGTCGACATGATCGCCGACATGGGCCGCGAGCCCGACCTGGCCGTGCTGGACGTGACCATGCCCGGCATGTCCGGCCTCGAACTGGCGCGCGCCATGCGCGCCGATACTGGCATCCCATTCATGTTCCTCTCCGCGCGCGACGATGGTGACGTGGTCAGGCAGGCGGCGGAATATGGCGCCATCGGCTTCCTCGTCAAACCGATCAACCACGCCAATGTTGTCGCCGCGGTGCAGTCGGCGCTGGCGCGCGCCGACGAGATCGAACAGCTGCGCCAGAACGAGACGCGCCTGACCACGGCCGTCCAGGCCGGGCGCGAAACCGGCATGGCACTGGGGCTGATGATGGAACGCTACAAGATCGACCGCAACATGGCCTTCGACGTGCTGCGCGAGCATGCGCGCTCGAATCGCCGCAAGCTGAATGACGTGGCGCGCGAGCTACTGAATGCGCAAGAAGTCATGAATGCCTACAGTGTGCGCGTCGCGGCGTCCCTGCAACGCAAAGGCGCGCCAACGTGACTGTTTGAACGAAAGCCGCAACATCAGCTTGACTTAGCTCAGCAGTCTGGATAATCTGGAAATGTCCTTGCGGCACTTGCAACGCTCCCTCGAGCGCCTGATCCGGTAACCCTTCCTCGTTTCCGCGATCGCACTGCCGCAGTTCCCCTCTCGCCGCCACTCCCCGCGGCATGCAAAGCAAACTTTTCCCGGCCAATTTCCCGCCGATCATTCGTTTCTGATGTTCGCGCCAGCCATGTGCTGTGCAAGGAGAATCCCATGCGTATCCAGCATCCGGGCCAACCCCCGGCCGCCGCTCCCGTTTTGCCTGCGTCTTGTGCGCACCAGCCCCACCTGCCCGTTGCCGGCCTCGCTGCCGCCACGGCAGTTCCTCCCGGTTCCTGTTTGCCGGCCCGCTTTGGCTCGCCCGCCAACCAGGCTGATTTCAAGGGAGACTGACATGAACCAGCTCCACCTTGCGGCCAGCCAGGAAGAACTGGAAGTACTGGCCTTCCGCCTTGGCGTGGAAGAGTACTGCGTCGCCATCCAGTGCGTGCAGGAGATCCGAGGCTACAGCACCTGTACCCAGATCGCCAGCACCGCCGATTTCGTGCGTGGCGTCTTGAACCTGCGCGGCGTCATCGTGCCCGTCATCGACCTGCGCCTGCGTCTTGGCGTTGGCGCGCCCGTGTACGACCAGTTCACCGTCATCATCGTCGTCAACGTTGGCGGGCGCACCACCGGTGTCGTGGTCGACCGCGTATCGGATGTGGTGGTGCTGGGCGCCGCCGACCTGCGTCCCACGCCGGCCGTCGGCCATGACGAAACCAGCCGCCATCTGCTCGGCGTGGGCATGCATGCCGAACGCCTGCTGCAATTGCTTGACATCGACTGGGTCACCCAATACGACAGCTTCGCCGCCGCCCCACTGGCTGCCTGAGCGGCTTCCGCATAACCGGATAAAGGATCTTCAACATGAACTTCTCCACCATGAAAATCGGCACCCGCCTGAGCCTGGGATTTGCCGTGCTGCTTGCCCTGCTGGTCGCGCTGCTGGGCGCCAATATCTACGGCGCCAAATCGCTGGAACGCGCCAACGGCTGGAACGTCCATACCTACCAGGTACTGATGGCGACGCAAGGCGCGCTGGAAGGCTTGATCAACATCGAGACCGGCCAGCGCGGCTTTGCCGTCACCGGCAAGGATGCGTCGCTGGAACCGCTGCAAAGCGGGCAGGCGGGCTTCGCGAGCAACCTGGCGGAAATGCGCAAGCTCACCAGCGACAATGCCGCGCAGCAGAAGCGCATCGGGCAGCTGCTGGAGCTGCAGGGGCGGTGGATGACGGACGCCATCAATCCGGCGATCGCGCTGCGCCGTGCGGTGAACGCGGGCAAGGAAGACATGGCAGCCGTGGTGGCGCTGGAACAGCGCGGCGAAGGCAAGGCGGACATGGACGCGATGCGCGCCATCATCGACCAGGTCATGGAGGCCGAATCGTCCTTGCTGGCGCAGCGTTCGGCGGACATGGCCTCGCAACAGCAGCAGCTGATGCTGGTGAACCTGGGCGGCGGTGCGCTGGCGTTGCTGCTGGGCGCGGCCAGCGCCTGGCTGGTACGGCGCAGCGTGCTGCTGCAGCTGGGCGGTGAGCCGCAGGATGCGGCGCGCGTGGCGGGCTGCATTGCCCAGGGCGACCTTTGCGTGGATGTGCCCGTGACGGCCGGCGACCAGCGCAGCCTGTTCTTCGCCCTGCGCAATATGCGCGACAGCCTGCGCGACATCGTGGCCGGCGTGCGCACCAGCACCGATACCCTGGCTTCCGCCGCCAGCCAGATCGCGGCCAGCAATGTCGACCTGTCGTCGCGCACCGAGCAACAGGCCGGCGCGCTGGAAGAAACCGCATCGTCGATGGAAGAGATCACCGCCACCGTCAAGCACAATGCCGACAACGCGCAGCAGGCCAGCCAGCTGGCGCTTTCCGCCTCCACCGTGGCGCGCGAAGGTGGCGCGCTGGTGGCCCAGGTGGTGGAAACCATGGGCGCCATCAACGAGTCGGCGCGCAAGGTGAGCGACATCATCAGCGTGATCGACGGCATCGCCTTCCAGACCAACATCCTGGCGCTG
>CBHWEO010000246.1:0-8344 GCA_966112955.1 uncultured Duganella sp. | reverse complement strand
CATGTGCCAGCGGGCTTTTTGCTTTATGATACGGCAGCAATTCTTTATAAAGGAATAACGATGCCGATCAGAAAACTCATCAGCGGCCTTACCCTGGCCCTGCTTTCCCTCCATGTCTCCGCAGCGACCGAGCCAGCGTGGGTCACCAAGAGCAACGAAAACGCGAAGTTGCTGCTGAACCTGCAGGCCAAATATTCGCCCGAAAGCGCAAGCATCCTCGGCGTGGATGGCTACGATGAACAGATCACCGATATGTCGCGTGACCTGTACGAAGCGACCGCCAAAGATACCCGCGCCGTCATCGCCGAACTGCAAAAACGGCTGAAAGCGGAGAAGGATCCGAAGGTGAAGCAAGACCTGGAAATCCTGATCGGCGCCGCTGAGGATCAACTGCGCTCGGCAACCGTCAACCGCAAGCATCTGCTGCCATTCCTCGACCTGACGCAACTGATGTTTGGCGTTGTGCAGCAGACGCTGGACCCGCGCATCCCGAAGGAGCGCCAGAAGACCCTGCTGGTGCGCCTGGAGAAATACGCCGGCATCACCAAGGGCTACCGTCCAATCACTGAACTGGCATACGAGCGCTACCTGGAGCGGCAGAAGGCCGATAAAAACCTGCTCAGCCCGTACAAGGGGCAGGTCGAGCAAGCCTTGAATTCCGCGCCGGCTTTGATCAAGGGCATGAAGGATTTGCTCAGCAAGAGCGAGCTGAAAGGCTGGGAGCCGGCATTTGCTGCGATCGAGAAGCAGCTCACCGCATATAACGCCAAGATCAAGGAACAGGTCTTGCCGAAGGCGCGCGCCGATCACCGCCTGCCGCCGGAAGTCTACGCCGACAATCTGCACCAGTTCGGCGTCGATATCGCACCGAAAGAATTGATCGCGAAAGCGCTCACGTCGTTTGCCGAGATTCGCAACCAGATGGCCATCACGGCTGGCCTGATTGCCAAGGAACGCAACCTGCCCGATCCGGACTACCGCGCCGTCATGCGTGAACTCAAGAAGCAGCAAATCCCGGTCGAGCAGGTCATGCCGCTGTACGGCGAAAGGCTGTCGCAGATCGAGTCCGCCGTGCGCCAGCAGGGCATTGTGACGCTGCCGGACCGCAAGGCCGTGATCCGCCTGGCCAGCGAAGCCGAGAATGCGGCGCAGCCCGCACCACACATGAACCCGCCGCGCCTGATCGGCAATACCGGTGAATATGGCGAATTCGTGCTGACCACCAGCATGCCGCCGGACGCCAGCGGCAAGCGGCTGGTCTTCGACGACTTTACCCACCAGGCCGGCACCTGGACCCTGACCGCCCACGAGGCGCGTCCTGGCCACGAACTGCAATTCGCGAAGATGATCGAGATGGGCGTTTCCACCGCGCGCGGCGTATTCGCCTTCAACAGCGTGAACGTGGAAGGCTGGGCGCTGTATGCGGAAGCGGAAATGCAGCCCTATGAGCCGCTGGATGGCCAACTGTTCGCGTTGCAGCACAGGATGATGCGCGCAGCCCGCGCATTCCTGGACCCGATGGTCAACCTGGGCGAAATCAGCCCTGATGGCGTGAAGTCGTTCCTGATGGACGAAGTCGGTCTGTCCGAAGGCATGGCGACGCAGGAAATGCAGCGTTACACCTTCCGTGCTCCGGGCCAGGCCACGTCATACTTCTATGGCTACCAGCGCCTGATGGAAACCCGCCAGGCAGCGGAAGTGGCGCTGCGCCAGAAGTTCAGCCGCAAGGCCTTCAATGACTTCGTGCTGGGCCAGGGCATGCTGCCGCCCGCGCTGCTGCGCAAGGCGGTCATGGAAGACTTCGTGCCATCCCAGCGTTAAACGCCCCACACGATATCGTGCCCGCCCGTCTGGGCGGCACGCAGCATCTCGAGCAGGGGGTAAGCGCGCTGGGCGAAGCCTACCTTCTGCGATTCAGCATATGCCGCTTCGGCATCGTCATTCGGCAAGGCGTGGGTGGGCATGTGTGCGGCATGCTCGGAATCGACTTCCGGATGCAGTTTGCTCAGCGCAACTTCCTTTTCCAGCAGTTGCAGCGCCTGGGAAGCCTCGGCTGCCGTGATGACGCCCCGTGTGGGACTCTTCTTCAGCAGGTCCATGATGCGTTCGACATGCTCGTGAGCCATCAAGACTTCCGGCGACGATTTGGATTTGAATTTGATCAACATGGCGCGCTTCCTAGGTTGTTGATGTGCTACTACGATAGCACGACTGCAGCTACGCGCACCGTGCTACTTAATACAATTTAAACGAACTCAGGAATGTATCAACCGTATCCGCATCAAAATGTTTCTGGTTCCCCAGCATGACGACCTGATACACCCGCTTGTCCTTGGCCAGGAAGCGGCCACGCATGGCCAGCGGGGCGCCGTTGGCGGCGGTGCCGCGCGCTTCCACTTCAAAGGCGCCATCCCTGGTGCTTTCCTTGGTAATGGTGCCGCCGATATTGCGCACCATCGCCAGCTTCATCGCTTGCACGGCCAGGGCAGCCTTGGCGGGATCCGGTAGCTCAGCAGTACCAACGGCGAACATGGTGCCATCGACTTCCGCAGCCGACATGGTCATCTTCACTTCCTGTCCGTCCAGGTTGACGGAGCGGGTATGGGTGGCGGCTTTGCCCGGCAACATCACGGTATAGGGCGCGTCGGTGCTGCGGAAATCACGCCAGTCAAACTTGGGGCTGCATGCGGCCAGTGCGCCGGCCGTGAGGAGCACGGCGCAGGCCTTGTTCAAGATTAGGTTCTTCATACCCCGAATGGTAGCACTTCAAACGCCGCCGGGCCCCATGCCTGGCCCCATGCCACCGCCCGGCGGCGGGCCCATGCCCGGGCCGCGCATGCCGGGACCGCGCTCAAAGCCGCCTTCATGCTCGCGCTGGGTGCCCGGTCCGCCGAAGCGGTAGGACAGGCCGATGTAGACAATGCGGCCGTCGAATTGGCGCAGCGCGCGTTCGCGCAAGGCGTAGGTATCGGTAACGGTGGCGATCTTGTTGCTGTCGAAAACGTCCGTGGCATTTACCAGCAGCGCCAGTTGCGGCGTGATGGCATGGCGCCAGGTCAGGTTCAGTGTGGTGTTCGGCTCGCGGTAACCCTGGCCGGTCAGCATCTTGCCTTGCGCCTGGACCGCGGCCTGCAGCATGTCGGCGCTGGTGGCTTGCCAGTTCAGGCGCAGGCGCCCGCTCAACGAAGACGCCGTGCGTTTGGTCTGGTCGCCATTCATTTCCAGCACGCTCTGCTCGAAGCGCGCCGCGTTGCCGCTCAGGTTCAGCGAGAGCGATGGCAGCAGCTTGCCGGTCAGCGTGAATTCCAGGCCGCCGGAACGCGTGCTGCCGGCATTCTCGCGGGTGGTCAGCAACACCGTATCGCTGATGAAGTACTTGCGGTCCAGGATGGAATCGGTTTCGTCGCGGAAGTAGCCGCGCAGGTTCGTTTCCAGGCCGAACATGCGGGTTTCGTAGCCCAGTTCGAACGAATCCGTTTGCGCCGGTTTCAGCTTGGGATTGCCGGACGAGACGTTCAGCTCATCGCGATAGATCACGAAAGGGTTCAGGTCCTGCGCATTGGGACGGCGCAAGCGGTGCGCGTAGGCGAAGCGCAGCTGCGACTTCTCGCTCATCTTGTAAGTGGCGAAGAAGCTTGGGATCAGGTTGGTGTAGCTGTTGCCGGCCACGACCTGGCTGGTCAGCTGGTCGATCTCCATGTCGGTGTGCTCGGCGCGCAGGCCGGCCATCAGGCCCCACTGCTCGTTGATGCGCATCTGGTAGGAGCCGTAGGCCGCGTAGATGGTTTCCTTCATGTCGAAGGCGTTGCTGCGCAAGGCGTTGGGCGAACCTTCCTGCGTGATGGGATCGATGTTGGTGTAGCCGATGCTGGAGTCGTTGCGGTTCCGGACGATCTTGTAACCGAGCTTGGTGACGCCGCCGAACATGGCCGCTTCATAGTCGCCGGTGAAGTCGATGATGCCGGTCTTGTTGCGGTTCTTCTGTGAGCTGTCCTGCTGGCTGCCGACAGGCGGGCGCACCACATAGCTGTTGCGGTAGGCGCTCTCCGAATCGTTGGTGGAGGACGACACGCGCAAGTCCATCTTGAAGGTTTCGCCCGGCGCGTCGCCCTTGTGGTCCCAGCGCGCATTCCACTGGTAGTTCTTGCTCTCGCCATCGCGCACGGTGCTGCGCTGGTAGTTGTCGGTCACCACGCCATCGGCATCGGTCGACAGGTAGTGGTCGGTCGAACGGGCGTCGTTGCTGCGCTGCGAATAGGCCAGCTGCGCACCCATGGTGTCGTTGGCGCCCAGGTTGTAGGTCACGCCGCCGTTCAAGCCCGCATTGTCGTTCAGCCCGCTCGATTGCGATTGCTGGTCGCTGTGCAGGATGGCGCCGGTGCGCGGATCGATGCGGTCGCGCACCGTTTCGCCGGTCGAATTGCGGCCGTCGTGGCGCACGTTGATGCCGCCCTGGAAACCCCACAGGCCTTCGTTATACGTTCCGGACAGCGCACTGTTGTAGCGCCCCGCGGTGCCATAGTTGGCATTGGCGACGCCAAAGCCGCCCGGGCGGCGCGAGCGCTTCATCACCAGGTTGATGATCGGCCCGCCGCCGCCTTCATTGCCGAACTGCGCGCCGGGATTGTTGATCACTTCCACCGAGTCCAGGTCTTCGGCGGGGATCGATTGCAGGGCAGGTCCGCGGTTATCGCCCTGCATCATGGCCGACGGCTTGCCATCGATATAGACCTGCACATTGCTGCTGCCGCGCAGGGTCAGCGAGCCGTCCGGGTCGACGTTCACGGAAGGGACATTGTTCAGGGCATCGGCGGCCGAACCATTGCTGGCGGAAGCATCCGACTTCACGTCGTAGACCTGGCGGTCGATGCGGTTGGTGGGCCGCTCGGCGGCCACGGTCACGCTGGTGATATTGGCGTTTTCGGGCGGGGCTGGCTTCTTCACGGTTGCCGGCGCGACGACCTGCGCGGCAGCGCTGCCGCAGCACAGGAGGAGCAGGAGCGAGCCGGCGCCGTGGCGCGAGTAACGGTATCGGGTAGTCATGGTGCGGGCAATTCTAGCCAACAAGCAGCGCCAGAAGCCGCGGATTTACGTGAAATTACATTTGAAACTTAGAGTTGCCGAAGCGCGCGGCGCAGTTGCACCGCTTCGGATACGTGCCTGGCGCCGACCTGCTTCTGGCCATCCAGGTCGGCCACCGTGCGCGCCACGCGCAGCACGCGGTGGTAGGCGCGCGCCGACCAGAGCATCTTGTGCATGGCGGCGCGCAGCACGGCCTGGCCGGCTGCGTCGGGCTTGCAGAAGCGGTCGATTTCGCGCGAGGTGAGCTGCTGGTTGGTCTTGCCCTGGCGTGCCAGCTGGCGCTCGAAGGCCGCATGCACGCGGGCGGCGATGTGTGCAGATGGCTCGCCGTTGGCGTCGGCCTGCAGGATGTCCGGCGGCACCGGGCCGACTTCAATCTGCATGTCGATGCGGTCCAGCAGGGGACCGGAGACGCGGCTTTGGTAGCGCAGGATCTGGTCGGGCGTGCACTGGCAGGAGCCGGCGGGGTGGCCAAGGTAGCCGCAGGGGCATGGGTTCATGGCGGCGATCAGCTGGAAGCGGGCGGGGAAGTCGGCGTGGCGTGTGGCGCGGGCGATGGTGACGCGGCCCGATTCCAGCGGCTCGCGCAGCACTTCCAGCACCCTGCGGTCGAATTCGGGCAATTCGTCGAGGAACAGCACGCCGCAATGGGCCAGCGAGATCTCGCCGGGACGCGGTACGCTGCCGCCGCCGACCAGTGCCGCGCCGGAGGAAGTATGGTGCGGCGCGCGGAAAGGCCGCACCTTCCAGCCGTCGACGCTGAAGCCGCTGATCAGGGACTGTACGGCCGCCGCTTCCAGCGCTTCGTCGTCCGTCATCAGGGGCAACAGGCCGGCGAAGCGCGTGGCCAGCATGGTCTTGCCGGCGCCAGGCGGGCCGACCAGCAGTACGGAATGGCGGCCCGCGGCCGCCACTTCCATGGCGCGCTTGGCGAGCACCTGGCCTTTGACGTCGGCGAAGTCGGGGATGCTGGGCGGCAGGGGCAACGGTTGCGCGACGTGTCGCGGCAGGGCAAAGCTTCCGTCGATATCGCTGAAATGCGCACAGACCTGCAGCAAGGTGGCCGCTGGATAGATGGCGGCGTCGCCGACCAGTGCCGCTTCGTCGGCGTTGGCCATGGGCAGGATGAAGCCGCGGCCATGGGCGCCGGCCGAACGCTGCATGGCGTACGTCATTGCCAGGGCGCCGCGTATGGGGCGCAGCTCGCCCGTCAGCGACAGCTCGCCGGCGAACTCGAAGCGGTCCAGCCGGGACGAAGGGATCTGGCCGGATGCCGCCAGGATGCCAATCGCGATCGGCAGGTCGAAACGGCCGGATTCTTTCGGCAAGTCCGCTGGCGCCAGGTTGACGGTAATGCGGTGTTCCGGCAGCTTGAAGCCGGCATTGGTGATGGCGGCGCGCACGCGGTCGCGCGCTTCCTTCACCTCGGTGTCGGCCAGGCCGACCATGGTGAAGGCGGGCAGGCCGTTGGCGAGATGGACTTCAACGCTGACTTCCGGCGCTTGCATGCCGGCCAGCGCACGGCTTTTGATGACGGCGATGGTCATGGCCTTCCTCCTCAGTGGTCCTGCCATCGTAAGTGGCGCGCGCCAGCCTGCCTTTGAGGACGCGCAAACCTGGTGTGTTAGCATGCAGGCAAGAAAACCAGCACCACGTTTTTGCATGCCTTCGCGCTTCCTTCACTGCTGCTACCTGTTCGTACTTGCCGTCCTGCTGGCGAGCTTTGCCCGCGGGGCGGCGCCTGAGAAGGACATCCGTTTCCGCCACCTCAATACCAGCAATGGCCTGGCCCAAGGCACGGTGAACGCCATCGTGCAGGATACGAGCGGCTACCTGTGGCTGGGGACAGACGGCGGCCTGGTGCGCTACGACGGCTACCGCACGACCGTGTTCAAGCATGACCCCGCCAATCCGGCCAGCCTTGCGGACAATATGATCAGCGCCATCTTCCCGGCGGAACGGGGCGGCTTGTGGGTAGCCAGCTATGGCAACCTGCAGTTGTACGATCCGGCGACCGGGCGATTTACCCGCGTTCTTTCCGACCGGACCGGCGGCTCGGTATTGCGCGGCATTCGCCACATCATCGGCGATGGCGCGGGCGGCATATGGGTGGGTTCAGGCACCGGGCTGCGGCGCTTCTTTGCCGACGGCCGGCGTGTCGATTACCGGCATGATCCCGCCAAGCCGGATTCGCTCGGCAGCGACGAGGTGAGGGCGCTCGCCACCGGCCGCGATGGGCAGTTATGGATTGGGACGACCAGCGGCATCGACCGGCTGGATACCGCCAAAGGCAGTTTCGAGCATTTCATGCCGGACCCGCGCAGCTTGCCGGGCGCCGACCGCAACTCCGTGCGCTCCTTGCTGTCCAGCGGCGGCAAGCTGTGGATTGGCACGCGCAAAGGCGTGGTGGTCTGGGATATTTCGGGGGCAGCGCCGGCCCCTGCCGCCGTGCCGCCAGCGCTGGTGGACGAACCCATGATCAGGACCCTGCTGGAAGACCACCGCGGCCGCTATTGGTTCGCGACGGAGAACGGCCTGGTGCTGTGGGATCCGCACAGCGCCACCAGCCGCCGCTACCGCCACCAGACCGACCTGCCGCATAGCCTGGGCGACGACTACATCTATTCGCTGTTCCAGGACCGCAGCTGCATTCTTTGGGTGGGCACCTATTTCGGCGGGGCCAGCCACGTGGACCTGTGCCGCGAAGGCATCGAAGCCTATCCCGAACGCACCGAAGGCAAGGAAGGCCTCAGCAGCGGCAAGGTACTGGGCATTACCGGCGCCGCCGGCCAACGCCTGTGGCTGGCAACGGCGGGCGGCGGGCTGAACCTGCTGGATCCCGCCACGGGGGTGGTACGGCAGTTCAGGCATGATCCGAAAGATCCGCACTCCCTGGGCGGCGACGATGCGACCGCGGTTGAGCTGGACCGCGATGGCCGGCTCTGGGTAGGGACGCGCAGCGGCATGAATATCCTGCGCGACCCGAGCGGGCGTTTTGACCGTTTCAGGTTGCCTGACGATACGCCGCCCGGAAATTACGTCATCGTCGTCAAGCGCGACGCCAGGGGCACCATGTGGGTTGGCACGTTAGGCGGCCTGTACCGGATCGATCCGCGCACCCTGCAGGTCACCCGGACCCCGCTGGGCAAGGCAGGCGGCAACGACCTTGGCGACAATGAGGTGTGGGCGATCTGCGATACCGGCGACGGCTACCTGTGGATCGGCACATCAAACGGGATCAAGCGCCTGCACCTTGATCGGG
>CBHWEO010000245.1:0-8367 GCA_966112955.1 uncultured Duganella sp. | reverse complement strand
AAACATACCCAGGCGTGTCTGACCCTGCGGGTCAGACACAGGTTTACCGGTTTACTGCGCAACGCGCCGCTTGGCAAAGTACGCCTTCCAAGCATGTGCCGCAACCGAAGGATAACGAATCCTGCCCAGCGCCAGCCAGGCCTCGCGGTACGCCTGCCAATTGCGCAGCCGGTCGGGAGACATTTTCAACTGCCCCAATTCCCGTTCAGCGCCCGCAGCCTCCTCCACCGAGAACGAAGGCAGCCTGCCCGCCTCAAACTCCAGCAGCGAACCAAGGACTTCCTCAACCAGCCCCAACTCCCCCGCGTGGCGGCGCACCTGCATCAACGCAGCCTTCTCCGCATCACTCCAGCGCGCAGAAACGGTGTCGATGCGCGCGTTACGTTCCTGGTCAGCCAAACCCATCCGAATCGCCGCACAGCGCGCCAACAAATGGCTGCTTGCCGCATCGTCGCAGATATCGATTGACGGCGACGGCCCTTCGCGGCCGCCCTGCATGCGGGCCAGGCGTGCCAGGCGCGCTTCCGTTTCGGCCGGATCGGCCTTGGCGCGGCAGGCCGCCATCTTCGCCACCGCGTAATTGCGCGGTACACCGAGGCCGTTCGCATACAGCATCATCAGCACGTCGTGGCTGTCCTTGGCGAAGGCGCAATGGCGGGCTTGCAGATAATTGAAGTGGGTACCAATGCCGTAATACAGCTTGTCCGCATCGCAATCCTGCAGCGCCCTCGCCTGCTCCGCCGTCGGGCGGTGCGAAAACGGATAGGAGGCCAGCATGTTGATCTCGCATTCCGCGCTATCCGCATGGGCGGTGCCGGCCAGGGTGGCCGCCAGCAGGCCGAGGGCGAAGAGTTTGCGCACTTAGAGGATCTCTTTGACCGTTTCCGGCGGACGGCACAGGCGCACGCCCTTGTCGCTTACGACGAAGGGACGGTTGATCAGTTCGGGATGCGCCATCATGGCGTCGATCAGACTGTCTTCCGGCAGCGATTCGTCCGCCAGACCAAGCTGGTCGTACAGCTCGCCCTTGTTGCGCATGGCGCCACGCGCCGTCAGGCCGGCGCGGGAAATCAGGTCCACCAGCACTTCGCGCGACGGCGGCGCTTTCAGGTATTCAATGATTTCCGGCTCAATGCCCGCCTCGCGGATCAGCGCCAGCGCGCCGCGCGAATTGCTGCAGGCATTGTTGTGATAGATGGTAATTCCCATAATCCTGGTCAAGTATTCCCAAAGCCGCACTATATCATCGGCAATGGAGGTTGAAAAATGCACAAAGTTGCGGGTAAAATTAGGTCCACACCAGTCGGGGTGTAGCTTAGCCCGGTAGAGCGCTACGTTCGGGACGTAGAGGCCGGAGGTTCGAATCCTCTCACCCCGACCATTCGGATGTCAGAAAAGCCTAAGTCATTGAGCACTTAGGCTTTTTTACTTTGGGCCGTCGCGTCCTCATGCTGCCATGCCGGGCGCGCAAAAAAAACCGGCTTCCTGCAGGAAGCCGGCTGTCAGCCAGAAACGTTATTGAGCAAATTTGATCGCTGCTCGTTTGATGGTGACGGAACCTCCCGTTTTAGGGATTTGGATACCTACCCCCACCGCGTTCGGGATGGTGAAGGCAGAACATGTGAATTCCGTGTCCTGATCCGCGACCAGCGTTTGATTAGCGGTCCAGCACTTGAACTCGGAAGCAGCCCAATTCGCGGAATACGCATAGAACTGCAAGATGGAATCCATCCCTCCATTTCGGCCTGAAACGAATGCCTGGTCGAAATTCAGGACCATTTTCCAGGTCGCGCCATTCAAATTGACTGGATTGGCAAAGGTGTAGGCAGCAGCAGCCCCCGCCTGGTTCAGAGTAAAGCGCATGTTGGAGCCCGTACTGCTATCTGCCGCGCCGCTGCTCAAAGTCCAGCTATTTGGGCGCGCACTTAGTACAACACCTTTCCCTGCGCCTGCCAGAAGCGAATCAAGAATTTGTGGATCATTCACCGCCGGAGTGGCACGGTTAAACAAGTCCACCGAAGATCCAATCTCCCAATAGAAGGGCACCATGCCATTGGCAAGCGCCGTTTGGGTGACATACTGGGAATAATATGCCCGCGAAGCACGATGCAGAGCAAGGTTATCGCCAGTCAGTTGGGTACGCAACGCCGCCTCAAACTCTCCCAACACAACTGGAATCCCACGGTCCGCGAATTTTGCCTTCATTTTGGCAAACTCCGCATTCACAAAAGGCTCTTCCTCCCGCGTCGCGTTTCGAGTGGTGTCAGTCGTCGAGTGGAAGCCGTTGCCCCAGTAGTAGAACATGGTGGCATACCATTCGTCTTGCGTCTGGATCGACCAGCTGAATGGGTAAAAATGCACTTCTGCCATTTGGCGGCCGGTGACCGTGTCGGTCGGCATGACATTCCAACTGTCGGCAGCCAAATCGATGTTGGTTTGTGGCGATTGGACGATCAACACGCGATAAGCGTTCCTGCCCCCCGTCGAACGAACCGCATTGACAAAGGTCTGGTGATAGCTTTCCAGCACTGCGATTTCGGCTGCATCGTCGGCGTCCGGCTCATTGGCGCTGGCAAACAGGACATGCTCGTCAAAGTCCCGCAATGTCGTGGCAATTTGTTCCCAATAGGCTTTCTGTTTGGCGTTGACCGCTTCCTTCTTATCCTCGGTGAAGTTCTTCTCCAGCCAACCGCCATCCCAATGGATGTTAACGATGACGTACAGCCCGTTATCGACCGCATACTGCACGACTTGCTTCACGCGGTTGAGCCAAGCGTCACTGATTTTTCCAGTCTTCTGGTCGGCATACTGATCCCAGGACACGGGAAGCCGAATCGCGTCAAAACCGCTGTCCTTCACCAGCTTGACATAAGCGGCAGAAACCATGGGGTTGCCCCAGCAAGTCTCCGACGCCGGGGTGCAACCATAAGCTTCCATGGTATTTCCAACGTTCACTCCCACCTTTATTTTGGCGGCCAGCTGCGTGGCGTTACTGCTCATGCCAGTCGCATTCGGGGCAATCGGATTGGTGTTGTAACTCGGATAAAGAGGAACCTTGATCGTAAAATCCTGATAGGTTTTTGCGCCGCAACTGTTGGTATAGGCAGCTGTTGCAGTACAGCTAGCGCTGGGCGTTATGGTTTGCTCACGTGCAGTTCCCGAGGTGCCGCAGTCGCCACTCCAGAGCCAGGACCCGCCGCTAACTGGTTGCGGTCCAAATACGATTTGATTCCCGGCATTAACCGTAGCAGTTGCTGTTTGATTCCAGACGCCAGCCAACTTGATATAGGGTGTTACCGCAGTTGGAGTGCAAGTTTGCGCCTGCACGCTGACAGCGCTTCCTGATAGTGCTAGCAGGGACGCAATAATTAATCGCTTATTCGCCATATTTTTCAACCTCATCGTTATTAATATTGTGGGGACGCTGGAATGAAGGAACAGAACGGGGTGAGCAGGCGCGCGCCTCCATTTGGCCAGACACTTCAGGTCACCATGGGCTTGACCAAGGAAACGGTCGGATTACTCGGAAGGTGCCAGCTTCGAAGACGACAGCGGTCCGGGCGCATGTCCCAGCCAGTGATATTGGCGAGCACCCAGCCTATGAACGGCTTCGGGAAGCCGGCGGGCTGTGTGTCGCGCAGGAAGAACAGGCGCGTAATCGCGTCCTTGATTGTGAACCATCGCAATGTCTCCTTTGCCGACGATCTCGCCTGGTTCAAATCTATCGAAATGTAACCAGCCGATGCAATGATTCTGTACCCTCCCCTTTGGCGAAGATAGTATGAAATCTTCCAACTGGTGGAATGAAATAGCAGAGCCGGGCCTCACCCTACATGGCATAACGGGCGGCAAAGGAGCTCGCGCGGGGTTGGTGGGACTTCTTGCTCCGATCAAGCCGCCCGCGGTGTTCCGGTCATTGCCTGCGCCGACAGCGCCTGCTTCGCGACGTAGGCGCCATGGTCCGGCATCCGCGCCACTGCCTGGGCAATCAGGTCGCGCAAGCCGGCAAAGTGGCCGTGCACCACGCGGATATCAACTTTGCTGGCCAGCGGGTCGTAGCGCTTCGGAGTCACGCCGAGGCCCATCATCATCGCCACGTACGAAGGCTCGGCGAAGCCGGCCCGGTCCAGGATCGCCACGCGCCCGGTCTCGCGGAACAGTTCGATCTGGTGGCGCAGCGTGTCCGGAATCGCCATGTTGGCGCAGTAGCGCCAGAATTCGGAGTCGTCGCGCTTGGTCAGCTTGTAGTGCAGGACGATGAAGTCGCGCACCGATTCATAGCGCGTGCCCATGACGCGGTTGAATTCGTCGGCCAGCTCCGGCCGGCATTCACGATCGGGGAACAGCTCGATCAGCTTGCCGACCGCCGTTTCAATCAGGTTGATGCTGGTCGACTCCAGCGGCTCGACGAAGCCGGCCGACAGGCCGATCGCGACCACGTTCTTGACCCAGGATTTGCGCCGGCGCCCGGTGACGAAACGCAGCTGGCGCGGCTCGTCCAGCGCGGCGCCGTCAAGGGAGTCCAGCAGCACGCGGCGCGCCTGCTCGTCGCTGGTGAAGGCATTGCTGTACACGTGGCCATTGCCGGTGCGGTGCTGCAGCGGGATGCGCCAGACCCAGCCAGCCTCCCTGGCGGTGGAACGGGTGAAGGGCGTCAGCTGCGGCGCCGAGGCGCATGGCACGGCCTGCGCGCTGTTGCACGGCAGGTAGTCGCTCCAGTCCTCATAACCCGCCTTCAGCGTGCCCTCGATCAGCAAGCCGCGGAAGCCCGAGCAATCGATGAACAGGTCGCCTTCCACGCGGCGGCCGTCGCGCAGCTTGACGGCGCTGACGAAGCCGCTCTCCGGATGCTGCTCGACTTCGACGATCATGCCTTCGATGCGCTGGGCACCGTGGGCCATGGCGTAATCGCGCAGGTAGCCGGCGTACAGTCCGGCATCGAAATGGAAGCCGTAAGAGTAGGCATCCGTCAGGCCGGGTGTGCCCTCGTTCGGGGGCGTGAACTTGCCCTCGCGCGCCATGACCGCCGGCATCGACCAGTTTTCCAGCGCCGGCATGTTGTTGAACTCCTGCGCCATGCGCAGCCAGTGCATATGGGCTGCCGTGCCGGCCAGCGGCGGGCCGAAATCGCCGAAGGCATGGAAGAAGCGGTTGCCGACGTGGCCCCAGTCCTTGAACTCGATGCCCAGCTTGAAGCTGGCCTGGGTCTTCCTGACGAAGTCGGCGTGATCCAGGCCCAGCGCCTCGTTGTAGATGCGGATTGTCGGCAGGGTCGCCTCGCCGACCCCGATGGTGCCGATTTCGGGCGATTCCACCAGGATCACCTCGCAGGGCTCGGCCGGGTGGCGCGCCAGGCGCTGGGCCAGCGGGGCCGCCGTCATCCAGCCAGCGGTGCCGCCGCCCACGATGACGATCTTGCGGATCGCGCCCTGTTTGTCAATGCTGTTCATCCCGTCTCCTGTCTTTGTTGTTAAATGGTTGCGCATAACAACGATTTCTATTTTTATGGTAGCGTATCACAGTCGCGTGAGACAAAGGATAGAAATGGCTTAGTACGGCCAGTTCTACATAAATAAAAGACCAACCACAGCAGGAGACAAATGAGCAAGCTCCAGAGAACTGCAATCGCCACGGCGGTTGCACACCTGGTCGTGCTGGGCGCCAGCCCGGCAATGGCCCAGACGGAAAATCCAGCCGTCGTCGTCGTGAGCGGCCAGCGCGCCGCACTGCAATCCGCACAAAAACTCAAGCAGGATGCCGATGAAGTCATCGATTCGATCGTGGCCGAAGACATTGGCAAGCTGCCCGACCGTTCCGTCACCGAAGTGCTGCAGCGTATTGCCGGCGTCACCATCGACCGCAATATGGCGGGTGATCCGAACCGCCAGTCCGTCGAAGGCTCCGGCGCGTCGGTGCGCGGCTTGACCTATGTGCGTTCGGAATTGAACGGCCGCGACGCGTTCTCGGCCGGCGGCGGCCGTTCGCTCGGCTTCGCCGACGTGCCGCCCGAACTGATGGCCGGCGTCGACGTGTACAAGAACCCGTCCGCGGAGCAGATCGAAGGCGCCATCGCCGGCCTGGTCAACCTGCGCACGGCCATGCCGTTCGACTACAAGGGCTTCAAGGGCGTGCTGGGCGTGTCGGAAACCTATTCGACCCTGCTCAAGGGCGCACCTTCCCCGAGCGGCACGATCCTGCTGTCCAACCGCTGGAATACGCCGCTCGGCGAATTCGGCGCCCTGGTCGATTTCGCCCACACCAAGAGCCCGACCCGCTCGGACGGCGTGGGTGTGGACCCGTACTGGCCGCACGTGAATTCCACTGACCCGGCCCTGTACGACCGCTCCAAGACGAAATGGATCCCGCTGGGCGTAGGCTACCGCTCGCAGGAGTTCGACCGTATCCGCCGCGGCGACTACGGTGCCTTGCAGTGGCGCCCGAACAAGGACCTGACGGCCAGCCTGAGCTACTTCCGCACGCGCTACAAGGAAGACCTGGACGAGCACGTCGTGGCCTCGTCGGAAGACAAGTGGTATCAGCAGGTCGCCAGCGCCGACTCGGTCTTCGACAAGAATGGTGCATTCCAGAGCGGCACCATCTCCAACCCGACCTATGGCGGTTCGCCGTTCAACAGCTCGCAGCGCATCAACACGCGCAAGAACAGCACGGCCGACACTTCGCTGAACGTGCAATGGCGTGCCACCCCGGCCCTGACCTGGACCAACGACTTCCAGCACGTGCGCTCCACCACCGAGGGCTTCGACGCCGACGTCTCGACCGGCTTCATCATGCCGAACCAGACCATGGACATGACCGGCAAGGTGCCGAAGATCAGCCTGGGTTCGCCGGCCTACATGGCAGACCCGCAAAACTACTACTGGGCCTATACCCAGGAAGCGCTGGACCACGCCAAGGCCACCCAGAAAGCCTGGAAGTCGGACTTGAAGTATTCGTTCGACGATCCTGTGCTGCGCGACGTCCGCTTCGGCGTGCGCATGGCCAACCGCGAGGGCACCAATAACAAGGCCCAGAAGTTCTACAACTGGCAGGCGATTACCTTCCCGTGGATGGAAGGCTGGCAGATCCCGCACGTGGCGCGGCTGAATGACCCGCGTTTTGCTGGCGGCGCTTCGCTGCAAACCATCGACAACTTCTTCGACGGCAAATTCAACCTGCCGCCGATGCTGTTCGCGGACGAGGCGACGGTGCGCGGCTTCCCGGAGCAATGGTCCAAGATCCACGCTTACCACGACGTGCTGTGCAAGGAACAGGGTTCGAGCTGCACACCGTGGACGCCGGCAAGCTTCGCCGATCCGGCTGCCACCAACACGCAGACCGAGAAGACCCGCGCCGCCTACGCGCAGCTGCGTTTCGGCTGGGATGACCTGAAATACCCGATCGACGGCAATATCGGCCTGCGTTACGTGAAGACCGACGATGCCGGCAGCGGCTACGTCTCGTTCACGCCGCCAAACCCGATCGCGGTGGATCCAGGCGTCAACGCGACCGGCCAGGAAAACCTGGTCAACATCGCCCCGATCGCGCAGCGGATGTCGGCCCAGAACTCGTACCACAACTGGCTGCCGAGCCTGAACCTGCGCCTGAAGTACAACGACCAGCTGCAGTTCCGCTTCGCCGCGTCCAAGTCGCTGTCGCGCCCTGACTTTGGCCAGCTGCAGGTGCAGACCACGCTGAGCGCCCAGCACCTGACGACAACGACCAAGGATGCTTCGGGCAAGACCACCGCCGTGCACTTCGACGGCACCAGCCTGACCGGCAACAGTGACGGCAACGCCTACCTGAAGCCGACCACGTCGACCAACTTCGACCTGACGGCGGAATGGTACTTCGCGAAAGCCGGCTCGCTGACCTTCGCGGCGTTCAACAAGGACCTCAAGGACATCATCACGACCCAGGCCTACACCTACACGGCGAAGGACGTGAACGGCAAAGCCCAGAACTTCACGGTCACCGGTCCGGTCAACGGCGCCAAGGGCTTCGCCCGCGGTTTCGAAATCGCCCACCAGCAGTACTACGATTTCGTGCCCGATTGGCTGAAGGGCATCGGCACCCAGGCCAGCTGGACCTACGTGTCGAGCGGCCGTTCGCTGAACAAGCCGGTGTTCGAGGCATGGTGCTCGGGCAGCGACGCGTCGTCCAACTACAACCTGTACATCAACGGCTGCGATACCGACGGACGTGCGTTCGGCAAGACTCCGCTGCAGGGCCTGTCGCGCCACACCATCAACCTGGCGCTGATGTACGAGCAGCACGGCCTGTCGGCGCGCCTGGCGTGGAACTGGCGCTCGCGCTACCTGCTGGGCGTGAACCAGTGGGGCAGCCGCGGCAACAACGGCCTGAACACGA
>CBHWEO010000244.1:0-8380 GCA_966112955.1 uncultured Duganella sp. | reverse complement strand
GTCGGAGCCGGAGCGGATGCGGATGTACTGGTCCGCCTTGGCCGCCGTGCGCGTGTAGCGCGGGTCGACCACGATCATCTTGCAGCCGTTCTCCTTCGAATGCAGCATGTGCAGCATCGACACGGGGTGCGCCTCGGCAGCGTTGGAGCCGATATACATGGCCGCCTTGGCGTTCTGCATATCGTTGTAGCTGTTGGTCATGGCGCCGTAGCCCCAGGTGTTCGCCACGCCGGCCACTGTGGTGGAGTGGCAGATGCGCGCCTGGTGGTCGCAGTTGTTGGTGCCGAAGAAGGAGACGAACTTGCGCAGCAGCGCCGCCTGTTCGTTATTGTGTTTCGAGGAGCCCACGAAGAACACGGAGTCCGGACCATCCTTCTTCTTCAGGTCCAGCATCTTCGCCGAGATTTCCTGCAACGCCTGGTCCCAGCTGATGCGCTGGTATTTGCCGTTCACCAGCTTCATCGGGTATTTCAGCCGGTATTCGCCATGGCCATGCTCGCGCAGCGCCGCTCCTTTGGCGCAGTGGGCGCCCAGGTTGATCGGCGAATCGAACACCGGCTCCTGGCGGATCCAGATGCCGTTCTCCACCACCGCATCGACCGCGCAGCCCACCGAACAGTGGCTGCAGACCGTGCGGCGCACGACCTGTTTGCCGTCCGCGCCCGCCGTGGCAGGATCCTTCGCCTGCGCCTTGCGCATCAGCGTCGCCTGCGACGCCGCCAGCCCGATGCCGACGCCAATGCCGGAGCGTTTCAGGAATGCGCGGCGGTCCATGGTTGGCAAGGCGCGCGCCAGGCTGCCTTCCAGGCTCGCCGCGAAATGTCCAGGCGTGCGCGGGCCTGCCGGGCCTTTACGTGTCAGGAGCATGATTCAGCCCTCCACTCAGATCTTGGTGGTGCGGTAGTACTTCTGGATATGTTCGGTGAGGCGGTAACCGTTGCCGGCAGGCGGCTCAGGTTCAGCGGGCGGCGCCGCGTCGGGCGGGCTGCTGGCCATTTTCGCGGCGATGCCCGCGGCGGCCAGGGCTCCAATGCCGGTGAAGAAAGAACGTCTTCCAGTGCTGGATTGCGTGGACATCTTGGTCTCCCTAGCCAACATCAGTTAGTTTTTTAACACTAGCACAAAAATTTTAATAATGCATTAATCACTGATCCATGTCGAACGCCTGCGTCTCGACGTCGATGAAGCTGCGCGCCAGGCCGCCCACCGCGCGGTAGTAGGACGCATTGGGATGGACATCAATCGCATCGAACAGCTGGCGCGCCCACGGCTGGATGTGGGTGCCAAAGAACTCCTTTTGTGTTGCAATGCTGCCATGCAGCAGGCGCATGGCATCGCACAGGGCGGCGAAATGGTCTTCGCTTTCGGACAGGTGCTCCGAGCGTTCGAGGCCAAGGCGGGCCAGGTCGCTGCGCAGGGCCGCCAGCGGCTTCTCCATCAGGAAGCCGGACAGGTAGTAGGAACCATACAGCATGACGTCGGGCTTGCCGACGCCAATGAACAGCGCTTCGTATTCGTCGCGCGCGCTGTCGGCGTTGGTCTGGCTGCTGGCGGTTTGCAGCGCGCGCCAGGCTTCGGCCAGCACGCCATCGCCTTCGATTGCCGCGCTTTCAATCAAGTCCAGCACGGCCTGCGACGGCGGCCCATAGAACAGCATGGACAGCACGCCATACAATTCCGAGCGTGCGTACTCTTCGTCTTCGGTCATCAGCGTTTTACCTCAAAGATGGAGACTTCTTTTTCCGGCTGCATCATGTCGATGACGCGGCAGTCGGGGCACATGCGCAAGCGGTCAAGGTTGCCTGCAAAGGCGACGTGGCCCTGCAGCTTGTTCAGCATATTCTCCACCATTTGCAGGGTCCCGAAAGGCTTTTGGCATTTGATGCAGTGGTAGGGTTGGGTTTCGTTGATGATGCGCGGCTGCTTTGCCGCGGCGCCCAGCGCGAGGCGTGGCACCAGCCGCAAGGCTTGCTCGGGACAGGTGTTGGCGCATAGTTCGCACTGCACGCAGTTCGCTTCGGTGAAGCGGAGCTGGGGCGCTTGCGGGTTGTCCGCCAGCGCGGATTCGGGGCAGGCGCCGACGCAGGCCATGCAGAGAGTGCACTTGGCCGTGTCGATCTCGAGCGTCCCGAACGGCGCTCCTTGCGGGAGCGCGATCCAGTCAGGACGCCGGGACGCGTGCCGGGCCAGGTGGGTGATCGCGAAGTCCAGCGTTTCGCGCTTGGCCGCGGCGACATGGAAGGACGCCGCCGGCGCCGGCGCGGCGGCACTGGACGCCGCGGCACCGGCCGGCGAACTGGCGGCGCAGCGCTGCAGTTCGCGGTCGAGCTCCGCCGCGTCACGCGCACGCAGGAGATGGAACTGGATGCCGGTGTAGCCCAGGCCATCGATGATCGCCTGGGCGATCGCCATCTGCTCCGTAAGCGCGTCCACGTATTGTGGTGCTTCGCCCCCCGTTACCAGCACGGCCACGTCCACCGCCCCATACGCAACGGCGGCAAGCCACAAATCCATTCCCACCGACGCCACATGATGCACAGGCAAAGGCAGCACACGCGCCGGCACACCGCGCGCCGCGCCCGCCGCAGCGAGCTGTCCAAGCTCACTCACCAGGGCGCCGCCCTCCTCCTCGCTGTGCACAAGCAGCGCTGCACGCGCCCCGCCAGCGCGCGCATAGGCCCCCAGCATGGTGCGCATGCGCTCGCCCTGATCGGCAGCGCGCGGCCAGGCATAGCTCAAGGCTCCGGACGGGCACACCGTCGTGCAAGCCCCGCAGCCGGCGCACAGCTGCGGCGCCACCTTGATATGGTCGCCAGCGCTGGATATCGCCTCCGCCGAGCAAATCTCGATACAGGCATTGCAGCCTGGCCGCTTGCTGCGGCTATGGGCACAAATGCTCTCCTTGTATTGGAAAAAGCGCGGCTTGCTGAACGTGCCAACCAGCTCCAGCATCTGCATCGCGGCCAGGGCGGCGGCCGCGTCGTCCGCAGCGGGTGCGAAATATCCCTGCGGCGGCTGGTGCATGCGCAACAAGGGCACGGCATGCAGGTCGAACACCAGGTCGTACTCGCCGCTGCGGTCCCGCTCGATGCGGTCGAAATCGATCGCGGCCACCGCCCCGCAGGCCGCAACGCAATCGCGGTGCGAACGGCAGGCATCGAGGTCAACCTGATAGGCCAGGCTGATGGCGCCTTCCGGGCAAGCGCTGACGCAAGCGTTGCAGCGCGTGCATAGCTCAAGGTCGATGGGGTTGGCCTGCTGCCAGCTCACCTTGAACGCCCCCAGCCAGCCTTGTACACGTGGCGCACTGCCGCTGAAGGTCGGCCAGGAATGTCCCGCCAGCACGGCATCGTCGCCATCGGTCAGCAGGACGCTGACCTGGAGCTGGCGCTCCAGCTTGCGCGCCCAGGGAAGTACGCGTCGCGCAGGGCCCAGCAGCAGGACGCGGCCCTCGGACCGGTATTCCACTTCGGGCACCGGTTCCGGGTCCGGCAAGCGGGCCGCCGCCAGCAATGCCGCCATCTTCGGCGTGGTGCCGCGCGCCTCGTCGCTCCAACCGGAGGTCTCGCGCAGGTTCACGAAACGCAGCGGCGCCACTGTCGCCTTCATCTCCGCCAGTTCGCGGAACAGCGGTTCTTCCTGCGTGCATCCGATGACGATGCGCTCCCCGCCTTCCAGGGTTTCCAGGTATTGATTGACTTCGCGGCGGCACAGCTGGCTGGCGACCGGCAAAGCGCCCTCGCCCAAGGCAGCACCGATGGCTGCGCCGTCCAGCGGCATGGTGTGATTGCAGTTACAGATCCTCGTCTTCTGGCTCATCGTTTTCTTCCGCCGCGAATTCGCGGGCGATCAAGTCCTTGGCGTGGTTGAGGGCTGCCACCATCAGGGGCGTCAGGGGTTCGAATTTGTTGTAGTCCTCGATATAGGTATCGAGGCCGTCCATTACGTTGAAGCGCGGATCGGCAAACAGCTTTTTCATGGCCGCGCGGCGCACCGCTTCGTCGACGCCGCGCGCAACGAAGGGCGTGAAATCGGAATCGGCCGTCAGGGCGGCCACCTGTTCGAGTGTCGGCGCGGGAAGTTCGGCGGCGGGCTCTTGGCCGGCTGGCAAGGCCGGCACCAAAGGAACGTCGAGCGGAGGCGCGGCCGGGACGCCATCCGCGGCGGGACGCGCTTCGGCCTTGACACGGGACCAGCGGGCAAAGAAGGTTTCAGCGGCCATTGTGTCCCCGCCCTTCTTCGTTCGCCATCTGCTGCACGGCGGCGCCGCCCTCGAACGATGGCCGCCGGCGCTTGCCTTTCGGCTCTGGGCGGTAATACTCGGCGACGAAGGCGCCAAGCCGTTCCAGGATCGAAGGCGGCAAAGGCAGGGTATCCACCTGCTCGCCACCGTCCATCAGCCGCGCCGCCTCGTTATAGGACAAGGTCACGCACTTCGGCACGCCCACTTCGTCCTCCATGCGCCACATGACGAACCAGCACGGCGCCCCTGAATCGAGGTTCAGGAAGTAGCCTTCCGCCTCGTCCGAATACAAGCGCGTGGACAGGCCGGGATATAGCCACAAGGTCTCGGAAGGATCGTCGCGCAGGCAACGCGGTCCGTCCGCTGGCAACGGCGACAACACGACCTCCGCCGGCAGCCACTGGAATGGCTGCCAGGCGCTAATCAACGGTTTGCGCCGCATGACTACAGCGAGACTGAGTTCGTCTGTTTCCACTGGCATTGTCCTTGCTAGGAAGTACGATCATACTGCACCAAATCTAGTACCATGCGCAACATTCTTAAAACTAACCACAGGAGAACTTATGCAACGTAACACAGCCAAGCACTTCATTTTCGCCCTGTTTGCATTCTTGCTTGCATTCAGCGTGCATGCGGAGAAGCTGCCAAACATCACCATCCTGGCCACGGGCGGGACCATTGCCGGTTCCGGCGCCACTTCCACCACCACGGTCGGCTACACCGCCGCGACCGTCGGCGTCCAACAATTGATAAACGCCGTGCCTGAGCTGTCCAAGATTGCAAACGTCACCGGCGAGCAAGTGTTCCAGATCGCGTCCGAAAGCATGACCAACGATCACTGGCTGACCCTCGGCAAGCGCGTCAACGCGCTGTTGGCCCAGCCGAACGTGGACGGCATCGTCATCACCCACGGTACCGACACGTTGGAAGAGACGGCCTACTTCCTGAACCTGGTGGTCAAGTCCCGTAAGCCGGTTGTGCTGGTTGGCGCCATGCGCCCGGGAACCGCGCTGTCGGCCGACGGCCCGATCAATCTGTATAACGCCGTATTAATTGCCGGCAGCCAGGATGCCATCGGCAAAGGCGTGCTGGTGACCTTGGGCGACCAGATCCACGGCGCACGCGACGTTACCAAAACCAATACCTCGACCCCGGATGCATTTAAAACCCCGGAATTGGGCATGCTGGGTTATGTGCAAGGTCCGAAAGCCATCTTCTATCACGTCACCACCCGCAAACATACTGCCGATACCGAGTTTGATATTTCGAACCTGAGTGCCCTGCCGCAAGTCGATATTGTTTATGGCTATGCGAATATGAATACCGTCGCCCTGAATGCCTTTATCGCCGCCGGCGCCAAGGGCATTATCCACGCTGGCACAGGTGATGGCAGCGTGGCCGCCAAAGTAAAACCCGAACTGGCCGCCGCCCGCAAGAAGGGTACGGTTATCGTGCGTGCCAGCCGCGTCGGTAACGGGATTCTGGCCCGTAATGGCGAAGCAAATGACGATGAGCTGGATTTTGTAGTGGCCGATACGCTGAGCCCACAAAAAGCACGTATTCTCCTGATGCTGGGAATGACGAAAACTTCGAATACCAAAGAACTGCAGCGCATGTTCTACACGTATTAATCCGGAAGCCCGCCCCGCGCGGGCTTTTTTTCGCCCGCAACGTGCTAATTATTGGTGCGATTGCGCCATAATCCAGCTCAGCGATCCAGCGCCCGCCCAGCAGCGGCAAGCACTTGTTCGGTGAGCATTTCCAGCTTGGGCGACTGGACCCGCCACGAATGCCAATACAAATGAATATCGAGGAATTTGCCGGGCACTAAATCCACCAGCTCGCCGGATTCCAGCAGGGATTTATATTGCTGTCGCGGCAGCATACCGTATCCCATGCCCAGCCTGATCGATTCCACAAACGGGTCGCTGGCGGGCACATATTGGATGGGATAAGCACCCAGCGGCAGGCCAAGTTCACGCTCAATAAATATTTGCTGGAGCGAATCCTTGCGGTCGAAAAACATAACGGGTGCTTTGCGCGCCGATTCTCGGGTAAATCCGTCCGGGAACCAGCGTTCAACAAATTCCGGATGCGCCAATAAGCGGTAACGCATGAAACCCAAATGCTGGGAACGACAGCCGCGCATTGGCTCGGGCTCGCTGGAAACACCTGCCAGCACCAATCCCTTTTCAAAAAGCGAATAAGTATGGTCCTGGTCGTCGAGAATTATCTCCAGCAGGATATTTTCACGCTTGAGAAATGGGCTGAGCTCAGGGAGAAACCAGGTGCCGAGGGTATCGTTATTGACTGCGACAGGAATTCGGGGCGGCCTCGCTTGCTCCGCCTTTAATTCCGCCATGAATTCCTCTTCCATTAAGCGGCTGCGGCGCAGATATTGCACCAGGCGCTGGCCGGCACTCGTCAACCGGATCGGCCGGCTGCGTATCAGCAGCGGCGCGCCGACCGCCGATTCCAGGCCGCTTACCCGTTGCGATACCGCGGACGGCGTCAGGTGCAAGGCCGCCGCAGCCTGCTCAAAACTGCCCGAATCGATCACTGCCAGCAGGGCTTCGCCCTGTCGCGCGTCTGGAATCATGCCCACCACTCCTTTAGCGAAATTAACGAATACTGAATAATCTTAATTCAGCTTCATTTGCAAGGCCAGCGGCGGCAAAATTTCGGCTCCACAACAGGAGAAGAAAATGCAGAGTTATGTGAACGGTTTGGGACTGGGCGCGAGCCTGATCATGGCAATCGGAGCCCAGAATGCGCATGTTTTACGGATGGGCATCAAGCGCCAGCACGTCGGCTTGACGGTCGCCGCCTGCATCGTAATTGACGTGGTCCTGATCGGCCTGGGCGTGGCGGGGGCTGGCGCCATGATCCAGGATTCGCCGCTCTTGCTGGCGGCTGCGCGCTGGGGCGGCGCCGCCTTCCTGCTGTGGTACGGGCTGCGCAGCTGGCGCTCGATGCTGACGCCGAAGTCGCTGGCGGTCGACGCGGCCGCACCGGCGCCGGACGCCCGCCAGGCCCTGGCCAGCGTAGTCGCCCTCTCCCTGCTGAACCCGCATGTTTACCTGGACACGGTCGTGCTGCTCGGCTCCGTCGGCGGAAGCTACCCGGATAGCCAGCGCGTAGGCTTTTCAGCCGGCGCCATGACCGCGTCCCTGCTCTGGTTCACGGCACTGGGCTTCGGCGCCACGCGGCTGGCTGGCGTATTTGGCCGCCCCATCGCGTGGAAATTCATCGAAGGGCTGACCGGCGCCATCATGCTGACGCTGGCCGCCGGCCTGGTTATCGGCTGATTGCACTGACCAGCACGCGGCCCGACAGCGGCGGCAAGGCCAGCGTGATTTTGCCGCCATGCGCCGCCACGGCAGCGCCGCCCGCCAGGGCGTCAGTGAAAGCACGCGCCCTGAACTGCCTTGGCAATGCGAAGGTGACGGTTCGGGCAACCTTGGCATTGTTGGTAGCGGTGATCGCCTCGCTATTCCCATCCTTGCGCGCCAGGACGATCACATTGTCATCCAGGTGCAGTGGAGCGGCGAGACTGCCGTGGCGCAGGACAGGGTGCTGCTTGCGCAGCGCAGTCATCCGCTTGAAGTAGGCCAGCATCGACTCGTCCGGCTTGCCGCCCAAATCGGCCCAGGGGTAAGCCATGCGGTTCAACGGATCGTCGCCGCCGGTCATGCCGACCTCGTCGCCGTAGTAGATGGCCGGCGCGCCCGGGAAAGTCATCTGGAAGAACACGGCCAGGCGGTAACGCTGCTTGGCCTCGGCAATCTCTTCGACGGAAGCGCCGTCCGTGTAGCCGAGATAATGCAGCGAACGGGCCACATCATGGGTCGAAAGAAGGTTCATCAGCGCATAAAATGCCTGCGGCGGGTAGTTTTCGCGCATCAGCTCGATGTTGTGGTAAATCGCGCTGGCCTTGATGCCGGAGGCGTAGTCCAGCACCGTATTGCGGAAGATGTAATTCATCGTCGAGTCGAAGGTATCGCCGAGGAAGTACTTGGACGCGTCGAACCAGGTTTCCGCCACCGTGATCGCATCCGGGTTCACGCCCTTCACCACCTTGCGCCAGCCGCGCCAGAAATCATCCGGCACCCAGGGCGCCACGTCCATGCGCCAGCC
>CBHWEO010000243.1:0-8459 GCA_966112955.1 uncultured Duganella sp. | reverse complement strand
GCCATCGGGATGTCGAGGATGTTGAAGTTCTGCTTGCGGATCAGGTACAGCAGCAAGTCCAGCGGGCCTTCGAAGGCTTCCAGGAAGACTTCCAGCGCATCGGGCGGGATGTACAGGTCGTTCGGCAGCTTCAGCACCGGCTCGCCATACAGGCGTGCGAAAGCAGCGCCTTCGTCTGCCGGCGGGGCGCTGTCATCGGGTGGCGCGGCGTCCGCGCCGCTGCCTGGTCCGCCCGCGTCAGGCGGCAAATCCGCGGCGACGGCCAGTTCAGCCTGATTGGCTTGCTCGTCTACCGCGTCTTTTGGCGACATGCTGTGTGCCGTCCCGGCTCTTATACCTTGCTTTGGTACACGTAAGCCTGTTGCTTGACGGTCGATGCCTTGTTACGGGCCTGTTCGTCCAGCGAAGTCACGGGCTTGTCCCACAGGATGGCGCGGCCGGCTTGCTGGCCTGCTTCGATCTGCGGGTTCTTGGCCTTGAGTTCCTTGATGAACAAGGTGTGGTCGGACTCGTACTTGTGATTCTGCTTGAGGAATTTCATATCGTGAAAATAACAGGGTTCAGCAACAGACATTTTAACGTCTTTTCTGCTCAGAAACGATGCCGAATGCCCCCGACATAGGTATTTCCCTTGTCGGCGTTGCTAATCTTGTCGTACATCAGCACGGCATACACGTCGGTGCGTGGCGAGAGGTTGTAGTCGTAGCCCACCGCCGCCGTATCGCGGTGGAATTCCGGCACCACCTTGGCTTGTTCGGTCAGGCGCGACCAGGCCGCCATCCAGCGACCGGCGCCGCCATGGGTGGGCACGGTAAAGCCGAACTGGACGGAATGCGCGTCGCGCTCGCTGACCTTGGCCTGGTGGTCGGAATACGAGGCGTACAGCTTGACTGCCTTGAAGTCGTAGGAGGCGGCTGCCAGGTAAGTGCGCTGTTCCGGCACGGTGGCGCTGATGCCGGGGCCGAAACGCACGTTGACGGCGCCGAGCGTGACTGCCAGTTCCTTGCCCACGTACTTGGCCACGGCCGCCCAGTTGTTATTGTGTGCGCCCGGTTGCTCGCCGAGCGAATACTGCGCGACGAAGGTGGTGTCGTAGACTGGATTGGAGGCGTACTGGATCGAGTTACTCCAGCCGGTATCGCCCAGCGTTGCGTTGCCGCCGGCCGCCGTGTAGATCTGGTTGATCAGCGGGGAGAAGCGGGTCGAGGGACCAAATGGGTTGATCTGGCCGACGGCGACGAACAGGGGATTGGCAATGCGCCCCATACGCACCATGCCGAATTCGCCGGCCAGGCCGACGTTGGCATTGCGGGAGAACATGGCCTCGCCTGGGAAGCGGCCGGCCTCGCCAGTATCGCCGCGGAAGAAGCCCTCGACCTGGAACTGGGCTTTCAAGCCGCCGCCCAGGGCTTCCGTGCCGGAAAAGCCGTAGTAGGAGGTAATCATGCCGCCGCTGGTGACCACGTTGGTAGTCTGCGGTGCGCTGGCCGTGGCGTTGCGGCCGGCAAAGAGGTCGACGACGCCATAGATGTTGACCTGGGTTTGGGCCGATGCGGCCAGGGGGAGGGCGAGTGCGAAGGCAGGAAGCAGTCTGGTCATAGGTATCTTCTTAATATTGTTGTTTAACACTCTTGCTGCGCCCCATTGTCCCCTGCTGCGCTGTGGGGCGACAAGAAAAACTTCCCTTGCCGTGGGCAGGTAGCCACGCCGGTTTGCCAGCGCACAGACCCGCGCGGCGCGCGCAGCGCACAGTGACGGCTCGATTCCACGAAAGGAGGCCGCCATGGCTCAGAGCAAACAACTCGGCAAACAGAACCGGCAGTCGGTGCAGACCGTCGAATCCGACCAGGAAGGCAATAAGAACGCCGCCAAGCGCAACTCCAAGAACGAGCAATCGCGCATGAAGGCAGGGAAGGGCGAGGGCGCCGGCGGCGGGGCAAAACAGAAGGCCAAGCGCGGGTAGTTCAGAAATAGCGTATCCTTGCGGGCACAATGAAAGCCCGCACCGCCATCCTGCTGACGATTCCGCCCATGCTGTGGGCGGGGAATGCCATTGTCGGGCGCATGGTGGCGCACGACGTGCCGCCCATCCTGCTGAATTTCCTGCGCTGGGCGATTGCACTGGTGTTGCTGTTGCCTTTGGCCGGGCCGGTGTTCCGGCCGGGCAGCGGGTTGTGGACGCATTGGCGGCGCTTTACCGTGCTGGGCTTGCTCGGCATTGGTCTTTATAATGCCCTGCAATATCTCGCTTTACAGAGTTCGACGCCGATTAACGTGACGCTGGTGGCGTCCGGCATGCCGGTGTGGATGATGCTGACTGGCTGGCTGTTTTTCGGCGCCGGCGTTTCGCGGCGCCAGGTGGCGGGGGCGGTTTTATCGATTGGCGGGGTGCTGCTGGTATTGGCGCGCGGGGAATGGTCGCATTTAATGGAATTGCGGCTGGTGGCTGGCGATATATTCATGATCCTGGCCACGATTGCCTGGTCTTTATATAGCTGGTTATTAACCCGAACCACTGGGCCGGATGATATCCGCGGCGATTGGGCGAGTTTTCTTTTGGCGCAAGTCGCGTTTGGCGCCGTGTGGTCCGGTATATTTGCTGCCGGTGAGGCGGTTATATCCTCGGCTTCGGTCAACTGGAGTTGGCCGTTAATTGTGGCGCTGGCTTATGTCGCAATTGGGCCGGCAATCATTGCTTTCCGCTGCTGGGGCGCCGGCGTACAGCAAGCCGGGCCGGCGGTGGCTTCTTTCTTTGTCAATCTCACGCCTTTATTTACGGCGCTGCTTTCTTCCTTCATTCTGGGCGAGCCGCCCAGGGTTTATCACGCGATTGCATTTATCCTGATTGTCGGCGGGATTATTATCTCGTCCGGCCGTGCGACGGCCCGGCGTTAATTCTGGTAATTTCATATTTTCCGCCGGAGGTTGCCATGCGTCTCCCCGTCCTTGCCGCGCTGGCCGCGGCCATCCTGCTTACCGCCTGCCAGAAGCCACCACCCAAGCCTCCCAAGCCCATTGCGGCGGTGAGCCAGTTATTGGCCTGAACGTGCCAGTAACTGGCACGACGTGGCTTGGACGCAAAAGGGCGTGCGCCACTGTAGGCGCGAATGCCGCCATGCAAGGGTAAATTGTGCCGCAGGAATTAATCAGTATTTGAGCAGCCGGCGCATGACCAGGGGCGCGGGCTCGAGGGGATTGGCGTGGGAATATTCCAGTTCTTCGGCCAGGGAGAATTCGTAGGCGGTATAAAAATCGATTAATTTAGGCTGGTCGCTGCGGACGGCCAGGCGCAATTCGCTAATACCGGTCGCCAGCGCATGATGAATTACCGCTTCCAGCAGGTGCTGGGATAAATTGGTGCCGCGATAATCGGCCACCACCCCCATGCGTAATATTTCCCACACGTCCGGATTATCGTCCAGTGGCAGCCAGCGTACCGAGCCGATCGGCTGTTCGCCAATCAGCAAAATAAAACCGCCGCCGTCGCGCAAATGGTCGGCGACGTTGACGGCGGTTTCACGGTGTCCGCTGGAGGTGACATTGACTTTGCCGGCCCACGCTTTGCGAGTGAGCTCGGCGATCAGTGATGCATCTTCAGCGCTTGCTTCGCGAACTATTATGTCCATGCTTTAGCGTACACGCATGCCCGGCTCGGCGCCCGGCCATGGATTCAGAACGTAAATGCCGGGATTGGCCTTTTCGTCCTTGGCCGATGCGGCCAGGACCATGCCTTCCGAGATCCCGAATTTCATTTTGCGAGGGGCCAGGTTGGCAACCATCACGGTCAGCTTGCCGACCAGGTCTTCCGGTTTGTACATCGACTTGATGCCCGAGAAGACATTGCGGTAGCGGCCTTCGCCCACGTCCAGGGTCAGGCGCAGCAGCTTGCCGGCGCCTTCCACGTGTTCGCAGTTGACGATTTTGGCAATGCGCAGGTCGATCTTGGCGAAATCGTCGATCGAGATTTCAGGCGCCAGCTCTTCGATGTCGCCGGCCGCCGGGGCATCCAGCGCGGCAGGTGCTGCGGCTTCGGCCGCGGCCGGGGCGGCTGCTGCCTGCTGCGCAGGCGCGTCGAACAGATCTTCGATCATCTTGGCATCGACGCGGGTCATCAAGTGGGTATAGGTGCCGATCGTGCGGCCCAGCATCGGCTCCCACGCCGCGCCATTGGCGACGGACGTATCGGCCCAGGTGTAGGCCGCATCGTTCAGGAAGGTGCGCACGTTGGCGGCCACGCCCGGCAGCACCGGCGACAGCAGGATCGCCAGTTGGCGGAACAGGATCAGGGCGGTGGTGCAAACGTCGTGCAGCTCGGCCAGCTTGCTCTCGTCCTTGGCCAGGATCCACGGCTTGTTCTCGTCCACGAAGCGGTTGGCCACGTCGGCGATTTCCATGATTTCACGCAGGGCCTTGCCGAATTCGCGCGCTTCGAAGTTGGCGGCGATGGAGGCCTGGCGCTCGGTGCCATTGTCGGCCAACAGGGCCTTCTTCAGCCATTCCTGCGAGGAAGCGGACAGGGACGCCGCCAGCTTGCCGTCGAACTTCTTGGCGATGAAGCCCGCGCAACGGGAGGCAATGTTGACGAACTTGCCAATCAGGTCCGAATTCACGCGGGCCACGAAGTCTTCGCCGGTGAAGTCCAGGTCCTCGACGCGGGAATTCAGCTTGTAGGCCAGGTAGTAGCGCAGCCATTCCGGGTTCATGCCCAGGTTCAGGTAGCGCAATGGCGAAATGCCGGTGCCGCGCGACTTGGACATCTTTTCATTGTTCACGGTCAGGTGGCCGTGCACCGCCACTTTCATGCGGTCGATGGTCGGATGCTTGGCAAATTGCAGCATGGCCGGCCAGAACAGCAGGTGGAAGGATACGATGTCCTTGCCGATGAAATGGATCTGCTCCGTGCCCGGATCGGCCAGCAGCGCATCGTAGTCGATGCCTTTCTTGGCGCAATAATTCTTCAGCGAAGCCAGGTAGCCCACCGGCGCGTCGAGCCAGACGTAGAAGTACTTGCCCGGCGCGTCGGGGATCGGGATGCCGAAGTAGGGCGCGTCACGCGAGATGTCCCAGTCGGCCAGCTTTTCGCCGGCTTCGCCCAGCCACTCGGAGACCTTGTTCACCATCTCCGGCTGCAGACGGCCGGGGGTGTTCAGCCAGTCGCGCAGGAATTCGAAGCAGCGCGGGTCGGACAGCTTGAAGAAGTACTGTTCCGAAGGCTTCAGCACCGGCGTGGCGTTGGTAAAGACGGAGTAGGGGTTGATCAGGTCCGTCGGCTGGTAAGCGGCGCCGCACACTTCGCAGTTGTCGCCGTACTGGTCCTTGGCGTGGCACTTCGGGCATTCACCCTTGATGTTGCGGTCGGCCAGGAACATGCCCTTGACCGGATCGAAGAAACGGTCGACGGTCTTGGTCTGGATCAGGCCCGCTTCGCGCAGCTTGCGGTAGATGCCCTGCGACAGTTCCACGTTTTCCGGCGAATCGGTGGAGTACCAGTTATCGAAGGCGATGTGGAAGCCGTCCAGGTACTGCGGGCGGCCGGCCGCGATCTTGGCCACGAATTCCTGCGGGGTGATGCCTTCCTTTTCAGCGGCGATCATGATCGGGGTGCCGTGGGTGTCATCGGCGCCCACGAAATGGACCTCGCGCAAACCGTCGCCTTCGGCCTGCATTCGCTGGAAACGTACCCAGATGTCGGCCTGGATGTACTCCATCATGTGGCCGATGTGGAAGGCAGCGTTTGCGTATGGCAGGGCAGTGGTGACGAACAGCTTGCGAGTCATAATTGATGCGCTAGTAAGGTGGATAAAAAGAGCATTTTACCAGCGGATGCGCTAGACTGCGCCATCACCAATGGAGAATTGCATGAGTATCACCGTAGATGACGTCAAATCAGCACTGTCCAAAGTAATTGATCCGAATACAACAAAGGACTTCGTCTCCTCCAAATCGGTCCGCAACCTGAAGGTCGAAGGCGGCGAGATCAGCCTCGATATCGAGCTGGGTTATCCGGCCAAATCGCAAATCGAATCCTTGCGCGCCAACGTGCTGGCTGCCCTGCAGCCGCTGGGCGCCAAGGTCAACCTGAACATCGGCAGCAAGATCATTTCCCATACCGTGCAGCGCGGCCTGAAGCTGCTGCCAAACGTGAAGAATATTATCGCCGTGGCCTCCGGCAAGGGCGGGGTGGGCAAGTCCACCACGGCCGTCAACCTGGCGCTGGCGCTGGCCGCCGAAGGCGCTGCCGTTGGCGTGCTGGATGCCGATATCTATGGACCGTCGCAGCCGATGATGCTGGGCGTTTCCGGCCGCCCGACCACGTCCGATGGCAAGACCATGGACCCGATGGAAGGGCATGGCATCCAGGTATCTTCGATCGGCTTCCTGATCGACCCCGACGAACCGATGGTATGGCGCGGCCCGATGGTTACCCAGGCGCTGCAGCAGCTGCTGGAGCAGACCAACTGGCGCGACCTGGATTACCTGGTGGTCGACATGCCGCCGGGCACGGGCGATATCCAGCTGACCCTTTCCCAGAAAGTGCCGGTGACGGGCGCCGTGATCGTCACCACGCCGCAGGATATCGCGCTGCTCGATGCACGCAAGGGCTTGAAGATGTTCGAGAAGGTCGGCATCCCGATCCTGGGCGTGGTGGAGAATATGAGTACGCATATCTGCTCCAATTGCGGCCATGTCGAAGAGATCTTCGGCCACGGCGGGGGCGCCAAGATGTGCGCCGACTTTGGCGTCGACTTCCTGGGCGCGCTGCCGCTGAAGCTGGCAATCCGCGAGCAGACCGACTCCGGCAAGCCGACCGTGGTGGCCGAGCCGGACGGTCCGGAGGCCGCGATCTATAAGGAGATTGCGCGCAAGGTCGCCGTCAAGGTGGCCGAGAAGGCCAAGGATATGAGCAGCAAGTTCCCCAGCATCGTCATCAAGCACGACTGATGCGGAGCGGCTTCCCACGCGCGGCATTGCTCGCCCTGGCCAGCCTGGCAGCGCTGGTGGGTTGTTCGCAGCTGCCGCCGGCGGCGTGGGTGCCGCAACAGCACACCGCCACCGCCGAATTGCGCGGCCTGTCCGTCCTGAGCGACAAGGTGGTGTGGGCCAGCGGCGCGAAAGGAACGGTACTGCGCACAGTCGACGGCGAGCACTGGACGCTGCTGGCCGTCCCCGGCGCCGAAGCTTTCGACTTCCGCGACATTGAAGCATTCGATGCCAACACTGCCATCGTGATGGGTGCCGGCCCCGGCGCAGCATCGCGCCTGTACCGCACGCGCGACGCCGGCGCCAGTTGGCAACTGCTGGTCGTGAACAGCGAGCCGGAAGGCTTCTGGGATGCGATGGCATTCTGGGACGCCCGCAACGGCATCGTCTTCGGCGACCCCGTGCGCGGCGCCTTCCAAATCCTGCTGACAACGGACGGCGGCGACAGCTGGCAGCCGGTCAGCGACCAGCAAGGCCTGGCCGCGCTGCCGCAGGAAGGCGCTTTCGCCGCCAGCGGCACCTGCCTGAGCGTGGGCGGCAAGGGCGAAGCCTGGTTCGTCACAGGCGGCGCCGCGCAAGCGCGTGCATTCCGCTCGGTAGACCGCGGCCATACCTGGCAAGCGGCCGTGCTGCCGATTCCCGCCGCCGCCCCAAGCAAGGGCGCGTTCTCGGTCGGCTTCGCGCGCGGCGGACGCGGTTTCGCCGCCGGCGGAGACTACAAGGAACCGGCCCTCGGCACCCTGAATGGCGCGCTCAGCACCGACGGCGGCGCCGGCTGGTCGCCGGCGCCGATCCTGCCGGACGGCTTTATGTCGGCCGTGGTGCCGGTGCCGGGAGCGGCGGACACCTTCGTCGCCGTGGGCCTGGCTGGCTCCGGCTACACACGCGATGGCGGCAAAAGCTGGACAATTATCGAAAAGGAAACGAAACTGAACGCCGTTGGCTTTTCCGCGACCGGCGCCGGATGGGCGGTCGGACCGAAAGGCTTGATCGTCAAGTATGGTGGACCCCCTCTCAGATAAGGAGACAGACATGCAGAAGATCCTGGCGGCCCTCGCCATGGCCCTGGTGGCAGGTACGGCGGCAGCGCAATCGGTGGACTTCACCGAGCCCAAGAACGGCGCAGTAGTCAGCAGCCCCTTCAAGGTCAAGTTCGCCGTAACCGGCATGGAAGTGAAGCCGGCCGGCACGATGGACAGCAGCACCGGCCACCACCACCTGATCATCAACGGCGACAGCATGAAGGTTGGCGAATCGATTCCCTTCGACGAGACCCACCTGCACTTCGGCAAAGGCCAGACTGAAACCGAAGTCACCCTGCCGCCCGGCAGCTACAAGCTGACCATGCAATTCGCCAACGGCGCCCACCAAAGCTACGGCCCCGGCCTGTCCAAGACCATCACCGTCACTGTTAAGTAAAAAGTCGGGGTCAGCTAGGGGAATGGGGCAAAAAGCGCGCCGGTTGGCGGCGTTTTTGC
>CBHWEO010000242.1:0-8469 GCA_966112955.1 uncultured Duganella sp. | reverse complement strand
CGCAGGTGCTTCTTCACCGTCATCGGGTAATAGGTGCCGCCCTTGACGGTGGCGTCGTTACACACGATCACGCATTCCTGGCCGGAGACGCGGCCAATGCCGGTGATCACGCCGGCAGCGGGCGCCGCGTCGTCGTACATATTGAAGGCCGCCAGTTGCGAGAATTCGAGGAAAGGGGTGCCGGGATCGAGCAGCATCTGGACGCGGTCGCGCGGCAGCAGCTTGCCGCGCGCCACATGCTTGGCGCAGGCCGCCTCGCCGCCGCCTTGCGCCGCCTTCGCGACCTTGGCGCGCAGGTCGTCGACCAGGGCTTGCATGGCGGCGGCGTTGGCTTTGAAGTCCTCGCTGCGCGGATTAAGTTTGCTTTCGATGTGCGGCATTGTCGTCCTCTTCTCTTATTCTGGAAATTCGCCGTCGACGTAAAACCAGCGCAAGCCACCCTCGCCCGGCTCGCGCAGGAAGCGGCTCAGCTCATGCAAACGCTGGCCGCGGCCATTCACGCGCAGGCGGGCCACGAATTCCACGAAATCCTCGTTCGGCTGGGCTTCTGCTTTACGTTGACGTAAACGTAAAGCAGATTTTACCTCAAGTCCCAGCCATTGGAGCTTTTCGTCCTGCTGAATGATCGGCTCGGTCGGACGGGTGGATTCATGCCAGGTTGACAACAAATACGGCTCGTTCCGGAGCGTATAGGCGGAATAACGGGAGCGCATCAGCTGCTCAGCCGTCTCCGGCAGGGCCTTGCCTTCGATAAAGGGGCCGCAGCACGTCTCAAAAGAAGGACCGCCGCATGGGCAGCCGACAGGGGTCTTGGATTTGGACATCCCGCCATTATCCGCCATATCGGCGGCGGGCGTGATGTAGTCAGGTCAACAGGTGCAGCTGATAACGCGCCTAGGCTCGGGCAGCCTCAAGGATGTCATCGTCAATTTTTAATGTAGTGCGCATAATGCCTGCCACTGACATATCGATCCATCAACCCAGGAACAACATCAGGACTTTGCGCAAAGCAAATTAAGGTCGTTTTGGATGATAAGATATGCCAAATGAACAACACCAGTACCAGCAAATTCCTCAGCCTCATCCTGCGCCACAAGCCAGAAGAAATTGGGCTGACCCTTGATGTGAACGGCTGGGCTTCGATCGAGGACCTGATCGCCCGGGCCGGCGCGCATGGCACCGCGTTGACCCGCCCCCTGATCGAATCGATTGTGGCGAACAGCGACAAGCAACGCTTTGCGATCAGTCCCGATGGCGCGAGAATTCGGGCGAATCAAGGCCATTCCGTTGAGATCGTCCTTGGTCTCGTGCCCCAAACGCCACCCGAACAACTGTTCCATGGTACGGCCACCCGATTCCTCGATTCGATTCGGGAAAGCGGCCTGCATGCAGCCTCGCGCCAGCATGTGCATCTTTCCTCCGACCGGGAAACTGCCGAGAAAGTCGGCAGCCGTCATGGCAAACCGGTCGTGCTGGTCGTGGCATCTGGCCGCATGTCCCGCGATGGCCACCTGTTCTACAAGTCGGAAAACGGCGTCTGGCTGACCGACGCAGTTCCGACCGAATACCTCCTGGACCTGGCCTAAGCCCGGTACGCGAGGCAGTCGAGGGCGAACGGCAACTCCTTGCCGCGCATCTGTGCCGCCAGCAAGCTGGCGCTGCCGCAGGCGAAGGTGAAGCCGAGCGGGCCGTGGCCGACGTTCAGCCACAGGTTCGGATACGGCGTGGCGCCGATGATCGGCGCGCTGTTCGGGGTGGCGGGCCGCAGGCCGGCCCAGGCTTCGGCCCGATTATAGTCGGCAGCGTTCGGCATCGACTCGCGCGCCAGGCGCGTCAGGCTGGCGATGCGGCGGCGGTCGACGCTGGTGTCCTCGCCCACCATGTCCACCATGGCCGCAATGCGCAATTCATCGCCAATGCGCGCATACAGCGTCTTGCGCTCGAAATCCGTGATGCTGATGTTCGGCGCCACGTGTTCGGGGCGGATTGGCGCGGTCAGGCTGTACCCCTTCAGCGGATACATCGGCAGGTCGAGGTCCGCCGTGGCCGCCAGGTCGCGGCTCTGGATGCCGGCCGCCAGCACGTAATGGTCGGCCGAAATCCAGCCCGCATCGGTCTCGATCGCCGACACCTTGCCGTGTTCGACAAAAATGGTGCGCGCCGCCGTGTGCATGCAGCGCTCGAAACGCGGATGGGCATGGATGCGCTTTTCCAGCGCCAGGCAGAAGGCATAGCAATCGGCCACCGCTTCGCCCGGCGTGAAGATGCCGCCGGCCAGCTTCGGCCCCATCTCCGCCAGGGCCGGTTCGATGCGTGCCGTATCGGCTCCGTACAGCACGGCGCGGTTTTCGTCCGTCTCAGGCTTGTCGAGCGCCGCCTTGAAGGCCTCTTCGCTGCGGTACACCACCAGCTTGCCTGCATTGCGCCAGCTGAATTCGGATAGCGGAATATTCATCTCCAGCTGGGACAGCGATTGCCGGCTCAAGTCGCCCAGTTGCAGCAGCTTGGCCGTGGTGCGTGCATTGGCTTCGGCATTGCAGTTGGCGAGGAATTGCGCGATCCAGCGCCACTGGCGGTAATCGGCCTCGGGGCGGAAGCGCAGCGGCCCGTCGCGCTCGAACAGCCACTGCATGGCTTTCTTGGGCACGCCCACATCGGCCAGCGGTGAAACGTAGCGGTAGCTCAGCTGCCCGCCATTGCGATAGCTGGCGGCACTGGCAACGGTCGGGGCGCGTTCGAGCAGCGTCACGCGGTAGCCTGCTTCCAGCAGCCACCAAGCGGACGCCAGGCCGACCACGCCGCCGCCGATTACCACTACTTGCTGTACGTCCTGCATTCCACCTCCGGGTTTCACTGGTAGCAAAGCTTAAGGGGCCGGATTGCCCCGGTGCCAATGAAACGTCTTCTAGCGGCCATAACCTGTGGTGATGTGCTTGTAGAGCGCACTGAGGATCTTTTCCTCGGCGCGGGTATGGGCCGAATACAGGCCCGGGTCGGCGTCGGGATCGCTGCCGAAGCCGCCGATCAGGGATACGATGCCCTGCTTCTTCTTCAAGTCTACGGCGAAGGTGGACACCAGGCCATAGGCTTCGCCCAGGTGACCGACCGCATGGAAGCGGCCATCCTTCGGCATGCCGCCCATATTGCCGCGCACGTCCGCAAAGCGTTGCGCGCCCAGGCCCCAGCTATGGTACAGCCCCTTGAGCGTGTCGCCGTTGCTGCCGTTGAAGCGCCATTGTTCGCCGAACATCATGGCCAGCGAAGCCGGCTGGAGGATCTGCTTGCCCTCATGCCGTCCCCCATTGACCAGCATGAGCATGACCTTGCCCATGTCGGCGGCGGACATGCGCATGCCGCCGGTAGGGCTGAACAGCGTGCCATTGGTGCCGATCACGTACTTGTCGATGTCGGGCGGCGGCAAGGGCGGCGATATGCCAAAGTCGTCGACCTGCGCGATCCAGGGCCCCTTGCTGTCCCACACTTCCGTATCGCGCGTGCGGCGGCGGTACAGCGTGGCGGTGTCCGCCACCTCCTGCGGGCTGAATTCGGAAGGGTTATAGCCGCCGCGCAAGCCCATCGGTTCCAGCAGCAAGCGTTTCATCAGGCGGTCGAAACGCTCGCCCGTCACGCGTTCCATGATGGTGCCAATCACGCCCCAGTTCAGGTTGGAATAGGTGAAGTACTGGCCCGGCGCGCCGTCGCGCGCCCACATCTTGCCGTCGGGGACCAGCACATCGCGCAGGGCGGTGCCCGCGCCCCAGAAGTAGCCCGCATCGTCGCGCAGCGTCGACGTATGGCTCAGCAAATGCCGCAGCGTGATCGCGCGGTCCGGATAGAAGGGATTGCGCACCGCAAAGCCGAGGTACTCGCCGATATCGGTGTCGAGCGCGAGCCTGCCTTCCTCCATCAGCTTCATCACGCCAAAGGTAGTCATCATCTTGGAGATGGAGGCGATGCGGAACATGGTCTGCGGCGTCACCGGCGCCGTGAGGCCGGTGCCGGCGGTATCGAGCCGCCGGTAGCCGAACTGTTGCTGGTAGCTCACCTTGCCGTCGCGGACCGCCAGTACCGACAAGCCAGACAGCGGATGCTGCGCATCGTTGACGATCGCCGCCAGCTCCAGGTCCAGCTGGTCCAGCCTGGCAGCCGAGGCATGGCCCAGCCCACTCAACAGTATTGCGCCGACCAGGGCGCGCATTTTCTTTTGCATGCATTCTCCTTTTGCAACCAGCATACGGCGGCGGGCTTTGGCTCAGCTAATGAAAACTGTTTATCTCCCCATAACCGCGGTGTATCGGGGCTTTCACTGGTAAATGAAAAGAGCAGCGTAATTTCACTTTCGCTATTACACTAGCAATGTTAGGAGAAAAAGTAATGAGCCTCGCCGGCGTTGAATTCAAACCAGACCAACAAGACAATTCGCCGCTGTACATGCAGATTGCCCGCAAGTTGAGCGACGATGTTCGAAACGGAAAGTACCAGGTCGACCAGGCCCTGCCCTCCGAGCGAACGCTTTCCGAATTGCTGAACGTTTCGCGCGTGACTGCGCGCAAGGCCATCGACCAGCTGGTGGAGCAGGGCCTCGTGGTGCGCCGCCGCGGTTCGGGCAACTACATCGCGCCGCGCATCGAACAGCCGCTGTCCAACCTCACCAGCTTCTCGGAACAGCTGTCACAGCGCGGCTACAAGCCGGGCTCGCGCTGGCTGAAGCGCGCCATCCTGGCCGCCAGTGCGGATGAACAGCTGAGCCTTGGCCTGTCGCCCAACACCCGCGTGGCCCGCCTGGAGCGCCTGCGCCTGGCGGACGACGTGGTGATGGCCTACGAGGTGTCGGTGCTGCCGCAAACCATCGTCACCAACCCGGAACTGATTGGCGATTCGCTGTACCAGTACCTGGAATCGGTCGGCAAGGCGCCGGCGCGCGCGTTGCAGCACATCCGCGCCATGAATGCCTCGGCCGAGCTGGCGCGCCAGCTGGAGGTGCCGGAAGGCCAGGCCGTGCTGTTCATCACCCGTATCGCCTATCTTGAGTCGGGCCAGGCGATCGAGCTGACGCACTCCTATTGCCGCAGCGACCATTACGATTTCGTGGCCGAGATGCGCCGCGCCGCGTAGCCGCTGCATAACCTGGGGGCATGGCTCCCGCAAGTCCTGTCATGGGCTGGCCCGGCAATTTGGCATTAAACTGGTTTTATGCTGAAAACCGAAACGCCCAGTTCCCAACATCGCGAACTGGACCAATACCCAACAGAGCAGCTGGTGGCCGCCTTTGCCGACGACCAGCTGAATGCGGTGCAAGCCGTGCGCGCCGCCGTCCCAGCCATTGCCAAAGCCGTCGAAGCGGCGGTGCCGCGCATCGAGGCCGGCGGCCGCCTGCTGTACGTCGGCGCCGGCACTTCCGGCCGCCTCGGTGTGCTGGACAGCGTGGAACTCTATCCCACCTTCTCCTGGCCGCACGAACGCGCCGTGGCCATCCTCGCGGGCGGCGCCGACGCCCTGTTCCAGGCGGTGGAAGGCGCGGAAGACGACCGCGGGCAGGGCGGGCGCGACCTGCTGGCGCTGCAGCCCGGCAGCAACGACGTGGTGCTGGCGCTGGCCGCTTCCGGCACCACGCCCTACGTGCTGGGCGCCGTGGAAGCGGCACGCGGCGCTGGCGCGCTGGCCATCGGCATCGCCAACAATCCCGACGCGCCGCTGGCGCGGGAAGCCGACATCGGCATCGTCCTCGACACCGGCCACGAAATCATTTCGGGCAGCACGCGCCTGAAAGCGGGTACTGCGCAGAAGATCGTCCTGAACACGATTTCCAGCGCAATCATGGTGCGCCTGAACAAGGTTTATGGAAACTTGATGGTAGACTTGAAGCCGACCAATGCGAAGCTGTTCGCGCGCACGGTGCGGCTGACCATGCACGCCACCGGCGCCGATGAAGCGGCAGCCCGCAAAGCGCTGGAACAGTGCGGCTTCCATGTCAAAGTGGCAGTGGTCGCCCTGTTAAAGAAAACCACGGTGCAGCAGGCGCAAGCCTTGCTGGACCAGGCTGGGGGCAGCGTGCGCGGCGCACTCACCGTTTGACCCGCGCCGCGCTCCTTCCCGGCCGACCAGAAAGGACGTAATGGATCGAGCGCAGCAACGCAGCCCCTGGGGCTGGGTCCCGACACTCTACTTCAACCAGGGCATTCCCTACTTCGCGGTCCTGGCGCTGTCCACCGCCATGTACAAGGACCTTGGCATCTCCAATGCGGAAATGGCGTTCTACACGGGCTGGCTGTACCTGCCGTGGGTCATCAAGCCGCTGTGGTCTCCCCTGATCGAAATGTTCGGCACCAAGCGCGCCTGGGTCATCATCCTGCAGATGGTGCTGGGCGTGTCGCTGGCGGCGGTCGCATTCACCCTGCCGCTGTCGAATTTCTTCCAGCTCAGCCTGGGCGTCATGTGGCTGATGGCGTTCAGCTCTGCCACGCACGATATCGCGGCGGACGGTTTCTACATGCTGGGTCTGCGGCAGAAGCAGCAGGCCGAATTCGTCGGCGTGCGCAGCACCTTCTACCGCGCGGCGAACGTGGCCTGCAATGGCGGCCTGCTGTTCCTCGCCGGGGAGATCATCAAGTATTACGGCAATCCGCACATGGCCTGGGCCATCACCTTCGGCGCGGCGGGTGCGTTATTCCTGGCGCTGGCGATTTACCACAGCTTCGTGCTGCCGAAGCCGGCGGAAGACAAGCCGGCCGCGCATACCTCGGCGCCGCTGCAGGAATTTTTCGCGACCTTCGCCGCCTTCTTCCGCAAGGAGGGTATTGCCGTCATCCTGCTTTACCTGCTGCTGTTCCGCCTCGGCGAATCGCAGCTGCTGAAGATGGTGGTGCCCTTCCTGAAAGACCCGCTGGAAAAAGGCGGGCTGGGATTGAGCACGGCGGATGTCGGCATTGCCTACGGCACGGTCGGCATCATCGGCCTGATTCTCGGCGGCCTGGTGGGCGGCTGGCTGATTGCCCGCTTTGGCCTCAAGCGTTGCCTGTGGCCGTTCGCGATCGCGATCCATATTCCGGACCTGATCTTCGTTTACCTGTCGCAGGCGCAGCCGCTGAATTTCGCGTGGATTTCGGCCTGCCTGGCGGTGGAGCAGTTCGGCTACGGCCTCGGTTTTACTTCCTTCATGATGTACATGATCATGGTCAGCCAGGGCGAACACAAGACGGCGCATTATTCGATCTGCACCGGTTTCATGGCGCTGGGGATGATGCTGCCGCAGATGGCCAGCGGCGCGATCCAGGAACTCCTGGGCTACCAGCACTTCTTCATTTACGTCTGCACGGCAACGGTGCCGGCATTCATTATGACCGCGCTGATCCGGATCGACCCGGAATTCGGCCGGGAATAGGTAGAATACGTCTCCTGCTGATGCGAGGATTGAGTTTTGGCTTTTAATGCGAAAAGGCGGCTGACCATAGCCGCCGCCGCGGCCGGCGTGGCCGCATTGATGGGAGCGTGTTCGTCGACACCGACGGCGCCCGGCGACGCCGCGGCGAATGGCGCTGCTGGCGCCGCCGGCACTGGCGGCGGTCCGGCCACGCGCACCGCCCAGGGCGGCACGCCCGGCAGCGGCCAGCACTTTACCGGCGAGCAGCCGCCCGCGGCACCGCGCGAATTCCGCGCTGCCTGGGTGTCGACGGTGGCCAATATCGACTGGCCAAGCCGCAGCAACCTGTCGCCGGCACGCCAGCAGGCGGAGGCCATTGCCATCCTGGAACGCGCCAAGTCGCTGCACCTGAATGCCATCGTGCTGCAGGTGCGCCCCAGCGCCGATGCCATTTACCCATCGAAGCTCGAACCTTGGTCGGAATTCCTGACCGGCCAGCAGGGCAAGGCGCCCGAGCCGGCCTGGGACCCGCTGGCCTTCTGGATCAGCCAGGCCCACGCGCGCGGCATGGAACTGCACGCCTGGTTCAACCCCTACCGTGCCCGCCATTCCGCCGCGCGCACGCCGAATGCGCGCGAGCACATCGCCAACACCAAGCCGCAAGTGGTGCGCCAGTACGGCAAGTTCCAATGGATGGATCCTGGCGAGGAAGCGGCCGCCCAGCAAACCCTGGACGTGATCCTGGACGTGGTACGACGCTACGACATCGACGGCGTCCACATCGACGATTACTTCTACCCCTACCCGATCGAGGCGCCCGGCGCCAACGGCGGCGAGGCGGCGCTGGACGCGGCGTCGAACGGCAGCAAGCCGGAACTCGATTTCCCCGACAATGCCTCCTACCAGCGTTACCTGCAGGGCGGCGGCACCCTGGACCGCGCCAGCTGGCGGCGCCAGAACGTCAACCAGCTGATCGAAGCCATCTACACCGGCATCCACAAAGAGAAGTTCTGGGTGCGCTTCGGCATCAGCCCCTTCGGCATCGGCCGCCCGGACCGCCGCCCGCCCGGCATCCAGGGCTTCAGCCAGTACGACAAGCTGTATGCCGA
>CBHWEO010000241.1:0-8518 GCA_966112955.1 uncultured Duganella sp. | reverse complement strand
TCGCGCGGCGGCAAGTCCTTCATCGTGCTGCCCTCGACGGCCAAGGACGGCAGCATCTCGCGCATCGTGCCCACGCTGTGCCCGGGCACCCACGTCACCACCAGCAAGAACGACATCAATTACGTGGTGACGGAGTATGGCATCGCCCAGTTGCGCGGCAAGTCGGCCAAGCAGCGCGCGGACGCCCTGATCGGCATTGCGCATCCCGACTTCCGCGCCGAGCTGCGGCGCGAGGCGGCACGGCTGAACTACTGCTGACAATGTTCGCTGGCGAACAATCAAACGTTCGCCGCTGTCATAGACTTGCCTGGGGAGGTGCTTCATGCGGGCAAGTCGCTGGCTGGTCGTTATCCTCGCGGGCTGGACGCTGCTGGCCTGCGCTTCGCTGCCGGAGGTCGATGCGGACCAGGCCAAGGCACACGCCAGCGCGATGCCGGAAGTGCGCAGCACCGGCGGCAAGCTGACGCGCCAGACCACCGAGCAATTGCTGAAGAAGCGCTGGGCCAAGTCCACGCTGGACTTGAAGGCCCAGGCGGCGCTGGAGGAAGCGGCCACCGGCGTGCCGCTGATTGCCGGCAACAAGGTGGAGCTGCTGTTCGACGGCCCGCAGACCATGGCGGAAATGATGAAGGCCATCGCCGCCGCCAAGGACCATATCAATTTCGAGACCTATATCTTCGACCAGGATGAACTGGGCATGAAGTTTGCCGACCTGCTAATCCAGAAGCAGCGCGAGGGCGTGGTGGTCAACGTGATCTACGACAGCGTCGGCACGCTCAGTGTGCCGCAGGCATTCTTCGACCATATGCGGGAAGGCGGGGTCAAGCTGCTGGCTTTCAATCCGGTCAATCCCGCCAAGGCACGCGGCAACGGCTGGAAGCTGAATAACCGCGACCACCGCAAGATGCTGATCGTGGATGGCAAGGTGGGGTTCACGGGCGGGATCAATATCAGCGATACCTATTCGAAGAGCTCGCCATTCCGCGGAGGTTCGCGCGGTTCCGGCCGGATCGGCTCCGGTGGCGGTTCGGGTTCCGGCGGCGGTTCCAGCCCGGCGCGCGCGAAGAGCGAGAATGACGTGGGCTGGCGCGATACCCATGTGCGCATCGAAGGGCCGGCGGTGCAGGCCATGCAGTGGCTGTTCGTGCAGAACTGGATCGAACAGGATGCTGACGACCTGCGCGACGCCCATTACTTCACGCAGGTGCCGCCGGCGGGCGACAAGGTGGTGCGGGTGCTGGGCTCGCGGCCCGAGGGGCATTTCGAGATTTACAAGGCCTTGCTGCTGGCGATCCAGGAAGCGAAGAAGTCGATCCACATCACCTGCGCCTATTTCGTGCCGGACGACCAGACGCTGCAGGCGCTGGTCGATGCGGCACGGCGCGGGGTCGACGTGCAGCTGGTGCTGCCCAGCGTATCGGACAGCGGGCTGGTGTTTCATGCCGGGCGGGCGTTCTACCAGCCCCTGCTGGAGGCAGGCGTGAAAATTTATGAACTCAAGCTGTCGGTGCTGCACGCCAAGACGGTGGTGATCGATGGCGTGTGGTCGACCGTCGGCTCCACCAACCTGGACCGCCGCAGCTTCCTGCACAACAGCGAAGTCAATGTGATCGTGATGGGCGATGTGTTCGGGCTGGAGATGGAGAAGGCCTTCAAGGAAGACTTGCGCAATTCGACCGAGGTCACGCTCGCCGCCTGGAAAAGACGTCCGCTCGCGACGCGCCTCAAGGAATGGCTGGCGCGCGTCTGGGACTACTGGCTCTGACGTTTGACATACATCAAACTGGCCGCGGCGATGCGCCCTAGTCTGAAAGGGCCATGAACGACCACGAGCCGCCCACCTCGCTTGACAAGCCCCCGCCTGGCGACGACCATGCGAACATCCCCGCGCGCGTTACAAGGCTGGAGGTCATGGTGGAAGAAGTTCTAGGGCGGCTGGACAAGCTCGACACGAAAGTTGACAGGCTGGACAAGAAAGTCGACTACGGCTTTGAAAAGCTCAATGACAAAATCGATCGTGGCCTGGAAAAGCTCAATGACAAGATCGACCAGACCGCTGTCACGCTCAACGACAAGATAGATATCGGGCTGGAAAAGCTCAACGACAAAATCGATCAAACCGCTGCCAAGCTCAATGACAAGATCGATATCGGGCTGGAAAAGCTCAATGACAAAATCGACCAAACCGCTGCCAAGCTCAATGAGAAGATCGATATCGGGCTAGAAAAGCTCAATGAGAAGATCGATACCGGGCTGGAAAAGCTCAATGACAAAATCGATCAAACTGCTACCCAGCTGAATGATAAGATCGATATCGGCCTGGGCAAGCTGAATGACAAGATTGATCACAATACCGACAGGCTCAACGACAGAATGGACGCGAACCGGGATGCGATGGACAGGGCTTTCGATGCGATGAATACGCGCTTCGACAGGTTCTACTACCTGCTCTTCACGGTTCTTCTTGCCTTCGCCGGCGGCTTATTGGGCTTGCTCGCGAAAATGCTTGGCGTGTTCTAAGCGGCTGGTCGCCAGACGTCGCCCTGGCGGCAGAAGTTGTCCGTGGCGGCGAGGGCAAAGCCCCTGCCTCCCCCCCAACCGTAGCGCTCCACCTGGATTTCATCGTGCTGCACGCGCAGCACGTTGAAGGAGTTGGTTTCGCCGCGGCCGCGGGTCGAAGTGGCAGTGCCGGCCTGCACCACCAGCGCGGCATAGCCGTCGATCTCATAACGTTCCGCCGAGTTGTGCGCATGGCTGGTGTGCAGGTGCCCGGCCAGCAGCAAGTCCACGCCGCAACGCGCAAACACTTCCATCGCCATCGGCGCCCGGTCCACCAGGTCGTCGTGGTCCAGGTGTTGCGGCAAGTCGAAAGGATGGTGGGTCACCACGACCCGGGTCACTTCGCGCGGCAGGCGGGCAAAGCGCTGGCGCAGGTATTCCACCTGGCGCCGGTTGACGCGGCCATCCTTGAAGGTCAGCGAGCGCGCCGTATTCAAACCCAGCACCGCGATCTCACGGTCGACGAATTCCGGCGCCAGGTCGCGCGTGATATGGCGCCGGTACTTGACCAGCGGGCGGAAAAAGCGCGCCGCCACGTTGTAGAGGGGGATGTCGTGATTGCCGGGCACCACAATCTGCGGCTTGGGCAAGGTATCGAGGAAATGCCGCGCCTGGCGGAATTGTGCACTGCGCGCCCGCTGGGTCAGGTCGCCCGACACCACCACCACGTCCGGCCGCAAGTCGCCGATCAACTCGCGCAACGGCGCCAGCAGCGTGTTGTCGACGCGGCCGAAGTGCAGGTCGGAAATGTGGACCAGGGTTCGCATTCAACTCTCCCGCCGTCGAGGCACAATGACCGGCAAGGCAGCCGGCCGGATCCGGTAACGCAGCGGTGGCGCCATCACCGTCACCTCGCCATCGGTGGCCACGCGCAAGCGGCGGTGGTGCGTGTCGATCGCCAGTTCCCGCGCCTGGAACACATCGAATTCGCGCGACTGGCGCAAGCGCCCCAACAAGGCGCGCAAGGCCAGCTTCAGCAAGCCGAAGCGCGTCGGGCGCTGCGCCACGTACACGCTCAGCATGCCGCCATCGATGCGGGTCCGTTCGCCGATATTGAAGCCCTGCATACGGTATTCATTATTACCGATGAAGACGAAGGGCGTGCGCCGCGCATGGCCGGCCTCGCCCAGTGTCAGGCGCACGCTGAGGAATGGATAGCGGCGCAAGGCAGCCAGGGCCGCCCAGCCGAACGCCGTCCACTTGCCGCGGCCCAGGCGGCGCTGCTGCCGCTGGCGGTCACGCACGATGTCCGGGTACAGGCCCAGGCTGGAATTGTTCAGGAAGACGCGGCCATTGACTTCGCCCACGTCGACATGGGCCACATGGCCGGCAGCCAGGTTGGCGATGGACGCATCGAGCTGGGACGGAATGCGCAAATCGCGCGCGAAATGGTTCAGGGTTCCCATCGGCAGGACACCAAAGACGGCGCCACTGTCCAGCACGACAGACGCCACGGCATTGACCGTGCCATCGCCGCCGCCCGCCACCACTACCCTGGCCCCGCCCGCCAGCGCCGCGCGCGCCGCTTCCATCACGTGGTTGGCATCGGCTGCCAGGGTCACTTCGGCATCCAGGCCATGACTGGCGAGCCGCACGGCCAGCGTCTCGCGCCACGCCATGGCATAGCCCGGCCCGGCCCCGGCATTGATGATGACGGCCATCTGGCTCATGGCCGCTCCCGGTGCCGGCGCAGGCTGGACACCGCCGTGACGCACACGGCCAGCCAGCCCAGCCCTTCCGCCACGCCGGCCAGCACGTCGGTCAGGTAATGCACGCCAAGGTAGAGGCGGCTGAACGCCACCAGCGCCACCAGCAGCACGGCGCCCACCGCCACCGCCACGCGCTGGACCGCACTGCCGGCGCGCGTCCACAGGTAGCTGGCCAGCACGCCATAGAACACGGTGGCCGCCAGGGCATGGCCGCTGGGGAAGCTGTAGGTCGGCAAAGTCAGCAAGGGCGCGTCAAAGCTCGGCCGCACCCGCTGGTAGCTGTGCTTGAGCAGCACGTTCAACAGCATCCCGGGCGGCACCGTCAGCAGCAGCGTCAGCAGCCAGTAGCGGGCTTGGCGCCGCCACAGGTGCCAGGCGAACAGCAGCGACAGGAAGCCAATGCCGGCCGTGCTGTGCAAGTGGCTTACTGCCAGCAGCAGCGAGGTCAGCGGCTCGGACGCGCGCGCATGCAGCCAGTGGGCGATGCCCACATCCAGCGCCGCCAGGCGCGCGCCCGGCCCCAACGCGGCGCCGGCAATGGCCTGGAAAGCCGCCGTGGCCAGGATCAGCAGGGCCAGCCCGGCCAGCAAATGCAGGGGAAGGCGAATCGTATCTCTCATACAACGATTGATAAAAAAACCTGATTTTTCATCCAGTACTGTTGATTCATACAGTATTTGTGTTATTCTGATGACTCGTTAATCACATCACAGCAAAAGGAATTCGTCATGAGCACTATGAACAGCACCTTCGGCTCCCGCTTTGGCCTGGAATACGCCCCTATGTCTTTCCTGGTTCGCTTCGGCAAACGTGAAGTGCTGGTGTGCCGCGATTTCCGCAAGCGCTTCTACGCTGTGAACCCGATCATTGAATGCGATACCGGCGTGCAGCCGGGCCACCTGGAAGTGCTGCTGTTCAGCCGCTGGCTGCTGATCTTCTCCAAGGCCCACTAAGTTGCCCCTTCAGCCGAAGTCTCGCACAGCTGTTCATACCGGGCGCGCAAATAGTCGCGCAAACGAATCACGACGGGCGTGACCTGCGAGCGATGCATGCAAACCAGCTGTAATGGCACCTCTTCACCCATTACATCTGGTAGCAGCAAGCGCAAGCGACCGGCCTTCAGGTCGGCGGTCACGTCCAACCGTGATTTATAGGCAATCCCCCATCCCGCTAGCGCCCAGCGGCGCACCAGGTCGGCATCATCGCTGCTGCGGTTGCCCCTGACTTGCACGATCTTGCCCTGGGCGGGGAAGGCCCAGCGGTCATACAGCACATCATCCAGGGCAAAGCGCAGGCAATTGTGGCGCGCCAGTTCGTCCAGGTTGGCCGGGGCGCCGTGCTGGCGTAGATAGGCCGGCGACGCGACCAGCACGCGCCGGTTATCGGGGGCCAGCGGCATCGCGACCAGGCTCGAATCGTCCAGCTTGCCGTACCGCAGGGCCAGGTCCACCGGCTGGCGGTACATGTCCGCCACCCGGTCGCTCACATACAGTTGCAGGCTGATGCCCGGATACGCGGCCTGGAAGCCATCGAGCCAGGGCAGCAGCACGTTGCGCCCCACGTCCGAGGGCATCGAAATCTTCAACAGCCCGGCCAGTTCGCGCTGGCCCTGCCGTATGGCGTCGTGGCCCTCGCGCAATTGGCGCAGCGCTTCCCGCGCATGGCGCAGGTATTGTTCGCCCTCCGCCGTCAAGCGCAGGGAGCGCGTGGTACGGGCAAACAGGCGCAGCGCCAAGCCTTCTTCCAGGCGTTTGAGGGCAGCACTGGCCAGGGCCGGCGAAATATCCAGTGCCCGTGCCGCTGCCGACAGGCTGCCGTGGTCGGCCGTGCTGACGAAGACGTCCAGGTCGTCGAGCCGCAGCATTATCCTCATTCCTTTGAAAGTGTTTCGGCAATTTTAGCCTTTTTCTTGAAGCCGGGATGGCCGAAGATGCTGCCATCCCACCTTCTTATGAAAGACACACCATGAAAGCTGTTGCCTACCGCGCTTCCCTGCCTATCGACCACGCCGATGCCCTGCTCGACGTTGAATTGCCGGCGCCGGTCGCCACTGGCCGCGACCTGCTGGTCGAGATCAAGGCCATATCCGTGAACCCGGTCGATACCAAGATCCGCCGCAATGTGGCCCCGGCGGAGGGCGAAGCCAAAGTACTCGGTTGGGACGCCAGCGGCATCGTACGCGCCGCCGGCCCGGACGCCACGCTGTTCAAGCCCGGCGATGAAGTCTGGTACGCCGGCGCCCTGGGCCGCACGGGCACCAATGCCGAACTGCACCTGGTCGATGAGCGCATCGTGGGCCACAAGCCAGCCAGGCTCAGCTTCGCCGAAGCCGCCGCCCTGCCCCTGACCGCCATCACGGCCTGGGAATTGCTGTTCGACCGCCTGGGCGCCAGCCGCGACAAGGCGCGCGAGGCGGGCAAATCCCTGCTCGTGACGGGCGCGGCCGGCGGCGTGGGTTCCATCCTGGTGCAGCTGGCACGGCAACTGACCGGCCTGACCGTGATCGGCACGGCGTCGCGCCCCGAGACGGCGGATTGGGTCCGGTCGCTGGGCGCCCACCATGTGATCGACCACAGCAAGCCGCTCGATGAAGAGATCCGCCGCCTCGGCCTGCCGCCGGTGCACTACATCGCCAGCTTGAACGAAAGCGAACGGCACTTCCCGGCGCTGGCCGAACTGGTGGCGCCGCAAGGCAAGCTGGCCCTGATCGATGACCCAACCCACATTGACGTGCGCCTGCTCAAGCGCAAGAGCGTGTCCCTGCACTGGGAATTCATGTTCACGCGTTCGATGTTCGAAACGGAAGACATGGCGCAACAGCACGCCCTGCTGAACGACGTGTCACGCCTGGTCGACAGCGGCGTGCTGAAGACCACGCTGGGCGAGCGCTTTGGCACCATCAACGCTGCCAACCTGAAGCGCGCGCACGCCCTGCTGGAAAGCAACCGCACGCGCGGCAAGATCGTGCTGGAAGGCTTCTAAGCTTCAGCGGCGCGGGCGGCGTGGGCGGCCGCGCTGGCCGCGCCCGCCTGCGCGATGGCATGCTCCTGCTGGCGGATCGCCAGCGCGCGGCGGTCGTGCGCATCCACCGCATCGACCAGCGACTGCGACAGCTTGCACGCTTCGTTGACGGTGTCGTCGAAGCGCTTGCGGCCGCGCTCCAGCATGGCCGACTGGCAGCCGGCCGCCGTGAACATGTCGCAGATCTCGAAGCACAGGCCGCGCAAACTGCACATCGAGGCGCAAGCACCTTCGATGTCGGCCCGCATCTTGCGGTCCAGGTCGATGAATTCGCTGCGTGCGCGTTCATGGGCCGAGAGCTCCTGCACCGTGCCATGCCAGCGCCGCATGCGCCGCGTGATGCGGCTGATGCTGGCGTTCTTCTCGCGCAGCATCAGGGCGTATTGCCAGGCAAGCAGCGCCAGCGGCAGGCAAGCCAGGAAAGCCGGCAGGCCCGCGTGCCGCATCGACACTTCCAACTGCTTGCAGCGGCGCAGCAGGCTGCAGATATTGCCGCTCAGGGAATGGTTGCGCATCGCCGTCCTCCCGACAATCCACCCCGTGAAGGCGGGGCGCGATGAGGCAAGTATAGGCAGCGGGGCACCGGCGCGAACGTGCGCCGGTTTGATGCAGATTAAAGCTGCGGCGATTAGGCGCCCTTGAGCCAGGCTTGCTCGTGCTCGCGTTCGCGGCGGCGGCGCTCGGCCGGCGCATCGAAGTCGCGCAGGAACTGGATATGCTTGCGCTCCAGCGCCAGCATGTCGCGTTCGATGGCGTCCACCTCGGCGCGGTCCGGTGAGTGGTTCATGTAATTGGCACGCTCGCGGCGGATGGCTTCCTGCTCGTCCTGCAGGGCTTGCAGGCGCGCTTCGCAGCGCTGCACGGTGCGGCGCAGCTTTTCCGGCGTCAAGCCTTGCCCGCGCAAATCGGTCTGCACGGCCAGGTCGCCGCGCACGGCGTTGATGCGCTTCTGCAGTTCCGCGATCTCCGCATTGACGGCCTCGATGGCGGCAGCATCCTTTTCCGCGTAGGCCTGGCGGCGGCGCGCGCCCAGCAGCGCCATTTCGGCTTCCAGCTCTTCATACTCGTCGCGGAAAGGACGCTGGAAATTGGCGAGTTGGGCGCGGCAGGACTCCAGCTGCTTTTCCAGGGCCACCACTTCCAGCTGCAGCTTCGCTACGGGGATGTCGAAGCGGCGCTGGGCGCGCTCCTCCATCGCCTTGTTGGCGGCCAGCAGGCGCGCTTCCAGG
>CBHWEO010000240.1:0-8590 GCA_966112955.1 uncultured Duganella sp. | reverse complement strand
GGTCCAGCTTGGCGCCTTCGTTGATGTCCAGCGGCTGGTCGTAGTTGTCGGTCTGCACGCGCAGGTAGTTGGCGTGCTCGCCGCGCTCCAGCAGCGTGAAGCTGTACACCACGTTGGCCGGGTCGCCGTTGCCCAGCATGCCCTTGCCGGTCAGGCCGGCCTTGACGGCGGTCTCCGGATCGCGCAGTTCGCGCAGCATGGCGGTGACGGTCTTCTGGGTGTCCGCATCGAGCGTGCTGTTGACGGTCAGGTCGAGGCGGTCCAGGTTGTACATGCGGTTGTCGCCCAGCAGGTTGGCCAGGTGCACGCGCACCGCGTTCGACGCCTTCTTGGTCACGTAGGACATCGGCGGCGCGGCCTGCAGGCCATTGCCCTTGGCCGGGTGCAGCTTTTCCTTCAGCGCGGCGTCGCGCAGTTGCGGCGTGATGATGCCGGCGCTGGCCAGCAGGCGCAGGTGGCTGTTGGCCAGCACTTCCAGGTCCTCGTCGCCTTCGCCCAGGTAGTAGCTGGGGCGGCGCTGCGCGATCAGCAGCGACAGCGCTTCCTTGAAGGCCAGCGGGCTGGCCGGCTGGTCCATCTTGCCGCCCAACAGGTGGGCCACTTCATCGAAATCGCGGCCGTACCACACCCACATGCCGTCGCCGATGCCGTTCACTTCACCGTAGCCCGGCTTGGCCGACAGCGGCACGGTGTTGAGGTAATCGACCACGATCTGGCGCCGCACCTTGGTGGTGTCCTCGCCCTGCTGGTAGGCGCGCAGCGAAGCCGACACCATCTGCTGCAGCTTGTCCTTCATGGAACCGGTGCGGCCTTCCAGCGAGTGGCGGTATTTCTCGATCTGCGTGGCCAGCGTGGAGCCGCCCGCCGCGCGGTGGCTGCCGGCGCCGACGGCGCTGACGGTCTTTTCCAGGATCGCCTTCGACAGGCGGTCCCATTCCACCGCCGGATTGCGTTTCGGGTATTTGTTGTCCAGCAGCTCGCGGTTCTCGATGAACAGCAGGCTTTGCACCAGCGCGGACGGGGCTTGCTCGAAGCTGCCGTAAATACGCTCCGGATAGCTGGCCGTGAACAGCGGCTGCGCGCGGCAGTCGAATATCGACAGGCCGGTACGGGTCTTTTCGCGGTAGGTGGCGAACACGCCCATGTCGGTCAGCTCCACCATCTTGGGCGAGAAGCGGGCCTGCGACGTCACTTCGTAGTCGCGCGCCTTCAGCTTGTCCAGGTAGTCGGGCAGGTTGGCGTAGCCAAGCCGTTCGTCGTACGGGCTGTCGTGCGGGTAGCGGATGGCGTTGCTCGGCCCCGGCTCGACCTTGTAGGTCAGCTTGCCGACCAGGTCCGTGAACACGCGTGCCTGCATCGCCGACGTGCGGGTTTCGTGGTATCCCCAGAATCCGGCCACCGTCAGCAGCACCAGGACCAGCACAATGAGGGCATTGCGCGATCGCGAACCTTTCTTCGGTTCCGATGGTGGAGGTGGAGCTGGCTCGGTAGGTTCGTGAGGGCTTGTTTCGTAATCTTGTTGGGAAGGCATAGGTACCGAGCGCAATCGCCGCCTGCCGCCATATCCTACTGCTGCCGCGCCGGCGCGCATCTTGCGCACCGCACGTACGACAACCCGGGGCCGGCGAAAACGACGATTGCTTAACATAGTTCAAACCGGACAGTACACGCAGCTTATTTCTGCATGATTACCATTGCACCACAACGGCGTGCGGCGCACGGGGCAACACGCAAAAATTTTAAACTTCACGCGGCTGTTTCGCAAAAAAACAACGGCGCTTCACACCGTTTGTGAGCGCCGTTACAAGAGCTGTTAACACCCTTTTCACAGTGTTGAATCAGGGCTTCGCATACTCCACATTCAGGGCATCGAGCTCGCGGCACATCTGGGCGAACGCCGCCTCGCATTGGGCCGGATCGCCTTTCACACCAAGCTCGATGTGGCGCCGGGTCTTCGCGTCGCCCACGCTGGGCAGGCTGAACACCTTGATACGCGGCCAGGCTGCTTCCAGGGCCAGCATCAGCGGCGTCAGCGCGGCTTCCGCTGCTTCATACACTAGCACCGATTGCTCAGCGCGCGGCTCACGATTGAACAGGTCGGGGTAATGCGTGTCGAGCACCCATTCGATCATCGGCCACGCCATGACCGGGAAGCCCGGCACGAAGTAATGCTTGCCGTGCGCGAAGCCGGCCACGTTGTTATACGGATTCGGTATCAGCGCCGCGCCCAGCGGAAACTCGGCCATCTTCAGGCGCTGCAGGTTTTCCGCCGAATCCAGGTCGGCCACTTCGCCTTTTTCCTCGGCCACCTGGCGCACGCGCTGCTGGATGCTGTGCTTGGCGCCTTCGTGCAGCACCAGCGGCAGGCCGAGCGCGGCGGCCGCGGCCTGGCGCGTGTGGTCGTCCGGGGTGGCGCCGATGCCGCCGCAGGAGAACACGATATCGCCGCTGGCAAAGGTGCGCTTCAGCGTGGCCGTGATGCGTTCGCGGTCGTCGCCGAGGAATTCGGCCCAGCCCAGTTGCAGGCCGCGCGCCGCCAGCAGTTGCACCACTTTGGGGAAGTGCTGGTCGACCCGTTTGCCGGACAGGATTTCGTCGCCAATGATGATCAGTCCGATGGGCATAGGTTTTCCTCGAATGGGGTGTGGCGCAGCTGCGCCAGCGCCTGCAGACAATAATACTCAAACCACAAGCCGGTGAAGATGAATATTACGACATACACCCAGATCGAGGCCGCCAGCAGGACCGGGAAGAAGGCAATCGCCGCCGCCGCGCCGCCGACCCACACCAGTGCCGGCAGCGAGCCGGCCAGGCCGGACACCACGCCGATGGCCATCAGCTGCCAGCGGTGTTGGCGCTGCAGCGCCGCCAGTTCCTCGGCGCTGGCGTAGTCGGCCAGCGCGTCATAGCTCATCACGCGGCTGGTGAGCCAGCCCCACAGCAGCACGGTGGCGATGCCGGCCAGCGGCGGCACCACGTACAGCGGCAGGATGCACAGCCAGGCGACCAGGAACACGCCGAACGCGCCCAGCGCCTTCCACACGCCGCCCAGGATGGAGCCGCCCTGCTTCTTTTCCAGCTGGGGAAAGTGGCGGCCGCCGACGTGGCGCACGATGAAGGGCATGGCCGCCACGCCGATGAAGATCATGGCCGTGACGATCATCAGCGGCAGCAGCAGGAGCAGCGCGAACAGCGGCACCACGATGGAGCGCAGGCTGCCCAGGCCGATCGATTGCAGCCAGTCGCTGGTGACGCGGTAGATTTCGAAGTCGACGAAATGGCCGTGCAGCCAGTCCAGCAGGGGCTGCAGGCCCAGCCACAGCAGCAGGGCCCACAGCGCGACTGACAGGATAAAAGGAACAATACTCAGCAATAAGATCTTGCCGTGGAACTGGGACAGCAGGGCCCTGCCGTAAGCGTGGATGACTGCGCGCATGCGTTTAACTCGGTTTCTTTCTCATGTATTCGACCATGCGCTTCAAGCCCAGCCATTGCTGGGCCCAGAAGCCGCGGCCGTAGTCGCGGCCCGCCAGCTGGTCGCGCACGCCGGTGGCTTCGAAGCGCGGGGTGAAGTTGGCGGTGCCGAAGATAATGTCCCAAATTGGGAACAGGACGGCGAAATTGCAACCGCCCAGCGTGCCCTGCCCCTGCGATTCATGGCCGACGCCAATCGCGTGGTGCATGCGGTGGTAGCGCGGCGACACCAGCAGCCGTTCGCCGATGCGGCCGAAGTGTACCCGGACATTGGCGTGCTGCAGGCTTTGCACGATGCGCGTCAGCGATACGAGGAGCACGTACTGGCTGGGCGGCACGCCGATGGCCAGCGCCAGCACGGCCATCACGATGTCGCGCAGCAGGTCGTCCAGCAGGTGGTTACGGTCGTCGGTCCACAGGTTCATGTTCCGCTGGCTGTGGTGCAGGCTGTGCAAGCCCCACCACCAGTTGAAGTGGTGCTGGGCGCGGTGGAACCAGTAATCGGCGAAGTCCAGCACCACCAGGTAGATGGCGAAGCTGGCCAGCGGATGCATGCCGGTTACCAGGTTTTCCAGGTTGAAGGGCTGCACGCCTTCCATGTGCAGGGCGCCGGCGACGGCGTCCATCAGCGGGTCGAGCGTGAAGAACAGCAGCAGCGGGATCAGGCCCAGGCGCTGCAGCACGGTGTAGATGAAGTCATTCCAGCGCGCGCGCCGGTCGGTGAACTGGTGCACCGGGATGAGCGCCTCGAGCGGGCGCAGCACGAGGAAGATCAGCAGCAGTTCGGACAGGCCGATCAGCAGCCATTCCGTGCCTTCGAAGGCTTCTTCGGTGATGTCGCCCATGCCCGTGGCATAGATCAGGGGCTGGATCACGGTTTCGAATAGCCAGCCCTGGGCCTGGCCCAGCAGGTCGATAAGGAATTGGATCATTGCTTGAAATCCGGATGTTCTCGCAGGGTGGCGAAGCAGAAGCCTTTCCGCTTCAGTCCTTCAATCAGGGGCTCCAGGTTGGCCGGCGCCCAGGGATCCTTGCGCGACCAGATGCCCATATGGGCCATGAAGATGTCGCCGTCGCGCAGGCCGTCCAGCGCGCGCTGCAGCAGTTGGGCATTGGATGCGCGTTCGACCGGCAGTTCGTCGCCCGAAAAGCCGGCCGGCATGGCCCAGCCGGCGTGCCGGTAGCCGCAAGCCTGGCCCGCCGCCAGCGTGCGCGGGCTGGTCTTGCCGCCGGGCGCGCGCCAGAAGGGGTCGAGCTGGCGGCCGGTCAGCTCCTGGAAGCGCCGGTCCACGCGGCGCAGTTCGTCGCAGTACTGCTGCGGCGTCCACTCCAGCTGGCGGCCGGCGTGCGCGCCGAATTGCGGCCTGACGGTTATTTTGCCGTGGGCGGCGTCGCGCACGTAATACGTGTGGTCGAAGGTGTGGCTGCCGAAGGCATGGCCTTCCGCCACCCGCTCGCGCCAGTAGCCGGCCCACGCCGGGTCGAGCGAATAGTCGCCGTTGACGGTTTTTTCATTGGCCAGGAAGAAGGTGGCCTTCACGTTCTGGCGCTTCAGCACGGACGCGATCAGGCCGGCCTGCGACTGGCTGCCGGTATCGAAGGTCAGGTAGAGCGTGCCGCGGCACTGCGGCGCGGCGGCCGGCTGTGCGGCAAGCGCCTGCGCGGTGGCCAGCGGGATGAGCGCAGCCAGCGCCAGCACGCGGGCGGCGAGCGGCGCGGTGCGGGCCATTGCTGCTGCGTTCATTACATCCGGGCCGACGAATTGGCGAAGAAGACGCCGTGCGGCGAGCGCCCGACGGGGATCATCTTGACCACCTTGCGCGCCTGCAGGTCGATCACGGCCACTTTCTTGATCCAGCGCAGCGTGGCCCACATGTATTTGCGGTCGGCGGTGATTTCCATGCAATCGGGCCCGCCAGGCACGTCGATGGTGCCGACGTTTTCCAGCGTCTTCTGGTCGATGATGTTGATGGTGTTGGACACCCGGTTCGAGACGAAGGTATAGCGGCCATCGCCCAGCGCGCGGAAGTTGTGGGTGCCGGCGCCGGCCTTGATCTGCTTGACCGATTTCTGGGCGCGCCAGTCGATCACTTCGACGTAATCGCTGCCCATGATCCCGACCAGCAGGTATTTGTCGTCCGGCGTCATGGCGATGCCCGCCGGCAGTTTGCCGACCGGGATGGTCCACTTGACGGCCTGGGTTTTCAGGTCGATGGCACTGACCTGGTCGCTCCCCTGCTGGGTCACGAAGGCCGTGGTGCTCTTGGCATCAAAGGCGATATGGCTGGGCAGCTTGGGCAGCGGCACACGCTTGGCCAACGCCAGCTCCTTGCCGTTGTAGGCATAGATGTCGACCCGGTGCAGGCGCAGCGAGGTCGCCACGAACCATTTCTGGTCCGGCGAGAAGCCGATCTGGTAAGGGTCGAGCACGTCCTTGACGTTGCGCTGCTTCTGGCCCGTGATCGGGTCCAGGAACACCAGCTCGTTGCCGACCGCGCTGGCTACAATCAGCGACTTGTTATCGGGGGTGGCCATCAGGTGGTGGGGTTCTTTCCCCACCGGGAAGGTCTGCAGGCTCTTGTAGCTCTCCTGGTCCAGCAACTGGACGGTGGCGTCGCGCGAATTCAGCACGACGACGACGTTTGCCTGGACAGCCTGCACGCCTGCCAGCAAACCCATGAATACTGCTGCGCTACGGATACTGCGGAACATGAAAACTCGCTTAATGGTTAAGCCAGTCTCTATTTTACGGTCAAACCTTCGCCCGTTAGTTATTGCCGACAACATTTAAGGGGTTTCTGCCGCAGATGCACTACAATCGCGGCCTCAGCCCCACATTTCTAAGGAATCAACATGACGATTATTACCACCGCATCCGGCCTGCAATACGACGATATCAAGGTTGGCGATGGCGCCGAAGCCAAGGCTGGCCAGAATGTCACCGTCCATTACACCGGCTGGCTGCGCAACGACGACGGCAGCAAGGGTCCGAAATTCGACTCATCCAAGGACCGCAACGACCCGTTCGAATTCGCCCTGGGCGCCGGCATGGTGATCCGCGGCTGGGACGAAGGCGTGCAGGGCATGAAAGTGGGCGGCACCCGCCAGCTGATCATCCCGGCCGACCTGGGCTATGGCTCGCGCGGCGCCGGCGGCGTGATTCCGCCGAACGCCACCCTGATCTTCGACGTCGAACTGCTGGGCGTGTAATCGCGCCGGAGGCTAGCGCTGCCACTTGCGCTGCACCGCCTCCTGCTCCGCCTTCGCATCGAGCGGTTGGCCGGCGATCCGCTGGTCGATCGCCTCCAGTACCGGCGCCGGCATCTCCGCCGCCGCCTGCCGGTATTCCTGCTGTCCCTTGGCCTGGCCCTGCACGGCCAGCTGCACCTTCCACGTCCCGCCCTGCTTGCACGCCAGGCCCGACACGTCCTGCGGCGTGGTGAAGCTGCGGCAGTAGCTGTTGTCCTGGGCCAGGAAGCTGGTGCCGATGCGCACCGGACCGCCGCTGCCGGCCAGCTGCTGGTCCAGCGCCGTTGCCAGCCGGCCCTGCGCCACCAGCACGCCATCGCGGCTGGCCACGGTTTCACCCTGGTCGAGCGGCAGCATGCCCAGCCCGTAATGGCCGGCCATCACGCCCACCATCAGCATGGCCGCCAGCGCCCCCCATTCTGGCCACGACCAGCGCCGGCTGCGGGTAGCCTTGCGCGCAGCCTGCTGTTCCGCCTCGCGCCGGGCGCGCACGGAATCCAGGCTGACCACGGTGGCCTGGCGCAGCGGGCGCGCCAGGCGCGGCGGCACCGCCTCTTCCGCCACCGGGGCGTAGGCGGCAAAGACATCGTTGCGCATGGCCTTGTGCTGGGCGACCCGGCGCGCCAGCGCGGCATCCTTGCGCATGGCTTCCTCCACCGCGCGGCGGGTGGCTTCATCCAGTTCGCCGTCGGCATACGCCATCAGGATTTCGTCGGAAAAACTCTTCATACCGTCCTCGCTTGTTCCGATAACAGTTCTTGCAGCGCGCTGCGGGCACGCGCCAGCCGGCTGGTCAGGGTGCCGACCGGAATGTCCAGCACTTCGGCCGCTTCTTTATATGGCAAGCCTTCCACCAGCACCAGGCCGACCACCAGCCGGTGCTCTTCACTCAGCAGGCTGACGGCTTTCTGCACCGCCAGGCGCTGCTGGTGGGCTTCGGCAAAGTCGTCGCCCACGTGCTCGCCCTCCTCTTCCGGCGCAAACAGCTCGCCGCGGCGGGTGCGGGCGCGCACTTCGTCGATCCAGGCATTCTTGATAATACGGAACAGCCAGCTGTCCAGGCGGGTTCCAGCCTGGTAAGAGCTGCTGTGCAGGATGGCGCGCTCCACCGAGAGCTGGACCAGGTCGTCCGCGTCTTCGCGGTGCCAGGCCAACGTACGGGCAAAGCGCCGCAGCCGCGGCAGCAGGGCGGCGATTTCCTCGTGCAGGGTGTTTTCGCTGTCCATCATAAGTGGATAACGAACGGGGCAGGGATTTTCTTCCCACCTTTCATCGTTAATACAGATTAGATACCGATACCTTATATTATCATCCGACCATGCCAAGCCTGCGCCCGCCTTACCCCCTGTTGCATCCATGCCGCTGCCTGCTGTTGGTACTCGGCCTGCTGGCCACGGCCGCGCCGGCCGCGGCGCAAATCGGCCTGCCCGGCCTGCCGCAACTGCCCGGCGGCCTGCCATCCCGCCTCGGCGATGGCAACGTGCTGCGCGACCGCCTACGCGAGCGGCTGCTGGATACTGCCGACCTGCCGCGCCGCGTCCCGCTCGACCAATTGCGGCTGGCGACCGTGCGCGACCTGCTGCAGCGGCATCCGGCGCAGCTGGAGCCGGATCCGTCCGGCTTTCCCATGGTGCGGCGCGAAATCCTGGCGTGGTCGCCCTCGGCGGCCGGGCTGGCGGCAGCCGCCGCGTCGGGCTTGTCGGTGGCCGGGCGCCAGGACATGCAGGAAGTCGGGCAGGTGCTGGTGACCTTGCGCGTGCCGGACGGCGTCGCCACCGCCGACGCGCTGGCCGCCCTGCGCGCGGCGGATCCGGACGGGGTCTACGATTTCAACCACGTCTATACAGGCGCCGGCGCGGCTGGCCTG
>CBHWEO010000239.1:0-8602 GCA_966112955.1 uncultured Duganella sp. | reverse complement strand
GAAGCCAAGCCGTTCTCGATCGGCTTCCGCGTCGAGCACCCGCAATCGCTGATCGACCAGTGCCGTTTCGGCCCCAATGCCGGCCACCCGATCCTGGGCGCGGCCGACTACAAGCTGGTGCACCATGCCAGCAACGGCCGCGCGGTGTACAGCTTCTGCATGTGCCCGGGCGGCACCGTGGTGGCAGCGGCTTCCGAACCGGGCCGCGTGGTCACCAACGGCATGTCGCAATACTCGCGCGCCGAGCGCAATGCCAACAGCGCCATCGTGGTGTCGATCAGCCCGGAAGTGGATTACCCGGGCCACCCGCTGGCCGGCATCGCCCTGCAGCGCGAGCTGGAAGAAAAGGCCTACAAACTGGGCGGCGAAAACTACAACGCCCCTGGACAGCTGATGGGCGACTTCGTGGCGGGCCGCCCGTCCACCGAATTCGGCGGCGTGATCCCCTCGTTCAAGCCGGGCGTGACGCTGACCGACCTGGCCACCATCCTGCCGGATTACGCCGTGGTGGCGCTGCGCGAAGCCTTCCCGGCTTTCGACAAGCAGGTCAAGGGCTACTTCAAGCACGATGCCGTGCTGACCGGCCTGGAAACCCGCACCTCCTCGCCGATCCGCATCAAGCGCAATAACGACGACCTGCAAAGCCTGAACACGCGCGGCCTGTTCCCGGCCGGCGAAGGCGCGGGCTATGCCGGCGGCATCCTGTCGGCCGGCGTCGACGGCATCAAGGTGGCGGAAGCGGTGGCCCTGTCTATGCAGGCGGCGGAGCGATCCTGACCTCGAATGGCATGCGCAGGTGGAAGCGGCATCCCTCACCGGGCTCGCTGTGCACTTCCACCGCGCCGCCCATCTGCTGCATGATGGTGTAGACGATATGCATGCCCAGCCCTGAACCGCCCTGCCCGCGCTTGGTGGTGAAGAAGGGTTCGTAAATCCGCTCCCGCACGCCGGGCGCCAGGCCCACCCCCTGGTCGATGAATTCCATCTCCAGCCAGCCATCCGCCGCCCTGGCGCGCACCGTCACGATGCCGCCGTTGCCGTCCGGGTAGGCGTGGCGCGCGGCGTTCATCAGCAGGTTGGACAACACCTGCGAGAACTTCCCGGGCGGCAGGCGCGGCCGCAGCAAGTGGTCCATCTCCACTTCCACCCGGATGCCGGCCTTGCGCAATTCCGGGCTGTGTGCCGACACCACGCCCTGCACATAATCCTTCAGCGCCAGCGTGCTGACATGCTCCGTGCCCTGGTCCACCGCCAGCTGCTTGAAATTGCCGATCAAATCGGCCGCGCGGTGCAGGTTCTGCTCGATCAGCGCCGCCGCATCGTTCAGGCGGCCGGCCAGGTTGAGCAGGTCGGAGCGGCTGACTTTCGGCGCTTCGAGCGACTGCACCAGCTGCGCCGTGTAGCTGCTCATGGCCGATGCCGCCGTCAGCGCCACGCCCACCGGCGTGTTCACTTCATGCGCCACGCCGGCCACCAGCGCCCCAAGGGCCGCCATCTTTTCCTGCTCCACCAGGGTGGCCTGGGCGGCGCGCAGCGCATCCGTACGGCGCGCAACCTTTTCTTCCAGGTCGTGCTCGCGCTCCTGGTGCTGCAGCTCGGCCGCGGCGCGCGCCGTGAAGATCGACAGCAGCGACAGCGCCAGCAAGCGCTTGTTTTCGTCGATCGGCTTGGTGTCGATGGCCGACAGGATGCCCAGCGTCTTGCCTTCGGTGTCGATCATCGGCATGCCGACATAGCTTTCCGCGCGCATGTCCACCAGCAGCGTATCGAGCGGATAATCCTGCTGGATGCCGCTGCCGTGGAAGCACATGCTCTGGCAGGTCACGTCCTGGCAGGGCGTGTGCTCCAGGCTGTAGTCCATATTCGGCAGGAAGTCTTCGCCGCCCCACACCGCCAGGGTGCGGATGCCTTCATGCCCGTCCGGCATGGCGATCACGCGGCCCACGATCACGTAAGTCACGTCCAGCGCGGCCGCCATATCGCGCACCAGCACGCGGAAGAAGTCGCCGCCGCGCGCACGCGCGGTGGAATCGGTAATCGAGCGCAATGCCGCTTCGGCCAGGATGCGCGCGTCATTCGCGTCGAACAATTGCATGGCGGTCTCCTAATGCGGTGGGTGGCGCCGATACAGGTCCTGCAGGTAGTCCTCGTGCTGCAGCAGCACGCTGGCCAGGGCCGGGTCGAAACGGTTGCCGCTGCCCTCCCGCACTTCGTCCAGCGCGTGCTGCAGCGAATGGGGCGGACGGTAACTGCGCGGGCTGACCATGGCGTCGACGAAATCGGCCAGCGCGGTAATGCGGGCCGCCAGGCTGATGTCGGCCCCGCGCAAGCCCTGCGGATAGCCGGCGCCGTCCCAGCGCTCGTGGTGCTCGTGCGCGATGCGCGCGGCCAGCCGCAGCACCGGCTGGCTGGAGGCCGACAGCATCTGCCAGCCGATATCGCTGTGGCCCTGCATGCGCGCGCGCTGTTCCGCGTCGAGCGGGCCAGGCAGGTTCAGGATGGCGTCCGGAATACCGGCGTGGCCGATATCGTGCAGCGGCGCGGCCTGGCGCAACTGGCGCACCGCGCCGGGCGGCATGTCGACCGCCGCGCCCAGCATGGCGGCAATTTCACCCACGCGCTCGACATGGCCGCCCGACGCGGCCGACCGGCGTTCCAGCGCTTCGCCCAGGATGTGGATGATGGCTTCCTGCGTGGCTTGCGCTTCCTCGCGCGCCAGCAGGCGTTCATAGGTAATGGCCACGTTGGCCGAGAACAGGCCAAGCAGTTCGCGCTCTTCCTCGTCGACCGGATCGCTGAACGACATGTACAGCAGGCTCTCGTTGCCGTCGCGCGTGCGGTAGTAGCAAGCGTAGTACAGCGGGCCGTAATGGTCGGCCTGCTCCGCCATGCAGCGCACGAAGGCGTCGCGCACCGCCGCCGGCAAGTGGTCCAGGGTTTCTTCCACGGCCAGGTCGGCATAGGCATTGGTAACGGCCAGCACTTGCAGGCGGTCCGGATGGCGCGCGGCCGCGTAGGCGTTCAGGCGGCTGGCGCACACGCCCTCCGCCTGGCGCCCCAGCAGCGCCGAGGCCTGCTCCAGCACGGCCGAACAGAAATGGCGCAGGTTGTCCGAATCGCAGACCTGGGTGATGGCGTCGATCGAACGGCGCAAGCCCAGGCGGGCGCGCTCCAGGCGCATCAGGTCGCGGTAGGCGCGCAGGCCGGAATAGAACACGGCACTGAGCTTGGCGTGGGTGAGCTCCGTCTTTTCGCGGTAATCGTTGATGTCGTAGGTCTTCAGCACCATCGCTTGCGGCGCCTGGCCCGGCTGGCCGGTGCGCAGCACGATGCGCACATTGCGGTCCTTCAGCTCTTCGCGCACATAGCGCACCAGGTCCAGGCCGGCGTGCTCCGATTCCATCACCACGTCCAGCAGGATCAGGGCAAATTCGCCGGGCCGGGCCAGCCGGGCGCGCGCCTCGGCGCCCGAGTAGCAGTGGGAGAAACGCACGCGGCGGCCGTCGAATTCGAAGTCCGACATCACCAGTTCGGTCACCTGGTGTACTGCTTGCTCATCGTCAACAACGAGGATGTCCCAGGGCGGGAGCGACGCAGCAGGGGCTGGCGTATCGTCATCGTCGAACAACATTGCGTCATCCACCATGCCCGGCCCCACAAAAGGTTGGTTATTGTAAATTATATACCGCTAGAGCCAGCCTGCCTTCCTAAAGCGTCGATACAGCGACCCGCAAACAACAGCCATCAGCGTCACGGCCGCGGGGTAGCCGAAGCGCCAGTCCAGCTCCGGCATGTGCTTGAAATTCATGCCCCAGATGCCGGCGAAGGCGGTCAGCACGGCAAAGATCGCGGCCCAGGCCGCCAGGCGCTTGTTCACCTCGCCCTCCTCCAGCGCCACCATCGACAGGTTGACCTGGATCGCGGTGCCGATGGTGTCGCGCATGGTATCGAGCGCGCCATTGATTCGCAGCAAGTGGTCGTGGACGTCGCGGAAATATTCCTGGGTGTTCTTGCAGACGGCAGGCACGCGCCCGCCATGCAGCTTGCCGATGGCGTCCAGCAGGGGCGCCACGGTATGGCGCACCGTCATCACCTTGCGTTTGAGTTCGTACAGGCGCTCGATATTGTCCTGCTGCGAGCCGCGGATGAAGATGCGCTCCTCGATCTTTTCCAGCTCGATCTCCAGTGTATCGATGATGGGGAAATAGCGGTCGACCACGGCGTCCATCAGCGCATACAGCACGAAGCCGGCGCCTTGCTGCAGCAGGTGCGGTTCGCGTTCCGCGCGGGCACGCACGCCGAGAAAATCCTGGGTGGAGTTGGAGCGGTTGGACAGCACGTAATTGGGACCGACGAAGATATCGACCTCGCCCACCTGCAGCTCGTTCTCGCGCAGCTCGAGCATCTTCACGACGACGAACAGGGAGTCGCCGTATTCCTCGATCTTGGGGCGCTGCTGGCCGCGGCCGGCGTCTTCCACGGCCAGTTCATGCAGGCCGAACTCCTCCTGCATCACGGCCAGCTCCGCCGGGCTGGCATCGCGCAGGGCGACCCATACGAAGGCATCCGGGCGCGCCACGTAATCGCTGATATCCGCCACCGGGATATCAGCCAGCTTGCGCCCATCCTGGTAGGCGACACAGTTGATCAGCATGCAGGCTCCTCTTGTTTCCAAGCCCGCAGCATAGCAACTTTTGTCCCATCGGGGTCAGGAACCGACTGGACATTTTTTTCCGTTCAGGAAGATTTGTCCATTTGCTTCCTGACCCCGGGGGGACAAAAGTTGCGCTAGTCGTCTTTGGCGCCGTCGATGCCGAGCTCGGCGATCTTGCGGGTGATGGTGTTGCGGCCGATGCCGAGGCGGATCGCGGCGTCGTTCTTGCGCCCATGGGTGTACTTCAGCGCGGTGCGGATCAGCGCCGATTCGAATTGCCGCCCCAGCACGTCCATCACGTCCTGCTGGCCGCTGCTCAGCATCCCGGCCGCCTGCAGTTCCAGCAGGCTGAGCCAGCCGTCCGGCGAGGCCGGCGGTGTTGCCGGCGCCATCGGCTGCACCGTGCCGTGGTGGCGCGGGATGGCGGACTCGGCGGCAGACGGCGCGCCGGCGGGCGCGGCGTTCGGCGCGGCTGCCATGCCGTGGCCTTCCTGCCCTTGCGTCAGTTCCAGCGGCAAGTCCTTCACTTCCACCGTCTGCCCCGGCGCCATCACGGTGATCCAGTTGCACAGGTTTTCCAGCTGGCGCACATTGCCCGGCAATTCCAGCTGCTGCAGGAAGGCCAGCGTGGCATCGCTCATGCGCTTGGCTTCCACGCCCAGCTGGCGCGCGCTTTGCACCAGGAAGTGGCGCACCAGGATGGGGATATCCTCGCGCCGCTCCCTCAAACTGGGCAGGCGCAGGCGGATCACGTTCAGCCGGTGGTACAAGTCTTCGCGGAACAGGCCGTCGCGCACGCGCTGTTCGAGGTTCTGGTGCGTCGCCGTAATCACGCGCACATTGGCCTTCAGCGGCGAGTGGCCGCCGACGCGGTAGAAGTGCCCGTCCGACAGCACGCGCAGCAGGCGCGTCTGCAGGTCGAACGGCATGTCGCCGATTTCGTCCATGAACAGGGTGCCGCCTTCCGCCTGCTCGAAGCGGCCGCGGCGCGTGGTCTGGGCGCCGGTGAAGGCGCCGCGCTCATGGCCGAACAGTTCCGATTCCAGCAAGTCCTTCGGGATCGCCGCCGTGTTGATGGCGATGAACGGTTGCTCGGCGCGCGGGCTGTGCTTGTGCAGGGCGCGCGCCACCAGCTCCTTGCCGGTGCCGGATTCGCCGGTGATCAGTACCGTCACGTTCGATTGCGACAGGCGGCCGATGGCGCGGAACACTTCCTGCATGGCCGGCGCCTGGCCCAGGATTTCCGGCGTGTCGGCCGGCCCCGATTCGATGCTCGATTCGCGCAGGCTCTCGTCCAGCGCGCGGCGGATCAGCTCCACCGCCTTGTCGATGTCGAACGGCTTGGCCAGGTATTCAAAGGCCCCGCCCTGGAACGCCGCCACGGCGGAGTCCAGGTCGGAGAAGGCGGTAATGATGATCACCGGCAGGCCGGGATGGCGCTGCTTCACCAGCTGCAGCAAGTCGAGGCCGGAGTCGCCCGGCATGCGGATGTCCGACACCAGCACCTGCGGCGTCTCATGTTCCAGCGCGGCGACCGCATCGCGCGCATTGGCAAAGCTGCGCGTAGCGAGGTTCTCACGCGCCAGGGCCTTTTCCAGCACCCAGCGGATCGATTCGTCGTCGTCAACTATCCAGATTGGTTTCATGTATTCCGATCAAGGCAAAGGCAATAAGATTCTGAAGTCCGTCAGGCCGGGCCTGCTTTCGCATTCGATGACGCCCATGTGCTGCTGCACGAAGGTTTGCGCCAGCGTCAGCCCCAGGCCGCTGCCGCCATCCCTGCCCGACACCAGCGGGTAGAAAATGCGGTCGCGGATCTGGGGCGGGATGCCCGGTCCGTTGTCGATGATATGCAAATCTAATGCCAGCTGATAGCGCACCTTCGCCAGGGTCATCTGGCGTGCCACGCGGGTACGCAAAACGATTTCAGCATCGCCCTGCTCGATGCGCGCCGCCAGCGCTTGCGCGGCGTTGTGGGCGATGTTCAGTACCGTCTGGATCAACTGCTCCTTGTCGCCGCGGAATTCCGGCAGGGAGGCGTCGTAATCGCGACGGATGGTCAGCCCGACCGGGAATTCGGCCAGGATCAGGCTGCGCACGCGCTCCAGCACTTCGTGGATGTTGACGTCGCCCACGATGTGCGGCCGGCGGTGCGGCGCCAGCAGACGGTCCACCAGCGTTTGCAGGCGGTCCGCTTCCTTGATGATGACCTGGGTGTATTCGCGCAGCTGCGTCAGGTGCAGCGGCGGCAATTCCATTTCCAGCAATTGCGCCGCGCCGCGGATGCCGCCCAGGGGATTCTTGATTTCATGGGCCAGGTTGCGGATCAGCTCCTTGTTGACCTGGCTCTGGTCCAGCAGGCGCTCTTCGCGGTCCTGTTTCATTTGCTGCACGATTTCGCGCAGCTCGATCAGCACCGCGCCGTCCGGCTCGTCGAGCGCGCTGGCGATGATGTGCACGTGCAGCGCTTCGCGCCCGCTGCGCTCCAGCACCAGCTCCTGCCGCACGTCGGAGAACTTGTGGTCGCGCGCCTGCGCGATGATGTGCTCCAGTTCCTGCGGCGCCGGGAACAGGCCGCCCAGCGGCTGGCGCGCCAGCGCCTTCAGCGACGATTCCAGCAGGTTCTCGCCGGCCGCGTTGACAAAGAGGATATGGCCGGCGCCATCGACAAGGACGACGGCCGATGCCAGCAGGTCCAGCCCCGCCAGTGCAGCGGGCCGGATGCGGGCAGTGCTGTCTTGGGTCATTTGATATTGGCAAGCTCGCGCTTCAGCGCTTCCACGTTCTGTTCCGCACGCGCGATGCTGTCCTTCAGGCCAGCCACGCGCTCCTGGTATTTGGCGGCGTTGCGCTCGTCGGCCCGGCGTTCGGGCTCGCCGTTGTTGAACTCCTTGCGCAATTCCGCCAGTTTTCGGTTTTCGGTGTTGAGCTCGTCGGTCAGGATGGCGCGGCGGTCGGCGTCGCGGGCCTTCTGCTCGGCGCTGTCGACACGCGGGAAATTGGCCGGCGCCACCGCTGGCGCCGCGGGCAGCGCCGGCGCCGTGCCGCGGCGCGCCGAGGCGGGCGCGGGAATCGTGGCGCCCGGCAGGTCCAGCGGCTTGCAATTCTTGCCCTTGCGTGTATCGGTCAGTTCCTTGCGGCCTTCGGCATCCACGCAGAGAAAGATTTGCTGCGCCTGCGCTGCGCCACTCACGGCCAGCAGTGCCAGCCCCTGTAATACGAGAGTGCGAGTGTTCATGCCCCGACTATACAACATCCGAAAAAAAACGCGAGGAAAGCAGCTTGCTGACCTCGCGTTTTTGTTGACTGCCAGTCAATCCCGGCAATCGCGCCCTGATTACAGGGAGTAGTACATGTCGAACTCGACCGGGTGAGTGGTCTGGCGCATGCGGGTGACTTCGGTCATCTTCAGTTCGATGTAGGCATCGATCATCGAATCGGTGAACACGCCGCCGCGGGTCAGGAATTCACGGTCCTTGTTCAGGTGATCCAGCGCTTCTTCCAGCGAGGCGCAGACGGTCGGGATCAGTGCATCTTCTTCCGGCGGCAGGTGGTACAGGTCTTTCGACGCTGCTTCGCCCGGGTGGATCTTGTTCTGCACGCCGTCCAGGCCGGCCATCATCAGTGCGGCGAAGCACAGGTATGGGTTGGCCAGTGGGTCCGGGAAGCGGGTTTCGATACGGCGGCCCTTCGGATTGGCCACGTGCGGAATACGGATCGAGGCCGAACGGTTGCGTGCGGAGTAAGCCAGCTTCACCGGCGCTTCGTAGCCTGGCACCAGGCGCTTGTACGAGTTGGTGCCTGGGTTGGTGATCGCGTTCAGTGCCTTGGCGTGCTTGATGATGCCGCCGATGTAGTACAGCGCGAAGTCGGACAGGCCGGCATAGCCGTCGCCAGCGAACAGGTTCTTGCCGTCTTTCCAGATCGACTGGTGCACGTGCATGCCGG
>CBHWEO010000238.1:0-8630 GCA_966112955.1 uncultured Duganella sp. | reverse complement strand
CCCATCATGGCGTGGTGCAGCTTGCCCATGGAGAGCGCGCGCACCAGCAGGTCGATATCGCCGGCCTGCACCTGCTTGCCGCTGGAGGCCGTGTAGCTGGCTGGTGCAGCGACGAAGGCGACTTTCGGCGTGTGCTGGCGCGTGGCCGCTTCCGCCACGTCCTTGATCAGGCCCATGCGCACCGCACCGTGGGCGCGAATGGTCTCGAACCTTGCCAGCGCGGCGGCATCACCGTTGATGGCTTCCTGCAGCTCGGTACCGGTGTAGCCGATGGCGTCCGCGTTGATGAAGATGGTCGGGATGCCGGCATTGATCATGGTCGCCTTGAGCGTGCCAATGCCCGGCACTTCCAGGTCATCAACCAGGTGCCCGGTTGGGAACATCGAGCCGCCCGCGCCCTCCTCTTCCGCCGCGGGATCCATGAACTCCAGCTGCACTTCGGCAGCGGGGAAAGTCACGCCATCGAGTTCGAAGTCGCCGGTTTCCTGCACCTCGCCGTTGGTCATCGGGATATGCGCGATGATGGTCTTGCCAATATTGGCTTGCCAGATGCGCACCACCGCCACGCCATCGCGCGGCACGCGGGCCGGATTCACCAGTCCGCCGCTGATGGCGAAGGCGCCGACAGCCGCCGACAGGTTGCCGCAATTGCCGCTCCAGTCGACGAAAGCCTTGTCGATACTGACCTGGCCGAACAGGTAGTCCACGTCATGGTCCGGGCGCTGGGAAGCGGACAGGATCACCGTCTTGCTGGTGCTCGATGTCGCGCCGCCCATGCCGTCGATCTGCTTGCCGTACGGGTCGGGACTGCCGATCACGCGCAGCAGGATATCGTCGCGCGCCTTGCCCGGCACCTGCGCCGCTTCCGGCAAATCCTGCAGCCGGAAGAACACGCCCTTGCTGGTGCCGCCACGCATGTACGTGGCGGGGATCTTGATTTGCGGTTTGTGTGCCATGGTTCAAGCCGCCTTTGCCGATTCCAGGAAGTCCTGCGCGAAGCGCTGCAGCACGCCGCCCGCCTCGTAAATCGATACGTCTTCCGACGAATCGAGGCGGCAGGTCACCGGCACTTCCACGCGCTCGCCGTTCTTGCGGTGGATCACCAGGGTCAGCGTGGCGCGCGGTGCGCGTTGGCCGATCACGTCGAAGGTTTCGGTACCGTCGATGCCAAGCGTGAGGCGGTTGGCGCCAGGCTTGAATTCGAGCGGCAGCACGCCCATGCCCACCAGGTTGGTGCGGTGGATGCGCTCGAAGCCTTCGGCCACGATGGCTTCCACACCCGCCAGGCGCACGCCCTTGGCTGCCCAGTCGCGCGAGGAACCCTGGCCATAGTCGGCGCCGGCGATCACGATCAGCGGCTGCTTGCGCTCCATATAGGTTTCGATGGCTTCCCACATGCGGGTCACTTTGCCTTCCGGCTCGATGCGGGCCAGCGAACCGGCCTTGACGCTGCCGTCGGCGTTGCGCACCATTTCGTTCTTCAGCGTCGGGTTGGCGAAGGTCGCACGCTGCGCCGTCAGGTGGTCGCCGCGGTGGGTCGCGTAGGAGTTGAAGTCCTCTTCCGGCAAGCCCATTTTCGCCAGGTATTCGCCGGCGGCGGAATCCAGCATGATCGCGTTGGACGGCGACAGGTGGTCGGTGGTGATGTTATCGCCCAGCACGGCCAGCGGACGCATGCCCTTCAGCGTGCGCTCGCCTGCCAGCGCGCCTTCCCAGTACGGCGGACGGCGGATGTAGGTCGATTGCGGGCGCCAGTTGTACAGCGGCGCGGCGCGCTCGGTCGCTTCGCCGCTGCGGGCGAACATCGGGATGTAGACCTTGCGGAAATGGTCCGGCTTGACGGAGGAAGCCACAATGGCGTCGATCTCCTCGTCGCTCGGCCACAGGTCCTTCAGGGTGACCGGCTTGCCGGCGGCGTCAATGCCCAGCACGTCCTTCTCGATATCGAAGCGGATCGTGCCGGCGATGGCGTATGCCACCACCAGCGGCGGCGAAGCCAGGAAGGCTTGCTTGGCGTACGGGTGGATGCGGCCGTCGAAGTTGCGGTTACCCGACAGGACGGCGGTGGCGTACAGGTCGCGCTCGATGATCTCCTGCTGGATCGCCGGATCCAGCGCGCCGGACATGCCGTTGCAGGACGTGCAGGCATACGCCACCACGCCGAAGCCCAGCTTTTCCAGCTCGGGCAGCAGGCCCGCTTCTTCCAGGTACAGGGTGACCGCTTTCGAGCCCGGCGCCAGCGAAGACTTGACCCACGGCTTGCGCAGCAGGCCCGCCTTGTTCGCGTTACGGGCCAGCAGGCCGGCGGCAATCATGTTGCGCGGGTTGTTGGTGTTGGTGCAGCTGGTGATGGCGGCGATGATCACGGCGCCGTCCGGCATCTTGCCCGGTTCGTTTTCCACCACGCCGCTGATGCCGCGCGCGGCCAGCTCGCTGGTCGGCACGCGCTTGTGCGGGTTGGACGGGCCGGCGATATTGCGCACCACGGTCGACAGGTCGAACTTCAGTACGCGCTCGTATTCCACCTTGGCCAGGTCGTCCGACCACAGGCCGGTGTGCTTCGCGTAGGTTTCCACCAGCGCCACCAGCTCATCGTCGCGGCCGGTCAGCTTCAGGTACTTGATGGTCTGCTCGTCGATGGAGAACATCGCGGCCGTGGCGCCGAATTCCGGCGCCATATTGGAGATGGTGGCGCGGTCGCCCAGCGTCAGGGCGGTGGCGCCCGGGCCGTAGAACTCCAGGTAGGCCGACACCACTTTTTCCTTGCGCAGGAATTCGGTCAGGGCCAGCACGATGTCGGTGGCGGTGATGCCCGGCTGCGGTTTGCCGCTCAACTCGACGCCGACGATGTCCGGCAGGCGCATCCACGAAGCGCGGCCCAGCATCACGGTTTCCGCTTCCAGGCCGCCCACGCCGATCGCGATCACGCCCAGCGCGTCCACCATCGGGGTGTGCGAGTCGGTGCCGACCAGGGTGTCCGGGTAAGCCACGCCATCGGTGACCTGGATCACCGGCGACATGCGCTCCAGGTTGATCTGGTGCAAGATGCCATTGCCGGGCGGGATCACGTCGACGTTCTGGAACGCCTTCTTGGTCCAGTTGATGAAGTCGAAGCGGTCCTCGTTGCGGCGGTCTTCAATGGCGCGGTTCTTGGCGAAGGCATCCGGGTCAAAGCCGCCGCACTCCACAGCCAGCGAGTGGTCGACCACCAGCTGGGTCGGCACCACCGGGTTGACCAGCGACGGGTCGCCGCCCTGCTCCGCGATGGCGTCGCGCAGGCCGGCCAGGTCCACCAGGGCGGTCTGGCCCAGGATGTCGTGGCACACCACGCGCGCCGGGAACCAGGGGAAGTCCAGGTCGCGCTTGCGCTCGATCAGCTGTTCCAGCGATGCCTTCAGCGTGGCCGGGTCGCAGCGGCGCACCAGGTTTTCCGCCAGCACGCGCGACGTGTACGGCAGCGTGGCGTAGGCGCCCGGCTTGATCGCATCGACCGCTTCGCGCGCGTCGAAGTAATCGAGCCTGGTGCCGGGGAGGTTCTTGCGGTATTGGATATTCATCACTTGCGGTCCTTGATCGGTACGAAGGCCAGGTCTTCAGGGCCGACGTAGTTGGCGCTTGGACGGATGATCTTGTTGTCGATGCGCTGCTCGATGATGTGGGCCGCCCAGCCGGAGGTGCGGGAGATCACGAACAGCGGCGTGAACATGGCGGTTGGCACGCCCATCATGTGGTAGGACACGGCGGAGAACCAGTCCAGGTTCGGGAACATCTTCTTGATTTCCCACATCACCGATTCCAGGCGTTCGGCGATGTCGAACATCTTCATCGAGCCGGCTTCCTGCGACAGGGTGCGCGCCACTTCCTTGATCACCACATTGCGCGGGTCGGAGATGGTGTACACCGGGTGGCCGAAGCCGATCACCACTTCCTTGTTGGCGACGCGGCTGCGGATGTCCGCTTCCGCTTCGTCGGCGTTTTCATAGCGCTTCTGGATCTCCAGCGCGACTTCATTGGCGCCGCCGTGCTTCGGGCCGCGCAGCGCGCCGATCGCGCCGGTGATGGCGGAGTGGATGTCGGAACCGGTGCCGGAAATCACGCGGCTGGTGAAGGTGGAAGCGTTGAACTCATGCTCGGCGTACAGGATCAGCGAAGTGTGCATCGCGCGCACCCACGATTCGGACGGCTTTTCGCCGTGCAGCAGGTGCAGGAAATGGCCGCCGATCGAATCGTCGTCGGTTTCCACGTCGATGCGCTTGCCGTTGTGGCTGAAGTGGTACCAGTACAGCAGCATGGAACCGAAGGAAGCCATCAGGCGGTCGGCGATGTCGCGCGCGCCGGCGATGTTGTGGTCGTCCTTCTCCGGCAGGCAGCAGCCCAGCACGGACACGCCGGTGCGCATCACGTCCATCGGGTGCGCCGAGGCGGGCAGCGCCTCCAGCGCCGACTTCACCGCCTGCGGCAGGCCGCGCAGGGATTTCAGCTTGGCCTTGTAGCCTTTCAGTTCGGCTATGGTAGGCAGCTTGCCGTGCACCAGCAGGTAGGCGATTTCCTCGAATTCGCAGGTGGTGGCCACGTCCAGGATGTCGTAGCCGCGGTAGTGCAGGTCATTGCCGGTCTTGCCGACGGAGCACAGGGCGGTATTGCCGGCGGCAACGCCGGACAGGGCGACGGATTTCTTGGGCTTGAAGGTTGGTGCAGCTTCGCTCATTTCTATTTCTCCTGAGGGGTCCGGCCCTGCGGGCCGTACCCCGGTTTTGTGGTGTTTAGGGTTTTAAACCGGGAAAACCCGGAAAACCGGGGTACGACCCGAAGGGGCGGACCCCGTCATTCTTACTTTTTCTGTGCCGCGAACAGGGCATCCAGCTTCTGTTCGAAATCGTGATAGTTGATGCGTTCGTACAGTTCGGCGCGCGTCTGCATGGTGTCGACCACGTTCTTCTGGGTGCCATCGCGGCGGATCGCGGTGTACACGTTCTCGGCGGCCTTGTTCATGGCGCGGAAGGCCGACAGCGGATACAGCACCAGGCCCACGTCGGCCGACTTCAGCTCCTCCACGGTGAACAGCGGGGTCGAGCCGAACTCGGTGATATTGGCCAGGACCGGCACTTTCACGGCGGCGGCGAACTGCTTGTACATGTCCAGCGAAATCATCGCCTCCGGGAAGATCATGTCCGCGCCCGCTTCCACGCAAGCCACAGCGCGGTCGATGGCGGCATCCAGGCCTTCCACCGCCAACGCATCGGTGCGGGCCATGATGACGAAGTTCTCGTCGGTGCGCGCATCCACGGCAGCCTTGATACGGTCCACCATCTCGCCCTTGGTGACGATTTCCTTGCCCGGACGGTGGCCGCAACGCTTGGCGCCCACCTGGTCTTCGATGTGCATGGCGGCCGCGCCGAACTTGATCATGGACTTCACGGTGCGCGCCACATTGAAGGCCGATGCGCCGAAGCCGGTATCCACGTCCACCAGCAGCGGCAGGTCGCACACGTCGGTAATGCGGCGCACGTCGGTCAGCACGTCGTCCAGGTTGGAAATGCCCAGGTCGGGCAGGCCCAGGGAGCCGGCTGCCACGCCGCCGCCCGACAGGTAGATCGCCTTGAAGCCGGCGCGCTTGGCCAGCAGGGCATGGTTGGCGTTGATCGCGCCCACCACCTGCAGCGGGGATTCTTCTTGCACGGCCTTGCGGAAGGCGGCGCCTGCGGAATATTGGCTCATGTTGTCCTTTCAGTTTGCGGATTGTTTCCTGTCCATATTGCAAGCCGCATGCCAGTCGCGCCAAGCCTGCAAAATCAAGGACTTGCAACATCCGCCCCACAGTGCTATGTTTCATGTTGAAACACTGAAACGCAACACTGAAACATGCGACATTCCACGCCCCTGCCCTTCGACCCTGCCGACAAACCGGTGATCTGGACGGTATCCGTGTCGCGCCTGTCCGAACTGTTCCGCGACATCACGCTGGAATACGACGCGCTGGCCGACATCGAACCGATCAACCTCGGCTTCGACGAAGCTGCGCGCCACATCCGCGAACGGCTGGCCACGGAGCGCTGCGACGCGGTGATAGCGGCCGGCTCCAATGCCGCCTACCTTAAGGGCAGGCTGTCGGTGCCGGTGGTGATCGCCAAGGCCAGCGGCTTCGATTTCATGCAGGCGCTGGCGCGTGCCCGCAAGGTGTCCGACCGCATCGGCGTGATCACCTACCAGGACGACATGCCGGCGCTGGCCGAATTCGCCGCCACGTTCGGCGTGCCGATCGCCCAGCGCACCTACGCCACGGAGGAAGATGCGCGCGCCCAGATCAACGACCTGAAGGCCTCCGGCATCAAGGCCATTGTCGGCGCCGGCCTGATCACCGACCTGGCGGAGGAAGCCGGCCTGACCGGCGTCTTCGTGTATTCGGCCGCGTCGATCCGGCAAGCTTTCGACGACGCGCTGGAACTGGCGCGCCTGGCGCAGCTGGAGTCCAACCGCAGCCGCCGCCACGTGGTGGCCGACACCCTGCGCGCCAAGCACGGGCTGGCCGACCTGCGCGGCGAATCGGATGCCATGGAGCGCGTGCGGCAAGCCGTGGTGCTGTACGCGAAGTCGCCGGCCACGGTGCTGATCCAGGGTGAAACCGGCAGCGGCAAGGAACTGGTGGCGCAAGCCATCCACCGCGAATCGCCGCGCACCCTGGGCGGCGCCAACCGGCCCTTCGTGGCGGTCAACTGCGGCGCCATTGCGGAATCGCTGCTGGAATCGGAACTGTTCGGCCACGAGGAAGGCGCCTTCACCGGCGCGCGGCGCGGCGGCCATGCCGGCCTGTTCGAAGCCGCCAACCGCGGCACCCTGTTCCTCGACGAAATCGGCGAGATGCCGCTCGCCCTGCAAACGCGCCTGCTGCGCGTGCTGGAAGAGCGCGAAGTGGTGCGCGTCGGCGGCACGCGGCCGATCCCGGTCAACGTGCGCATCATCAGCGCCACCCACTGCGACCTGGAAGCGCGCGTGCGCGAAGGCCGCTTCCGCGCCGACCTGTTCTACCGCCTGGCCGTGCTGCGGCTGTCGCTGCCGCCGCTGCGCGAGCGGCCCACCGACATCCTGCCGCTGGCGGAATGGTCGCTGCGCACGGCGCTCGCCAGCCTCGGCGCGCGCGCCCACCCCAACCTGTCGGCGGAGCTGGCGGCCTGCGCGCCGCTCCTGCTGCGCTACGAATGGCCCGGCAACGTGCGCGAATTGCGCAACCTGACCGAGCGCCTGGCCCTGTTCCTGGCCGCGGAACCGCTGCAGGCCCTGACGCCCAGCTTCGTCGCCGGCGTGGCGCCGGAACTGGCCGCGCGCCCTGCCGCGCCCGCGCCGCAGGGAACGGCCGCCGCCCTGCCCCAGCCGCTGGCGCCGCGCGCGGCCGGCACGGAAAGCGCCACCCAGGTGCTAGCCCGTTTCGGCGGCCGCCGCGACGCTGCCGCCGACTACCTTGGCATCAGCCGCACCACCCTGTGGCGCCGCCTGCGCGAAGAGTCCGGGGCCTGATCCGCGCGCCCGCCAAACCGGCGGCTCGCTACAATCGGCTGCATGGACGAGCCGGCGGAAAAGGAATCCCTGAAGGAACAGATGAGCCGCATCATTGAAGAGGCGCGCATGATGCTGCCCGGTATCCAGGCCCTGTTCGGCTTCCAGACCATTGCCGTCTTCAGCGAACGCTTCGAACACTTGCCCGCCTACGCCCAGGATTGCCACGCGGCGGCCCTGGCGCTGGTGGTGGTCGCCATCGCGCTGGTCATGCTGCCGGCCGCCTACCATCGCCTGGCCGAACCGGGCCAGGTGTCGCCGCACGCCATCAAGATCTCGTCGCGCGCCATCTGCTATGCGCTCGCGCCGCTGGCCGCCGGCATCGCACTGGACATCGCCGTGGTGCTGTACATGGTGACCGAAGTGGACCAGGCCAGCGCCGCCGCCGGCCTGGCGGCCTTCCTGCTCCTGATTGGCGCCTGGTTCGTCTACCCGCTGCACGCCCGTCGGCGCCTGCGCCGCTCCTGACAACCGCCCATCACCTGTTTCGACCACTCGTCATCCCCCGCCCGGCAGCGGGCGGCACGATGCGGTATGCTCCACGTCCATGAATAATCGTAAAGCCCCCTTGCTGGCGCGCGTCAACTGGTACTGGACCTTGCAAGTGCTCGGATGGGGCGCCATTACCGTCTTCCTGATGCTGGTCAACGGCCCTTTCCTGGCGCGCCCCGGCGCCGTCACCGCCTGCATCCTCGATGGCGCCAGCGGCTTGCTGCTGACCGACCTGTGGCGCCGCTACATGAAGTCGCGCCACTGGAATACGCGCAGCGTGGATTGGCGCCAGGTTGGCGTCGCCATTTTCATCCTCGGTCCCTTGCAGCTGGCCAGCGTGACCGCCATTGCGCGCGCCACCGTTGGCGTGGCCGATGGCGGCAGCTGGCTCCCCATGCTGCTGCTGTTCTGGTCCGGCATCATGATCGCCTGGCAGATTTCCTACATGGCCGCCACTTCCCTGCGCCGCGCCAACCGCTTCGAGTCGGAAGCGCTGCGGCTCGACGTGCTGGCCAAGGAAGCCGAGCTGAAGGCCCTGCAAGCCCAGGTCAACCCGCATTTCTTCTTCAATAGCCTGAACAGCGTGC
>CBHWEO010000237.1:0-8640 GCA_966112955.1 uncultured Duganella sp. | reverse complement strand
TGCGGAAGTAGTTCTGGAAGGTGATCGAGGCCAGGGTCTGGTTCTCGTTCTGGATCTTGACGCCTTCCTTGGCTTCGACGGCCTGGTGCAAGCCATCGGACCAGCGGCGACCCGTCATCAGGCGGCCGGTGAATTCGTCGACGATCACCACTTCATTGTTCTGCACCACGTAGTGCTGGTCCTTGAAGTACAGGGCGTGCGCGCGCAGCGCAGCGTACAGGTGGTGCACCAGGGTGATGTTGGCGGAATCGTACAGGGACGCGCCTTCGGGCAGCAGGCCCATCTTGGTCAGGATGCGCTCGGCCTTTTCGTGGCCGGCTTCGGTCAGCAGCACCTGGTGCGCTTTTTCATCCTTGGTGTAGTCGCCCGGCACTTCGACCTTGCCCTTGCCGTCCGGGGTTTCCTCGCCGATCTGCAGGGTCAGCTGCGGCGGCACCAGGTTCATTTTGTGGTACAGGTCGGTGTGGTTCTCGGCCTGGCCGGAAATGATCAGCGGGGTACGCGCTTCGTCGATCAGGATCGAGTCCACTTCGTCGACGATGCCGAAATTCAGGCCGCGCTGCACGCGTTCGCTGGCCTCGAACACCATGTTGTCGCGCAGGTAGTCGAAGCCAAATTCATTGTTGGTACCGTAGGTGATGTCGGACGCGTAGGCGACCTGCTTGTCGGCGTGCGGCATCTGCGACAGGTTGACGCCGCAGGTCAGGCCCAGCCAGCGGTACAGCTTGCCCATGGTGTCCGCGTCGCGCTGCGCCAGGTAATCGTTGACGGTCACGATGTGCACGCCCTTGCCGGACAGTGCATTCAGGTAGGCCGGCAGGGTCGCGGTCAGGGTCTTGCCTTCACCGGTACCCATTTCGGCGATCTTGCCATAGTGCAATACCATACCGCCGATCAGCTGCACGTCGAAGTGGCGCATCTTGAACACGCGCTTGGATGCTTCGCGGCAGACGGCGAACGCTTCCGGCAGCAGGTCGTCCAGCGATTCGCCATTGGCCACGCGTTCCTTGAAGGCAGGCGTTTTCGCTTGCAGCTCGGCATCCGACAGCTTTTCAAATTCCGGCTCCAGGGCGTTGATCGCCTTGACCGTTTTTTGGTATTGCTTGAGCAGACGCTGGTTGCGGCTGCCGAAAATCTGGGTCAGTAAGGACATTTCTTGAATTCTTCCTCGGGTCCGCCAATGGCAAAAGTGCGTGATTTTATCATGCGTTCCGGGCAACGTTGGGGATGAAGGCCACTATAACAATAGCCCAACGATGAAAATTTCATCGGCTGGGTCCGCCACTGTAAAATGCGGGGATGCGTTTCTCGTTCACCAACCGCAATTACGCCCCGCAGGAAGCCACCAATTTCCTCCAAGGCAACGCCACCCTGGCCCGCCTGTTGCCGGCTGTGCAGCGCATGGCAAATTTACAACGCGATTGCTACGACGCGCTGCCATCGGCGTTCAAAATGTGTGAAATCTTCGCCTTCGACGGCGGGGACCTGACCTTGGCCGTGCCGAATACAGCGGTAGCGGCCAAGCTCAAGCAGCAAGTGCCCAAGCTGCAGGAAGCGCTGAGGGAGAAAGGCTGGCAAATCAACAATATCCGCTTCCGGGTGCAAATGCCGAAGGGCCTGGCGCATGCACGCCCCAGCGGAGAAGGCCTGAAGCTGCCGGAAACCGCTGTCAATTCCTTCGATGAACTGAGCCAGAAGCTGGAACCCACCGCCGCCAACGAGCCCCTGATCGAGGCCATGCGCCGCCTGGTCGCCCGCCGCCGTAGCTAGCGAGCAATTTTTGTCCCGTCGGTTCCTGACCCCGGGTGGACAAAAGTTGCTTAGAGGTAGGCCCACTCGCGCGACATTTGCCGGGCGTATGAAGGCGGGGCGGTGTCGAGGGAGTCGAAGGTGACCAGTTCGTAGGAATCCGGATCGGCCAGCATGGCGCGCAGCAGCTGGTTGTTCAGGGCGTGGCCCGATTTGTGGGCTTCGTAGCTGGCGATGATGGGGTGGCCGACCATGTACAGGTCGCCGATCGCGTCCAGGATCTTGTGGCGCACGAATTCGTCGTCATAGCGCAGGCCGTCCGAGTTCAGGATGCGGTATTCGTCCATCACGATGGCGTTTTCCAGCGAGCCGCCACGTGCCAGGCCGATCCCGCGCAGCATTTCCACGTCCTGCATGAAGCCGAAGGTGCGGGCGCGGGCAATCGCCTGGATGTAGGATACGTCGCCGAAATCCACCGTGGCGCGCTGCGCCGTGCCATCCACCGCGGGGTGGTTGAACTCGATGAAGAAGTCCAGCTTGAAGCCGTCGTGCGGCACCAGGCGCGCCCACTTTTCGCTGGCGCCCTTGCCTTCACGGATTTCGACCGTCTTTTTCACCTTGATGAACTTCTTCGGCGCTTCCTGCTCCTGCACCCCGCCCTGCTGCAGCAGGTAGACGAAGGACGATGCCGAACCATCCATGATGGGGATTTCTTCCGCCGTCACGTCCACGTACAGGTTGTCGATGCCCAGGCCGGCGCAGGCCGACATCAGGTGTTCCACGGTCGACACGCGGCCGCCGTCCTTCATCAGCACGGTGGCCATGCGGGTATCGCCCACGATGTCCGCCCTTGTCGGGAAGACAACTTGCGGGCTCAGGTCGACGCGCCGGAACACGATGCCGGTATCCGCTTCCGCCGGGCGCAGGGTCAGCTCGACCTTGGTGCCGGAGTGCAGGCCGACACCCGTGGTGCGGACGACTTCTTTGATGGTTCTCTGTTTCAGCATGCCGTGATTATAGCTTTCAATGCTCAAGGGTGCTCTGCCTCGGCATGGTCGGTTTCCCGCCGTACCAGGTAGATCCCGGAGCCGATGATGATGGCCGCCCCCAGCAGGGTGTAAGCGTCCGGCAGGGTTTGCCACAGCATCCAGTCGATGCCCACGCCCCAGGCCAGGGCTGTGTACTCGAAGGGCGCCACGATGGATGCCTTGCCCATGCTGAAGGCGCGCGTCAGCGCCAGCTGGCCGAAGAAACCGCTCACCGCCAGCGCCAGCAGGGCCGGCCACAGCGCCCAGTCGATCGGCACCCAGGCGTTGGCGGCCAGGGGCGCCACGCCGATGCCCATCATGGCCAGCACCCAGAACATCACGTGCTCGGGGGCGTCGGTCTTGGCCAGCACGCGGCCGGCGATGGCGGAAATGCCGTAGCACACGGCCGATGCCAGCACGGCCAGGCCGGCAACCGAGGCGAAATTGGTGCCGTCCGGGCGCAGCACCACCAGCACGCCGCCCAGGCCGACGAAGATGGCCACCCACTGCCCGGTGCTGACTTTTTCCCGCAGGATGAAGACCGCCAGCGCCGTCACCAGCGCGGGCGCGATGAAGAAGATGGCATAGGTGTCGGCCAGCGGCAGCGACTTCAGGGCGTAGGCGAACAGGGACAGCATGGCCACGCCCACGGCGCCGCGCAGGATGTGCAGCGGCCAGCGCACCTGGAAAATGCCCCGGAACTTGCCGCGGTAGGCCATGAAGGCGCACACCAGCGGCATCGAGAGCAGGCATCGCAGCGCCGTCACCTGCACCGCCGGGTGGCGCCCGGCCAGCACTTTCATGGATGCGTCCATGAGCGAGAACATGGCGACCGCGGCCACCATGGCGTAAATAGCTTGCAGGTTTTCTTTTTGTTGCGGAGTCACGATGGAGGCCCATGATCGTTACTGGGCCATCCATTGTACTGAAAGAAGCAGGTTGCTGCTGGGAGCGGTTCAGCCCAGGCGGTAGCAATAAAAGTCGCGGTTCGCCCACTCGCGATCGCTTTTTTTCCTGCCATAAGGCATGCGCTGCCGCGACTGCTTATAGCCAGGATCCAGCGTTCCCCGAACATCGAAATAGTCTGGCCGCAATAGCTCTTTAACTTCAGGCAGCTCGTCCATTACAGTGAACACCCTGCGCAGTATTTTGAAGTTGTCTTCTGAATCCATGTGCTTGCTAACGATCTGGAGTATCCATTCCCGGCACTCCTCATCATATTCCCAATACATGGAATCGGGATGCAGTCCCTCCTCGTCCAGCTTCACGAGAAGCTGGCGTCCGCCTGTGATCATCGCTTGAGTCATCTTCGCCTCTACCAGTGCCTCTGTATCCATGGTAGTACTCCTTTCAAATGACCAGCGCATGCGAAGTACATGCATCGCGCAACGTGTGCAGGCAGCTTGACCTCGTAGCGCGCGATCTCACTCCACCTGCGAACAGCAGACCAATTTTCCGCAAACGCCATGCTGGCGCGTATTTCGTCGTCCAGGCTTGGCTGCAGACCAGCCAGCCGTACCAATGTCCGCAGGCTGTGGGTGTTGCACTCGTTCGCCAATCGCTTATCCGGAAACTCATGTCTCCCTCGCTGCCCCGCGATGACAGCCTTCAATCCACATTCGACCGCGTATCCCGACAAGTAATAGCTACCGGCATAAAGACCGGCGTCCAACAAGCACTTTCCTTCGCGGATGCGCATTCGAGTTAGCTTTTGCAGCTCAGCACGCTTCATAACGCCCCCTTTAGAAATGCAAAGTGATGAGACACGTCGACGCAGGTTTTGTTCCGTGCTCCCGAAAGAAATGTCGAACTAAATCAGGGCGGGTTATGATGGCGGGATGAACACACAAGCCTTGCTGGCCGAAGAGGCCGAGCCTCTCTATGAAGTGCGGGAATCGCCCGTGCACGGGCGCGGCGTTTTCGCGCGCCGCCTGATTCCGGCCGGCACCCGCATCATCGAGTACACCGGCGAAATCGTCGACTGGGACGAGTGCTGCCGCCGCACCGAGGAAAAAGGCGGCCCGATCGGCCACACCTTCTTCTTCAGCCTGAACAACGGCATGCTGATCGATGGCGGCAGCGGCGGCAACGAAGCGCGCTTCATCAACCATTCCTGCGAGCCGAACTGCGAGGCCGAGGAAGACGAGGACAGCCGCGTCTACATCTGCTCCCTGCGCGACATCGCACCCGGCGAAGAGCTGAACTACAACTATGGCCTGATCTATGAGGCCCGCCATACCGCCAAGGTGAAGAAGCAGTTCGCCTGCTACTGCGGCGCGCCGTCATGCACCGGCGTCATGCTGGCGCCCAAAAAGCGCAAGCGCCGAGCAAACAAATCAATCCAATCGCCAGCCTAATTGCGGCTCCTTGTCTACGCCTATTGGCTACAACGCTGTTGACTGTTAGTATTTTCATTTTTTACACAAAAAGATGAAAATTCAAAATGGTCTGGCGGCTTTATGCTTGGTGTTGCTGGGCGCCTGTGGTGGCGGTACCGACAACACCCCCCAAGCTCGGTCAACGAAGCTCGCAGCAGCCCCAGTGACACAGAGCACTTTCGTCTTCTCCGGATACAGCGATGAATACCAGTTGCAAGCAACAGCAACTGGCCTCCAAGTGACTCATGTCGCAGATGGGAAAGTCACTACGCTGCCCTCCACAATCAACACCATTCGGTTTGACGACATTACCATTACCTTCGCAGCCACTGCGGAACAAATCTATCGGCTCTATCGGGCAGCGTTTGATCGGACTCCCGACCCTTCAGGCTTGGGCTTTTGGCTGGATGCCTTACAACGCGGAGCCACGATAGAAGAAATTGCCTTCGCTATGGCAGGAAGCAACGAATTCGCGCTCAAGAACGGCTCGAATGTAACGCCAAGCGTTTTTATTACAAACCTCTACGCGAATATCCTGCATCGCATACCAGACGCGTCGGGATTGAGTTTTTGGGTAGAGTCATTCAAGAAGGGGGTACCCAAAGAACAGATCCTGCTTGCGTTCGCCCAGAGCGGTGAGAACGTAAGCCAGGTTGCCAAGGATATGCTTCATGGTGTGGCGATCGCCATGCCAGGCGTAGCCTATCGTCCGGTTGCAGAAACAACGCAGGAATTGTCAGGGTTGGTCGGAAACCAAGTGTACCTTGACGGTACGCTGAGCCGCGACGCGAACAATGACAAACTCACGTTTACCTGGACGTTCCAGCCAACTGCAGACAGTTCCGTCGTATTGCAAAATTCCGCTACTGCCAAGCCATCGTTTACGCCTGATCGCCCCGGAATATATAAGGCAACGCTGATCGTACGCGATGGTCAATTTGAGAGCCAGCCGCGTATCGCCACAATTAAAGTCACTGCTCCGATTGTCCCACCTATTACAGACACGGGAATCTACAAATGCAGCTCGCTAAGCGCCACGCAAGCGCTTTCCCTCTTCTATCAAGGGCACACATATCTCGACCGCGACCATGACGGCAAGCCTTGCGAAGACAGCGATAAATTATGGGAAAGCAGCCAAACGTCCAACTCGACGTCAACGCACATGTGCTGGGTAAATGGCTACCGTCGTAGCAATGGAACTTATGTCAGCGGCTACTGGCGGCGCTGCTAAAGATAGTTCAATCGAACGCCCGGTAAGTCGGGCGTTCTTCTTAGATGCAATGTCCAGATTACAGCTGGCCCAGCATGGTTTCGGCGTTCGAAACTTCGAACTTGCCGCCCTGCTCGATGTTGAGCTGCTTGACCACGCCGTCTTCCACCAGCATGGAGTAGCGCTGGGAGCGGGTGCCCATGCCGAACTTGGAGAAGTCGGCGTCCAGGCCCAGGGCCTTGGAGTAAGCAGCGTTGCCGTCAGCCATCATGCGCACGATGCCGGTGGCTTTCTGGTCGCGGCCCCAGGCGCCCATCACGAAGGCGTCGTTCACGGAGATGCACCAGATTTCATCGACGCCCTTGGCCTTCAGTTCGGCGGCGTGCTTGACGTAGCCCGGCACGTGCTGGGCGGAGCAGGTAGGAGTGTAGGCGCCTGGCAGGCCGAAGATCGCGATCTTCTTGCCTTTGACGAGGTCCTGTACGTTGAAGGTGTTCGGGCCGAGCGCGCAGCCTTCGGTCTCGGTCTCGATGAATTCGGACAGTTGGCCTTCAGGCAGTTTGTCGCCGATCTTGATCGTCATTTCGGGTTCTCCTTGTTTGAAAACCCTGAGTATAACTCCACGCCGCCGAACGCGTCGTCCGGCGGCGTGGCCGACCTGATTAGTCAGCCTGCTTGCGCAGGAAGGCTGGAATGTCGTAGGTTTCCATGCCCGACTTGGCCAGCGCGTTCACCTGCTCGGTGGCCGATTCGCGGCGCCATACGGCCGGCTGTTTCTGCACGTCGGCCGATACGCCGGAGAAGCCTGCGGAACCGAAACCGCCCACGGCATTGCCGACGGCGCCGCCGCCCAGCGCTGCGTTGACGTTCAGCGGGCCGCCATGGGTGCCGGTGCGCAGTTGCTGCTGCGGTACCAGCTGCACGTGCTTCTTGGCCTTGCCCAGGCCGGTGGCCACCACGGTCACGCGGATCTCGTCGCCCATGTCGTCGTTGTAGGCGATGCCCTGCGCGATCGAAGCGTCCGGTGCGGCGAAGGCGCGTACGGCCGCCATCACTTCACGCACTTCCTTACCTTTCAGGCCGCGCGAGGCGGTCACGTTCACCAGCACGCCACGGGCGCCGGACAGGTCGACGCCTTCCAGCAGCGGCGATGCCACGGCCTGCTCGGCGGCCACGCGGGCGCGGTCCACGCCGGATGCGGTGGCGGTGCCCATCATGGCCTTGCCCTGCTCGCCCATGATGGTCTTGACGTCGTTGAAGTCGACGTTGATGTGGCCCGGCACATTGATGATCTCGGCGATACCGGCCACGGCGTTGTTCAGCACATCGTCGGCGTGCTGCAGCCATTCGATCAGCGACTCGTCTTCGTAGATCTCTTCCAGTTTCTCGTTGCAGATCACGATCAGCGAGTCGACGTTCTGCGACAGCTGCTCCAGGCCTGCCTCGGCGATGTCCAGGCACTTCTGGCCTTCATGCGAGAACGGCTTGGATACCACGGCCACGGTCAGGGCGCCCTGCTGCTTGGCGATTTCCGCCACGATCGGCGCGGCGCCGGTGCCGGTGCCGCCGCCCATGCCGGCAGCGATGAAGACCATGTGCGCGCCGCGCAGCGCGTCTTCGATACGGCTGCGCGATTCTTCCGCCAGCGCGCGGCCGACGTCAGGCTTCATGCCGGCGCCCAGGCCGGTCGCACCGATCTGGATGATGTTGTGGGCCTTGGACATGGCCAGCGCCTGCGCATCGGTATTGGCGGCGATGAATTCCACGCCGCTCACACCCTTGTTGATCATGTGCTGCACGGCGTTGCCGCCTGCACCACCGACGCCGACGACCTTGATGACCGTACCCAGTGTTGCGTTATCAACCATATCAAACTCCATGATGTACTCCTATCTAGAATGCGGTTTTCAAGCGCCAGGCCTCATATGGGTAGGAGAACTGGAGATTGAAAACTGCAGTGTTTTCCGAAAATTTAAAAATTACCCAGGAACCATTCCTTCATGCGCTGCCAAACTGCCTTCACTGAACCATCCTGGCGCGTCACAATGTGGCCGCGCAAGTACTGCTTTTTCGCTTCCAACAACAAACCAAGTACCGTCGCATAGCGCGGGCTGCGCACCACGTCGGCCAGCTGGCCGCGGTAATCCGGGGTGCCCAGGCGCGCCGGCTTGAGGAAGATGTCTTCCGCCATCTCCACCATGCCCGGCATGATCGCGGTGCCGCCGGTCAGCACGATGCCCGACGAGAGCACGCCCTCGTAGCCGGACTCGCGCAC
>CBHWEO010000236.1:0-8709 GCA_966112955.1 uncultured Duganella sp. | reverse complement strand
TCCAGACGGTGAGCGGTGCATCCGGCCGGTCTGGCCAGCGCGCCACGGACGAATGCAACTTCCTCGTCAATCGACTCTCGAGTGGGCCACCCGTCTTCGAGCTTAAGCGTTGGAAGTGAGGCGCCGAGATGTACCTCGGTCAGCAGACCATTGTGGAAGCATGCAGAAAAGGCGGCAGGTATCCCACCAAGACTCACGCCCTTAAACAAAACCCATTCATACCCATTTCCATGATCAATGTCCGAACGAAAATGCTGCGAAAGAGCCGCGACAGCCTTCACCCGCTCCAAGCCCTTTGACAACGGCAAAGTCGTACTTGAGACATGGATAGATCCGTCAGCAGGGTTTATCGTCAGAGTGGGCAACATGCTTAAACTGGGGCATAACGCGACGTTGACCGGTGGCTGGAGCGCGCAGCGCGTAAGCCGTCCGGTCGAACCTTATGTTGGACACGCGCGTGAACTGGCCGCGAAGGACCAGACGACAGCGTGTCCGCGAATGCGCTCACACGAACGCCAGCAAACCGCGCGTGCAAGCCCCTGCCACCAAACTGAGAACTGCTAGCGACCCAAACGCCGGCACCAGCCACGCTTGCGAATTTGCCAGCGGCCCAAATGCCAGAAGTAAGAGCTGATGTCTGCATCATGTTCAAAGCGATGACCAACGTGGTGCTAACCGGCGGCTGGAGCGCGCAGCGCGTAAGCCGTCCGGTTGAGCTAGATGTTGGACACGCGCGTGAACTAGCCGCGAAGGCCAAGCCGACAGCGTGTCCGCGAATGCGCCCGCACGAACGCTAGCAAACGGCGCGTGCAGGCCCTTGCCACCAAACTGAGAACTGCTGGCGGCCCAAACGCCAACACTGGCCGCGCTGGTGGATTTGCCAGCGACCCAAATGCCGAACGAAGTGGCCGAAGTCTGCATCATGTTCAAAGCGATGACCAACGTGATGTTGACCGGCGGCTGGAGCGCGCAGCGCGTAAGCCGTCCGGTCGAACCTTATGTTGGACACGCGCGTGAACTGGCCGAGAAAGCTCAGACGACAGCGTGTCCGCGAATGCGCCCGCATGAACGGCAGCAAACCATTCGCGCAGGCCCCTACCACCGAACTCAGAGTTGCCAGCGGTCCAAACGCCGACACTAGCCGCGCCGGCGGATTTGCCAGCGGCCCAAGTGCCAAGCGTAGGAGCGGAAGTCTGCATCATGTTCACAGCGATGACCAACGTAAAGTCGACGTCATATTGACGTTTTTTAAAAATTTCATAATGCCGCCTAATGGCATTTTGATCAAGCCCAAGCTCGTGTAGCTCGCCATTTGTGCTTGTTAGATCTCCCAATTGCCGTCGAAAAGCGTCTGTTGGCGGGTTTCCAGAGGTGCCGGGAAAGCAATGTCGCGTCTCGGCTGTGCTGTAGTGAAATTACATCACGAATCGCGTTCTGTAATTGAGTTAACCCCAGCACAAGCGCAGAATCGTCTCGCTACCAAGTAGCAAAAATACATAAATCAAGAATAGGGAGACTATATGAACGTTCGCCTTGCCCTCGGGGTGGCGATGCTTGGCTGCGCCTTGCTGGGCAGCCCGGTCGTCGAAGCCGCGATTAATGCCAGCAACCTAGGCGCCGCCTACGACGCCACCAAATCCAGCGTCAACTTCAGGGTTTACTCCAGCCGCGCCACGCGCATTGAGCTTTACCTGTACAGCGCCGCCACCGGACAGCAGGAAAAAGCCCGCCTTCCAATGACCCTCGGCACTGGCGGTATCTGGAGCCTGAACGTCACCAGCGCCCAACTGGCCAGCTATGGCATCACCGGCACCGTCTATTACGGCTATCGCGCCTGGGGACCGAACTGGCCGTATAACGCTGCGTGGACCAAGGGTTCGGCCACCGGCTTCGTCACCGATGTTGATGCCAACGGCAACCGCTTCAATCCCAACAAGCTGCTGCTTGACCCTTATGCGCTGGAGATCAGCCACGACCCGACCACGCCCACCATGAGCAATGGCACGATCTACGCCAGCGGCGCCCTGTATCGCAACATCGACAGCGGCACCGGCGCGCCAAAAGGCATCGTGCTGCAGGGCGATACCCAGTCGATCGGCACCAAGCCCACCCGCGCCTTCAAGGACGACATCGTGTACGAAGCCCATGTGCGCGGCCTGACCATGAACGACAGCGGCATCACCGCTGCCTACCGGGGCACGTACAAGGGCGCGGGCCTGAAAGCGCCGTATCTCGCCAGCCTGGGCGTGACTGCCATCGAATTCCTGCCGGTGCAGGAGACGCAGAACGACACCAACGATGCGGACCCGACCTCGAACTCGGGCGACAATTACTGGGGCTACATGACCCTCAACTACTTCGCGCCGGACCGCCGCTACAGCTACGACAAATCCGCCGGAGGTCCGACCCGCGAGTTCAAGGAAATGGTCAAGGCTTTCCATGACAATGGCATCAAGGTCTATATCGACGTGGTGTACAACCACACGGGGGAGGGCGGCCAGTGGAATGCCGGCGACAAGACCACCTACAACATTTACGGCATGCGCGGCCTGGATAACCCGACCTACTATTCGCTGACCAGCGACTTCCAGAATTCCTGGGACAACACGGGCGCCGGCGGCAACTACAACACGCGCAATACCGTGGCGCAGAACCTGATCGTCGATTCGCTGGCGTACTGGCGGGACAAGCTTGGCGTGGATGGTTTCCGCTACGACCTGGCTTCGGTGTTGGGCAACACTTGTCAGCATGGCTGCTACAACTTCGACAAAATGGACAGTGGCAATGCGCTGAACCGCATCGTGGCGGAGTTGCCGCCGCGTCCAGCCGGCGGCGGCAGCGGCGTGGAGCACATCGCGGAACCATGGGCGATCGGCGGCAATTCCTACCAGGTGGGCGGCTTCCCGAGCGGTTGGGCGGAGTGGAATGGCATCTATCGCGATGTGGTGCGGCAGGACCAGAACAAGATGGGACAGGTGGCCGTGACGCCGGGAACCCTGGCAACGCGCTTTGCCGGTTCCAGCGACCTGTATGGCGACGATGGCCGCAAGCCGTGGCATTCGGTGAATTTCATCACGGCCCATGATGGCTTTACGCTGAAGGACCTGTACAGCTGCAACAGCAAGAACAACAACCAGGCCTGGCCTTACGGTCCGAGCGATGGCGGCGAAGACAATAACAACAGCTGGGACCAGGGCGGCATCGCGAGCGACCAGCGCAAGGCGGCGCGCAATGGCATGGCGCTGATGCTGCTGTCCGGCGGGGTGCCAATGATGGTGGGCGGGGATGAGGCGCTGCGCAGCATCAACTGCAACAACAATCCCTACAACCTGGATTCCACGGCCACCTGGCAGGGCTGGTCCTGGAATACGGACCAGTCTAACTTCCAGGCCTTCACCAAGGGACTGGTGGCGTTCCGCAAGGCGCATCCGGCGCTGCGTCCCGCGAACTTCTATGCTTCGACGGACGGCAATGGCAATGTGATGGAGCAGCTGCGCTGGTTCAAGCCGGATGGGGCGGTGGCGGATGCGGCTTACTTCAACGACAGCAACAACCACGCGATTGCCTGGCGCATCGATGGCAGCGAGTTCGGCGACAGTGCGTCTGCCATCTACGTGGCGTACAACGGCTGGAGCGGCAACGTGAACTTCACGCTGCCATGGCCTGGCACAGGCAAGAGCTGGTACCGGGTGACCGATACCTGCACCTGGGCGGAGGGTGCCGGCCAGGTACGTGCGCCGGGAGCGGAGGATGCTATCGGCGGAGAGAACTACGTCTACGGCGTGTGCGGCCGTGGGGTGCTGCTCCTGATCGCGAAATAGCCGGCCATGCCGACGCTTTAAGCGCCGGCGTGTGGCTAACTTCCCGGCCGCTGGCCCGAAGGCGGCGTCGACGTGCCCGGTGTGGCGGCAGGACTGCCGCCTGGGGTGTTGCCGCTGGTTGGGGCGGTGGGCTGGCCGCCTTGCGTGGCGGCGCTGCCGCCAGTGGCTCCGCTGGTGGAATTGCCGGCGCCGGTGCCCGGCGCGGCATTGCCTCCGGTGGCGCCGGTTCCCGGATCGGGGGCGGTGCCCGGCGCCGTGCCCGGGGTCTCGACCCGCATGCCCGGTGCCGTGCCCGTGCCGCCCGTGTCGGGCGTTGTAGTGGGCGAGGTGCCCGTGGGTGGGTTGCCTGGGCTTTCGGCGTTATGCTTGCTGCAGGCCGGCAGGCCGGCGGCAAGCAGGGCGCCCAACAGCAGGACGTGCACATGATTCTTCATCTGCATGGCGTTCACCTGTCTTAATAAGTCGGGCGGCGGTCGCGCGGCGAGTTCTTGTGGTCGTTGCGGTCGGGGACGGTGGATGTACCCTGGCCGGAGCCTGTCGTGCCGCTCGTGCCACTCGTTCCGCTGGTGCCGCCGGTGCCGGTCGTTCCGCCGGTACCGCTGGTGCCACCCGTACCGCTGGTGCCACCCGTACCGCTGGTGCCCGTCGCGCCGGTGCCGGTTGTGCCGCTGCCCGTTGTGCCGCTGCCTGTTGTGCCAGAGCCGGTCGTGCCGGTGCCTGTCGTGCCGCCGGTGCCGGTGGTCCCGCTGGTTCCGCTAGTTCCACTGGTGCCGCTGCCGGAGCTTGGCGTGGTGGTGGTATCGGGCGGCGGAGTGGTGGTGTCGGAGGGCGGCGTTGTCGGTGTCGTCGAAGGCGTGTTCGGTGCGGTCACCGGTGCCGGTACGTTGTCTTCCGTCCGGTTCTTGCAGCCGGCGAGGCCGGTAGCGAGGAGGGCGCCCAGTAGCAGCGCGCAGGTTTTACTGATGGTTTTCATTGGATTTCCTTTCCTTGCGATTGAATGGTAGTCCCGCGTTCGGCAGCGCCGGCCTGGCCAGTGGCGGCCAGTCCCAGCGATTCCTGGTACCAGGTAGTGATCATCTGCACGTGATCGCGTTCCTGCGCCAGGGCGTTGCTGCCCATTTGCGCCAGCTCGGGCTGGTCTTGAGATTCCGCCAGGGCGATCAGGGCCTCCCAGCCCGCCTGGTCGGATAGTTCTGCCGTCAGGATGGCGTGCAGCGCCTGGCTGACCGAGGTGCGCGGATCCGTCAGCACCTGCACCAGTCCAAGCGATTCCACACCTACCAGGTCCGCGCTCGGCGTCTGGCAGGTGGCATCGCCACCCAGTTGTTCGATGGCCTGCGCCACCTGGATGAAGTGGCGTGCTTCTTCATTGCGGATGCGCCGCACCTCGTCCTCGTCGATGCTGGTACCCTCGGTGCCGAGGGCCTGGCATTTCGCCAGCAATGCGTCGTACAGCCGCGTGCCGCTGCGCTCGAAGGCCAGGCGCTCGGCGAGTTTGTCCAGCAGCACTTGCGGCTGCTCGCCGGTCAACATGGCGCCGGTGGCCTGCAAAATGCCTTTCATGGTGCCGGGCAGCGGCACCGATCCCAGCGACAGTGCGCGCGAGGAGTAGTCGGCCCGCGTCATGGCCAGTGCGTCGATCTCAGCGTCGGGCGTCGGCAACGCGCCTTCGTACTGCTGCATGGCGTCGCTGTCCAGTGGCGACATCTGCAAGCCGGTGCGATTCATTCCCATATGTTCTGTCATGGTGTTCCCCTTTCAGTGCAGGCGTGCCGGCATGCGATTGAGCTCTGTGCCGGGCACCCAGACGTAGCCCTGCGCCACCGTGTTCGTCGGCGAGCCTTCGCTGTTCATGTGGTCGCGGTACTCCCGCGACAGGCGGCTGTCCTGTTCCGGCGGCACGATCTGGGTGCCGTTGGCGCGCAAGCCGACTTCCTGTTCGAGGGTGCTGCGCACGAACTCGCGGTGACTCTTGAACTCGATCGGGTCGGGCAGGGTGGCCGGCAAAACTTCGGCCGGGTCGCGCCGTTCGATATCCTTGAACAAGGTCTCCACCATGTGGAAGTGGCCCAGCTCATACTCCAGGAAGCGGGCCCAGATGGCGCGCACCTGGTCGTTGGTTTCCTGCTGCAGGCAGCTGTAGTAGTTGTAGACCTCGTTCGCTTCGTGCATCAGCCATTGTTCCAGCCAGCTTTCGGTAGGATCGATGAGGGACGAGTACTGTGTCACGTGCTGCTCTTCGATCGACGCGATTTCCGCGTACAGCTGGCGCGCCACCGGGTCGGCAAACAGCGGGCCGATGGTCATGTAGTAATCGTGGGTCTGGTATTCGCTGCCGGCCAGGGTCAGCACGTGCAGCTTGCTGAGCGGGTGGGCGGTCTGCCGGGTGTAGGGCACGCGCAGGTCATCGTCCGGTGCACGGTGTTCGACCGCGGTCGGGCGGCCGGGCAGGATGTCCGTGTAGCACTGCAGGATGTTGTTGGCGTCCTTGCCTTCCAGCCGGTCCAGCAGGGCGGCGTAGCGGTACAGGTGGTCGAAATCTTCCAGCAAGCCGAAGCGGTAGACCTGCGCCAGGTAGGGATCGGGTTCGTTCTGCGCCAGCGCGGCGGTGACTTCGATCGCCACCTGTTCGTAGGCGATAGTGGTCTCCAGCGGCGAATGGTCGGCGCCCAGCAGCCAGTTGATCATCGTGGCCTGGTGTTGTTCGCAGCGCCGTACTTGCGCCAGCGGTAGCCGCAGGGCTGCGTTGCAACGGGCGGCGGCGTGGCCGAAGCGTATTGCCTCGGTCTCTATGCCGTTCATCAGGATGATGCGGACGCGGGTGAATGCGTCGTCATCGAGCTTGCTGATGGTGGGTTGTACCAGCTCGCGCCAGGTGAAGCGCTGCTGTTCGAGCGGCGTGCCTTGTGAGTCGTAGAGAGAAAAAGCCATCGTTGCTCCCGTGAATTGAATGTTCAGGGCAAAAGCACTCCCTGGCGGCTGTGCCGCCCGCCCGGGATAGTTCAGGCCGAGGCCAGGATACGTAGCAGTGCCGGTACCTCCGCTGCGAGTTCGCGCGCCAGGTAACCCAGCGGGCCGCAACGCAGCGCCAGTTGTTCGCCGGCCGCCCCGTGCAGCACCACGCCCCAGGCCGCAGCCTGTTCCAGCGTCGCGCCACGGGCCAGCAGGCCGGCGATGATGCCGGCCAGGGTGTCACCCGAGCCGGAGATGGCCAGGCCGGCGTTGCCGCCCTGGTGTTGCCACAGCTGTCCGCCTGGCGTCGCCAGTACCGTGGTGGCGCCTTTCAGCGCGACCACGGCATTCCAGCGTTGGGCTGCGGCTTGCGCGGCGCGCTGTGGCTCTTGTTCGATGGTGCTGCGTTCGACGCCCGTCAGGCGCGCCAGCTCGCCCGCGTGGGGCGTCAGCAGGACGGGTGCCGGGAAGCGAAAGTGCTCCCAGTCGACCGCTTCGTCCAACAGATGCGGTTCGCGGCGCGGATGCACGGTGCACATGGCGGTGGCATCGAGCAAGATGGGAATATCGCTGAAGCGCGCCAGCAGGCCGTGCACCAGCTCCACGCAGCTCGCTTCGTCCTGCATGCCGGGACCGACCAGCAGGGCATCGGCCTTGCCGGACAGCTCGGCCAGGCGGCGCGCACTGTCGGACTGGAAGCCGTGGGCCGACGTTTCGCCCAGGCCGATCACACGGGCCTCGGGAATCGCCACGCCGATCTGCGGCGCCACGCTGGCGGCGGTGGCGATGGTTACCTTGCCGCAGCCGGCGCGCAGCGCGGCTTCGCCGGCCAGGATGGCGGCGCCCGGCATTTCCGCCGAACCGGCAATCACCAGCACGTGGCCGCGCACTTCCTTGTCGCCGTCGAAACCGGGTTGCGGCAGCGGCCATTCGCGCAGCAGGGCTGGATTCAGCTCGGTCGGTGCGGGATTGCTCATGATTTGGGCGCGGCCGGGATGTCGGGTTTGTCGGTGACGGGCGTGCCGCTCTCTTTCAGCGGCGCGACGAAGTTCTCCAGCTCCAGCACCAGTTTGCCGCGCTTGCCGGCTTCGGGGTCGAAGCGGTAGGACGTGACGCCGCAGTTGGGCACATCGGCGGCGCGGTCGATGGTGAGGATGGTTTCCTCATCCATCCGCTCGAACAGGTAGCGGAAGCAATTTACGATGACCTGATGGCCGATGATCAGTACGCGCTCCCTGCGGTACTCACGGGTGATGGTGTCGAGCACGCTGCGCAGGCGCAGGATCACGTCGCACCAGCTTTCACCGCCGGGCGGGCGGAAATAGAACTTGCCCACGTGCTTGCGCTGCTCGGCCAGTTCGGGATATTTCTGCGCGATACCGAGTGAGGTCAGGCGGTCGGTGACGCCGAATTCCTTTTCCCGCAGGCGCTCGTCGGCCACCGTGGCCAGCATGTCTTCGGGGCCGAGGCATTGCAGCACGGCCTGCGCGGTGGCGCGTGCCCGCAGGTAAGGGGAGAACAGTACGACATTGGGCTGCTGGCCGGGCGGCATGGCCGCGAACCATTGCGCCAGCGCATCGGACTGGCGCAAGCCCAGTTCGGACAAGGGAACATCGACGTCGCGCTCGGCAATGTCGATCAGCAATTCATTGGCAGCCGTAGCAGCATCGCGCGCCACGTTGCCGGCACTCTGGCCATGACGCACGAGCCAGACCTGTTGCGGCCATTTTTGTTCCATCGCAAACCCTTCGGCGGATAGCCAAAAGCCTATGGTAAGCGAAGCGCAGCGCAGGCGGCACACAGATCCCGTACAGCCGCGCCCGCCGGATGGCCGTCCCGTCACCTTAGGGTCAGGGTGTTTGGGTGGGAGGGGGGGAGCCCGTGTGAAACAAAGATCCTGACCCCCATGTTGAAACGGGCGGGGCTGTGGGGGGAC
>CBHWEO010000235.1:0-8781 GCA_966112955.1 uncultured Duganella sp. | reverse complement strand
CTGCCGGTGCGGCCGGTGCGGACGCCGCAGCCGGCTTGGCCGGGTCGTCCGGCGCACGCGGCGCCGCGGCAGGCGCGGCGGCGGGCCCGGGCAGCGCCGCAGACCTTGCCGCGACATCTGCCGCAGCCCAACGGCAATCCCTGCAAGCCGCGACAACCGCCGCGCAGACGCGACAAGCGCAAACTGCCGCGGCAGCCGCCGAGGCAAGGCGCGCCGCCGATGCCGCCGAACGCGCCCGCGCCGCCGCCTCCACCGACGCGCTGTCGATGCAAGACCGCCTGACCGCCCAGCGCCTGGAAGAAGCCCGCAATGTCGCAAGGGAAATCACCAATGAACAAGCGGAAGCCCGCCTGGAAGCCCGCCGCCAGGCGCTGCGCGAGGCCCAGGCCGCCGCCCAGGCGGCTGCCACGCTGACCAGCAATCCCGCTATCGCCCCGCCCGGCGCCCCCCTGAACCCGGCCAGCGCGCCCCCACCTGCCGCCCCGCCCGGAACGGTTCCCCCACGCAATACGGCAATCCGGCCGCCAGAAGCAGCCGTCAGCGCTGCCGGCCCGCCCGTCAGCGGCGCAACCGCGACGGGCGTGGCCGAAGGACCGGGCCCCGGCCCAGCTGCAGGAACTGCAGCCGGCGCAACGCCAGGAACCACGGCCACCTCAGCAACGGCAGCGGCGGCCGCCGAGGAAGCCGCCGCAGCCGCAGAACGCGCAGCCTTGGCAGCCGAAGCGGCCCGCCGCGCCGCCGGCCCGACCTCCGCGCAAGCCCAGCGCCTGCAGGCCACCGATCCCGCGATCGCCGCCGCGGTTGCCGCCTACCGCACCGGGGACATCGCCGCAGCCTCAGGACGACCGCCCGCGCCCGGCCCGGCAATCGAACCGGTTCCGCCTCCCGTCGCGGTGCCGGCGACCGCACCGGTCGCGCCGGTCCAGGCACGTCCACTCCAGCGCGGCACCGGCGCGATGCCCGGCCGCCAACCCGGCACTGGTGCAGGCACCCAGGCCGGCGCGGGCACGCAGCGCGGCGGCACCACCCAGGGCGGCGGCCCGACGCCAGGCGGCAACCCGGCTGCCGAAGGCAACCCCGCCAACAGCGCCGCACCTTCGACGAGCCCGGCGACGCCAGGCCGGCGAATCGATAACAATGCGTGAGCGGGGGCATATCGCGTAACAAATTGTTTCCGGCCCGGCGCACGCATTCCGACCTAAGCTGCCGCGCCCAAGCCGATGCTATGCCGCTTTACCTTCCAACTCCGCAGAATGCAGCAGATATGCCAGCCAAACAGCGTGCCCAAGGCGCCGCGCAGGTCCGCCGCGACTCCGCGGCTTGATGCGCTGCGGCTTGCCGCGCCGCACGGATTGTGGATAATCACGCCATCGACAAACAAAGGGGGACTCTTCGATGAAGCTGAAGCACTCGGTAAGCGCTGTCGCGCTGCTGGCAATGGCCGCTGGCGCCTACGCGCAGGACACGGTGGTAAAGATCGGCCATAGCGGCCCACTGTCCGGCGCACAAGCGTTTTCCGGCAAGGACAATGAAAACGGCGCCCGCCTCGCCGTCGAAGAGCTGAACGCCAAGCCGATCACCGTCGGTGGCAAGAAGGTCAAGTTCGAACTGATGTCGGAAGACGACCAGGGCGACCCGAAAGCCGGCGTCTCCGCCGCGCAGAAGCTGGCCGATGCCGGCGTCAAATATGTGGTCGGCCCCTACAACTCGGGCGTCGCCATTCCCGCCTCCCGCATCTACAACGAAGCCGGCGCCCTGATCGCACCGGTGGCGACCAACCCGAAGTTAACGCAACAAGGTTACAAGAACATCTTCCGCATCAACGCCAGCGACACCCAGCTCGGCTCCAAGATGGCGCTGTACGCCGCCAATGAGCTGAAAGTGAAGAACGTGGCCGTGATCGACGACCGCACCGCTTTCGGCCAGGGCCTGGCGGAAGAATTCAAGAAGCAGGCACGCGCTTCCGGCCTGCAGGTGGCCGGCCATGAATACACCACCGACAAGGCAGTCGACTTTACCGCCATCCTGACCAAGCTGAAATCGAAGAACGTGCAGGCCGTGTTCTTCGGCGGTTACGCCCCGCAGGCGGCACCGATGGCACGCCAGATGAAACAGCTCGGCATCCAGGCCAAACTGCTGGGCGGCGACACCATCTGCACCGCGGAGATGGGCAAGCTGGGCGGCGATGCCGTGGGCGACAACGTACTGTGCGCGCAAGGCGGCGCGCTGCTGGAGAAGGCGGCCAGCGGCCCGGCCTTCAAGGCCAAGTTCAAGAAGCGCTTCAATGCGGAGCCGGACGTCTACGCATCGGCCTACTACGACGCGGTGATGATGTACGCCGCTTCGATGCAGAAGGTGAATTCGACCGACCCGGCCAAGGTGGGCGCCGACATTTCCGCCGGCAGCTACAAGGGCGTCTCCGGCACCTACTCCTTCGATGCCAAGGGCGACATGAAATCCTCGCCTGTCACCATCTTCAACTTCAAGAACGGCCAGCCGGCCGCGATTGCCAGCTACTAAGCCTTCCCGCGCCATCCCCAGCACCAGCGGGGATGGCGTTGTTGCGGACAGTCCCACTGCGATTTGACGCACGCTGCGCACCGGTGCAATAATTTGCTTTGTTGCAACCCTTCAAACTTCGCAGTGCCAACCGCCGCTGGTGACTACTATCCTGCCCAATCCTGCCGCCGCGTCGCGCCTGTCAGCGGAAGCCTGTACCCCTGCCGCCAGCCGCCAGCTTGATGCGCTGGAATTGCTGGCGCTTGGCTACCTGCTGCTGCCAGTCCTGGTCTTTCTCCTCGGTTGGCTGAAACTTCCCTATGGTTTGCTGCTGGCCGCCGCCATGCTGCCGGCTTGCCTGCTCGCCTGGCGCAAGCGGCACGGCGGCCCGTCGGGCCTGAGCCGCGTGGAACTGGCCTGCATCGTCACCGCTGCCATCGCCTGGGTCTCCCTGAGCGGCGTGGGCGGGGTGTTCCACCTCAATAAGGACTGGCTGACCCGCATGTCGGTGCTGCGTGACCTGGTGGTCGGCCCCTGGCCGGCCAGTTACGGCCAGCAGGACGACGGCGACCTGATCCTGCGCTGCCCGCTGGGCTACTACCTGGTCCCCGCGCTGGTTGGCAAACTCACGTCCCTCGCCGGCGCGCGCGCCATGCTGTGGGCCTGGACCGCCGCCGGCACCGCGCTGTTCCTGCTGATGGCGGTGGCCGCCGTGCCGGCACGCAAGCGCGGCAGCTGGGGGCTGGTCTTCCTTGCGGTGGCCTTCTTCAGCGGCATGGATATCGTCGGCTGGTTCCTGCAAAGCGGTGTGCCGTACGACTTCGCCCGCCACATCGAATGGTGGGGCCAGACCCGCCAGCTGTCGTCCAACACGACCCAATTGTTCTGGGTGCCGAACCACGCCCTGCCCGGCTGGCTGGCCGTCATGATCGCCTGGCGTCATCGTGATGGCGGCCTGGCCGCCGCACCCGCCGCCCTGCTGCTGCTCGGCGTGATCTTCTGGGCGCCCCTGGTGGCGGTGGGCGCCATGCCCTTCCTGCTGTGGTGCGTCTGGCAGCGCCAGGGCTGGCGCGGCATGGCAAGCGAAAGCCTGGACTGGCGCTTGTGGGTCCTGCTGCCGGTGGTGCTGCTCATGTGGCGTTACCTGACCATGAATGTGCAGGGTGTGGGCAACGACGGCGCGGGTGCCATGGAGCTAGACCTGGCGACGCAAATCGTCCAGGTGATCCGCTTCGACTGCCTCGAGTGGGGCTTCCTGGCCCTGGCCGTGCTCGCCGGCGGCGAAAGGAAATCGCCCCTGCTGCTGATCGCCATCGTTGAACTCCTGTTGCTACCGCTGGCATCCTACGGCCCCGGCAACGACCTCGTGATGCGCGGCGGTATTCCCGCCCTGGTCGTCCTGATGATGGCGACGATCAGCGTCCTGCAAACGGCGCAGCCGCTGCGGCGGCTGGCCATTGTGGTCATGCTGATGATCGGCAGCGTCACGGCGATCCAGGAATTCGAACGCGCCATCCTGCCGGGCGACCGCTACCTGCACGAGCAGCGGGACTTCGTCCAGGTCAACGGCAAGCCCTGGCACTACATGTCGGGCCTGACGCGGCCCGAGCTCGCGCTGCTGTTCAAACAGCCGCAGCCCATGCCGCAAACCGCCGCCGGAGCGCCACGTCAATGAGGCTGCTGGCACAACTCTGGTCCGGCCAGCTCATTCGCTACCTCGCGGTCGGCGTGCTGAATACCCTGTTCGGCTATTGCTGCTATGCCGTGCTGCTGTGGATCGGCCTGCATTATGCGGCGGCAGCCTTGCTGGCCACCGTGCTCGGCGTGCTGTTCAACTTTAAGAGCTACGGCACGCTGGTCTTCGATTCGCGCGACAACCGGCGCCTGCTGCGCTTCATCGGCGTCTACGTGCTGGGCTACCTGCTCAACGTGGCCGGCCTGCGGCTCCTGACCGGCATCGGCATGTCGCCGTACGTGGCTGGCGCTGTGCTACTGTTGCCGATGGCGGCGCTCAACTACTTCCTTCACAAACGGTACGTCTTCCACCATGCGTAAACTGATCAGCATAGTTACCCCTTGCTACAACGAAGAGGACAATGTCGACGAACTGGCGGCGCGCATCGCCGCCACGATGGGGAAGGAACCCTACGACTACGAACATATCTTCATCGACAACTGCTCCACCGACGCCACGGTGGAAAAGGTCAAGCGCCTGGCGGCGAACGACCCGCGCATCAAGCTGATCGTCAATGTGCGCAACTTCGGGCATATCCGCTCGCCGTACCACGGCCTGCTGCAAGCCGGCGGCGATGCCTGCGTGGTGATCGCGTCGGACCTGCAGGATCCGCCGGAGATGATTTCGGAATTCCTGCGCAAATGGGAAGAAGGCTACAAGACCGTGCTGGCGGTGAAACCGAAGAGCAAGGAAACGCCGCTCATGTTCTTCATCCGCCGCACTTACTACCGCTTCATCACGCGGATTTCCGAGGTGTCGCTGGTGCAGAACGCCACGGGCGCCGGCCTGTTCGACCAGGAGGTGGTGAAGATCCTGCGCCAGATCAAGGACCCCTACCCTTATTTCCGCGGGCTGCTCAGCGAAATCGGCTTCCCGATCGCCCAAGTACCGTTCATGCAGGCGCGCCGCGCGCGCGGCGTCACCAAGAACAACTTCTACACCCTGTACGACCTGGCCATGCTCGGCATCACCAAGCATTCCAAGGTGCCGTTACGGCTGATGACCATGGGTGGCTTCGTGCTGTCCTTGCTTAGCCTGCTGGTCGCGTTTGCCTTCCTGGTCGCCAAGCTGCTCATGTGGAATTCGTTCGAGCTGGGCATGGCGCCCATGCTGATTGGCATATTCTTCTTTGGCGCGGTGCAGACCTTCTTCATCGGCGTGCTGGGCGAGTACATCGGCTCGATCCACACGCACATGCGCAACCTGCCGCTGGTGGTCGAAAAAGAGCGCGTCAACTTCCCGCCGCCCAGCGACCAGCCGCCAGGCCAGTAAGCGCTGCGCCGCGGGCGGCCGCGAGGAGGTAGGATCGCTTCAAGGAGCTACCATGGACGCCACGCCCTCACCCCTATCAAGTCAACTGCAGGCACTACGGGTGCATATCGACGAGCGCTTCAAGGAACAGGAAGCACGATTCGAAGCGAGACTCGATGCAGGGCTGAACGCCCTTCGCATGGAATTGCGCCTGGAATTCCGGGCCCAGCTGCATGATGCCATGGAAAAGTTGAACGCCCGGATGGATTCACAGCACCGCTGGGTCATCGGAACCCAAATCGGGATCCTGCTCGCGCTGGTGGCGCTGGTCGCCAATTCCTAGAACGAAAAAGCCCTGCCAGGCAATGACCTGGCAGGGCTTTTGTGCGTCCTGGTGCCGGAGAAGAGAATCGAACTCCCGACCTTCTCATTACGAATGAGCTGCTCTACCAACTGAGCTACACCGGCAAAGAGTCCGGATTATAACTTCCGACTCAAGGGTGCGCAAGCGTGAGTTGCATTAATTACACTGCTTCCTGGTGATAGCTGGTGACCAGGGCCACTTCATCGCGCGAACCGAGGAAGACCGGCACGCGCTGGTGCAGTTTCTCCGGCTGGATATCCAGGATGCGGCGCTTGCCGTCGGTGGCCATGCCGCCCGCCTGTTCCACGATGAAGGCCATCGGGTTGGCTTCGTACATCAGGCGCAGGCGGCCCGGCTTGGACGGGTCGCGCATGTCGGCCGGGTACATGAAGATGCCGCCGCGGTTCAGGATGCGGTGCACGTCCGCCACCATGGAGGCGATCCAGCGCATATTGAAGTCGGTGCCGCGCGGGCCGGTGGAACCGGCCAGCAGCTCGCCGATGTAGCGCTGCACCGGCGCGTGCCAGTGGCGCTGGTTGGAGGCGTTGATGGCGAATTCCCTGGTCTTGGCCGGGATCTGCATATTGCGCTGGGTCAGCACCCACGAGCCCATTTCGCGGTCCAGGGTGAAGCAGTTCACGCCATTGCCGGTGGTGAGCACCAGCAGGGTCTGCGGGCCGTACACGGCGTAGCCGGCGGCGACCTGCTTCGAGCCTGGCTGCAGGAAGTCCTGTTCGGTCGGATTGACCATGCCTTCCGGCGCCTTCAGCACGGAGAAGATGGTGCCGATCGAGACGTTGACGTCGATGTTGGACGAGCCGTCCAGCGGGTCGAACACCAGCAGGTACTCGCCTTTCGGGTAGCGGTTCGGGATCGGGTGGATGTCTTCCATTTCTTCCGACGCCATCGCCGCCAGGTGGCCGCCCCACTCGTTCGCTTCCAGCAGAATTTCGTTGGAAATCACGTCCAGCTTCTTCTGGACTTCGCCCTGCACGTTTTCGGTTTCCAGGGCGCCCAGCACTTCGCCCAGCGCGCCTTTGCCGACGCTGTGGGAAATGGTTTTGCAGGCGCGGCCCACCACCTCGATCAGGAGGCGCAGTTCGGCCGGGATGCTGTGGTGCTGGCGTTGTTCTTCAACGAGGTATTGGGTCAGGCTGATACGTTTCATTATTTCCCTAGGTTTGTACGTGATTAGTTTGCCAGCGCCTTGCTCACCACTTCCATGACGTCATTGGACAGCGGCGTTGCGGCGGCGACTTTCTCCAGCGCCTGGCGCATATGGACTTGCAGCGCCGGCGCATAACGGCGCCAGCGGTCCATGCTGCGCGCCAGGCGGGCCGCCACTTGCGGGTTCAGGGCGTCGAGCTTGATCACGTGCTCGGCCCAGAATTCGTAGGCGCTGCCGTCGGCGGCGTGGAATTGCGATGGGTTGTTGTTGCAGAAGCTGAACAGCAGGCTGCGCGCGCGGTTCGGGTTCTTCAGCGTGAAGGCCGGGTGCTTCATCAGTTCGCGCACCTTGGCCACATTGGTGTGCGGCGCCGAACCCTGCATGGCGAACCACTTGTCGACCACCAGCGCTTCGCCCTTGAAGTCCTTGTAGAAGGCATCCAGCTGCTTGCCGGCATCGGCGCCGCTGTGGATCAGGGCGGACAGCGCGGCGGCGCGGTCGGTCATATTGGTGGCGGCGGCGAACTGCTCGCCGGCCAGCCTGACCGCTTCGGCATTCGGCTGCACCAGCAGGTAGGCCAGCGCCAGGTTTTTCAGGCCGCGCTTGCCGGCCGACACGGCGTCCGGGCTGTACGGGCCGGGCGTGGCGTTGGCTTCGTAGGCTTCCAGCAGTTCGGTGCGCAGGGCGCTGCCGATCGCGTGGCGCATGAACTGGCGCGCGCTGTGGATGGCTTGCGGGTGCACCACGTCCATCTGCTCGGCGATGATGGTTTCCGACGGCAGGATCAGGCATTGCTCGCGGAAGGCGGCATCCAGGGTAGTGTCGGTCAGCACGGCGCGCAGGGCGGCGATGTAGGTGTCGTCCAGCTCGAGCGGCTTGTTGTCCAGCACCGCCTGCGCCAGCGCCAGCAGGCGCTCCATGGCCAGGCGCTGGCCGGCTTCCCAGCGGTTCACCGGGTCGCTGTCGTAGCGGAACAGGTGCAGCAGTTCGTCGTCGGTGTAGGGGTATTCCAGCACCACCGGCGCGGAGAAATCGCGCAGGATGGACGGCACCGGCGCTTCCTTCACGCCGGTGAAGCGGAATGTCTGCTGGGCGTCGGTCAGTTCCAGCACGGCCGTAGTGCCGAGCTGCTTACCGTCCAGCACCAGCGGCATGTCCTTGCCGTCGCGGCCCAGCAGGCCGACGGCGACCGGGATATGGAAGGGCTGCTTGTTCTCCTGCCCCGGCGTGGGCGGGCAGCGCTGCGACAGCGTCAGTTCATAGGTCTGGGTCGCGCCGTTGTGATGGCCGCCCGCCGACACCACCGGCGTGCCGGCCTGGCTGTACCAGCGCTCGAATTGCGTCAGGTCGCGCCCGTTGGCGTCGGCCATGGCGGCGCGGAAGTCGTCGCATTGCACGGCCTGCCCGTCATGGCGTTCGAAGTACAGGTCCATGCCCTTGCGGAAGCCTTCGCGGCCCAGCAAGGTCTGGTACATGCGCACCACTTCGGCGCCTTTTTCGTACACGGTCACCGTGTAGAAGTTGTTGATCTCGACGAAGGAATCGGGACGCACCGGGTGCGCCATCGGGCCGGCATCTTCCGGGAACTGGGCCTGGCGCAGCGTGCGCACCTGGTCGATGCGCGTCACGGCGCGGCCGCTCTCGGTGCCGATCATGTCGGCGCTGAATTCCTGGTCGCGGAACACGGTCAGGCCTTCCTTCAGCGACAGCTGGAACCAGTCGCGGCACGTCACGCGGTTGCCGGTCCAGTTGTGGAAGTACTCG
>CBHWEO010000234.1:0-8782 GCA_966112955.1 uncultured Duganella sp. | reverse complement strand
GCGTTCCACAGCTTGTTGCCGAAGTTGCGGTAGCCTTCGCAGCGGCCCAGGTCGAAGTTGATGTTACGGCCCAGCGAGGCGTAGGACGCCATGGTGAAGCGCACGGCGTCGGTGCCGTAGGCCGGGATCCCTTCCGGGAATTCCTTGCGGGTGGCTTTCTCGATCTTGGCCGCGTCCTTCGGGTTCATCAGGCCGGTGGTGCGCTTGGCCACCAGTTCTTCCAGGCCGATGCCGTCGATCAGGTCGATCGGGTCCAGCGTGTTGCCCTTGGACTTGGACATCTTCTGGCCAGCGGCGTCGCGCACCAGGCCGTGCACGTACACGTCGCGGAACGGCACCTTGCCCGTGAAATGCGTGGTCATCATCACCATCCGGGCAACCCAGAAGAAGATGATGTCGAAGCCCGTCACCAGCACGGAGCTTGGCAGGAAGGCTTTCATTTCCGGCGTTTCGTTCGGCCAGCCGAGGGTGGAGAACGGTACCAGGGCGGAGGAGAACCAGGTGTCCAGCACGTCATGGTCGCGGGTCAGGGCGCCGCCGATGCCTTTGGCGGCCGCCTGCGCGCGCGCGTCTTCCTCGTTGCGGGCCACGTAGACGTTGCCCTGCTCGTCGTACCAGGCGGGGATCTGGTGGCCCCACCACAGCTGGCGCGAGATGCACCAGTCCTGGATGTTGTTCAGCCACTGGTTGTAGGTGGTGCTCCAATTTTCAGGCACGAACTTGATTTCGCCGCTGGCGACTTTATCCAGCGCCACTTCGGCGATCGACTTGCCCGGGTTGAAGGTGCCTTCCGGCGCCGGCTTGCTCATGGCGACGAACCACTGGTCGGTCAGCATCGGCTCGATCACCACGCCGGTGCGGTCGCCGCGCGGCACCATCAGCTTGTGCGGCTTGACTTCGACCAGGAAGCCTTGCGCATCCAGGTCGGCCACGATCTGCTTGCGGGCGGCGAAGCGGTCCATGCCCTGGTAGGCGGCAGGGGCGTTCTCGTTGATCTTGGCGTCCAGCGTCAGGATCGACGGCATGGCCAGGTTGTGGCGCTGGCCGACGGCGTAGTCGTTGAAGTCGTGCGCCGGGGTGATCTTCACGCAGCCGGTGCCGAATTCCTTGTCCACATATTCGTCGGCGATGACCGGGATTTCGCGGCCGACCAGCGGCAGCTTGAGCATCTTGCCCACCAGCGCGGTGTAGCGCTCGTCGGTCGGGTCGACCGCCACGGCGACGTCGCCCAGCATGGTTTCAGGACGGGTGGTGGCCACCACCAGGTGGCCGCTGCCGTCGGCCAGCGGGTACTTGATGTGCCACATCGAGCCGTCTTCTTCTTCCGACACCACTTCCAGGTCGGAGACGGCGGTGCCCAGCACCGGGTCCCAGTTGACCAGGCGCTTGCCGCGGTAGATCAGGCCTTGCTCGTACAGGCGCACGAACACTTCGCTGACGACCTTGGAGCGCTCGGCGTCCATGGTGAAGTACTCGCGGCCCCAGTCGGGCGAGGTGCCCATGCGGCGCATCTGGCCGGTGATGGTGGAGCCGGATTTTTCCTTCCACTCCCACACTTTTTCGACGAATTTTTCGCGGCCCAGGTCATGGCGGGAAATCTTTTGCGCGTCCAGCTGGCGTTCCACCACGATCTGGGTGGCGATGCCGGCGTGGTCGGTGCCGGGGATCCAGGCGGTGTTATGGCCCAGCATGCGGTGGTAGCGGGTCAGGCCATCCATGATGGTCTGGTTGAAGGCATGGCCCATGTGCAGCGTGCCCGTCACGTTCGGCGGCGGCAGCTGGATGCTGAAAGACGGCTTGCTCAGGTCGAGGGAGGCTGCGTAGTAACCGCGCTTTTCCCACTCGCTGCGCCAGAACTGTTCAATGTCGGCAGGCTCGAAAGACTTGGCTAATTCCATGATTTGGGCTGTAAATTTGGCGAAAACTTCCATTATATCGGAGTATTTCGGCCGGGAGCCTGCATCGGCACAAGGACGGGCACTGCGGCGCCCGCGCGCCGGGGCGCGCAGGCAGGGGAGGGATTTATGGCACCAGGCTGAAGTTGACGCCGGTGGCGTTGGCCGCGTTGATGTCGACCGCCGCGTTGGACTGCGTCGTGTAGCCGGTGGCCGAGGCATCGACCTTGTACTTGCCGGTGCCCGGCAAGGTGGTGGCGCCGACGAATACTTGCGGCAGCGTGGCGCTGTAGGTCGCGTACTGCGGTGCGGCCAGCGGCAGCTTGGTGATGCTGTAGGCGCCAGTCGACAGGTCGGCCGTGGCATAGCGGATGGTCACGGTCGGGCCGCCGGTAATCGCCTGCTTGGCCGACACCAGCGCCGACTCGGTGGTGCTGGCCGGGGTCAGCACCGCAGTGCCGCTGATGCTGCCCATGGTACTGGCGGTGGCCAGGGTGAACGGCGCGCCGACAGTGCTGATCGGCACCATGGCAGTGGTCGAGGTCACCGGCACCCCGCCCACCACGTAAGCGGCATGGGTGTTGGAGGTGATCACCACGTCGTAATTGCCCACCGGCAGGCGGCTCAGCGTGAATTCGCCGGTGCTGCTTGGCACGGTGGCGGCCACCACGGCGCCGTTCTGCTGGGCGCTCACGGTGATGCCGTCCGACAGCAGGGGTACGCTGACGAAGCCGCTGATGCCGTTGAGGGCGGTCGGCACCACCTTGACCACCGGCTTCAGCGCATACTTGCCATTACCCTTGGTGACGATGGATTTGCAGGCGTCGAAGTCCAGCACCAGGTCGTAGCGCTGGTTGGCTTCCACCGTGAAGTCGGCATTCAGCTTGATGCCGCTTTGCACCGCGCTGGGGGTGTCCAGAGAAATCTCGTTCGTGGTGCCGCTCAGGACCACCGAGTTGGCCGGCCCGGCGGGCGCGGCAGGTCCGGTATTCGGATCCAGCACCAGGCGGACCTGGCTGTAGTGGCCGGTCGCCAGCGACGTCTGTCCCAGCGCTTCCAGCACGCCGTTGGTCAGGTTCAGCAGGTTGATCTTCTTGGCCGGGGACAGCGTGATATCGGTCCAGCCGCCATCGGTGTCGCTGGCGGTGGCGCTCTGGTTGACGCGGACCTTGGTCACGGTCACGTTCACTGCGTCATAACCGCAGGAAGGCGCGTCCGTCATCGAAACGGCCAGGGTACCCATGGTCTGGGTCGGTGGCGGTGTGGTGGAACCGCCGCCGCCACCGCCGCCGCAGGCAGCGAGCAGGAGCGAAGCAACGGTGAGGGGGAGCAGGGAGACTTTCGGGTTCATGGTGTGCCTCTCGAAGTTATTGGTGCTCTTCCATTATGGATTCCAGTCGGAAAAACGCTATGTGCGCTTTCGCACATAGTAACGAACTGTTACACATCCTTCTTGCAAAATAAAAGGCGCCCCGCAGGGCGCCCGGCATGACGTAAGGGAAGGCCTTATTTGCCGCAGGTGTAGGTCTTGAGCAGGTCGTAAGCCGCCTTGGCTTGCACCATGCCGTAGCCAAATTTGTCGTCGCGCCCCGGCGTGCCCAGGTCCAGCGCGCTGGCATCCAGCGCCTTGCGCACATCGGCCTGGGTGCAGTTCGGGAAGTGGCCCCACACCAGGGCCGCCACGGCCGACACGTGCGGCGTCGCCATCGAGGTGCCGTCGTAGTAGGCGTAGTTCCAGGCCTGCACGTTCACGGTGGCGCTTTGGCCCAGCCTGGCCAGCAGGGCATTGCCGTCGCTGTCCGATACCGACACCGACGGGATGTTGGTGACCGTGGTCCCGAGCGTGCCGGAGAAGCTGCCCGCCACATTGTTGTAGATGACGGCGCCGACTCCGCCGCTGGCCTGGCAGTTCGACACCTTGGTGGCGAAGTCGATGCTGCCGCGCTGGATCAGGCACACCTTGCCCGCCACGCCCGTGTCGACCGCATCGCCCAGGCCGAAGTTGGCCAGCGGGGCGGTGGCGCTCTTGCGCGGCGAGCCTTCCATATCCCCCGCGGCGAAAGCCGTGCCGCCCACGTCCAGCGACGACAGCGCGCCCGTGCCCATCGGCACGGTGGACAGCACGCCCACGCCCGGCGCCGACAGTTCGACCTTCTTGTTGTACTGGGAGAAGCTGGCCCAGTTCCGGTTCTCATCCAGCGCGCCGACCGACACCACCGAGGCATAGCCGGCCGGGTAGGACTGGGTGCGGTTGCCGTCGTTGCCGGCGGCGGCAATCGACAGGATGCCCGCTTTCTGCAGGTTGGCGAAAGCCGTGTCTTCGGTGCGGCTGGCGCGCGCGCCGCCCAGCGACATGCTGATCACGCTGGCGCCGGCCGTCTTGCACAGGTTGGCGGCCGAGGCCAGGGTGGACGAATAGGCCCAGCCGTCGGCGCCGAACACCTTGATGATGTGCAGCGGGATTTGCTTGTTGTTGGAAACGCCGACCACGCCCAGGTTGTTGCTGAGCGCGGCGATGGTGCCGGCTACGTGGGTGCCGTGGTGGTTCTGGTCGTCGGACCAGTTGCCGGTGCCCGGGTCGTTATTGCCGCTCAGCAGGTTGCCGGCCAAGTCTTCGTGCGTGGCATTGATGCCGGAATCGATGATGCACACCTTGCGCGGCTGGCTGCCGCTGCCCAGCGCGGCTACCTGGTCGGCCTGCACCATGGGAATGCCGTAGGGGATCAGCTGCCCGCTGTGGGATGGGTCGGGATTGGCCAGCGACAGCGGGTAGCGCTTGACGTCTTCTTCCACGTACAGGAAGTGCGGATTGCGCTGCAGGCCGGCCAGGGCCGTGGCCGGGATGGTCATGGCGATGGCATCCATGCCGTCGATGGTGCGCACTTGCTCGCCGCGCGCGGCCGCGATGGCGGCCTTGGCCTGCGGCGCCACCTTGGCGTTGAAGGCGACGATCACGCGGATTTTTTCCGGCGCCGCCGCCAGGGCGGAAACGGGCGCGGCGGCTGCGGCGGCAAAGGCGCTGAGGATGGCAGCGAGGATGGCTTTGTTGCTGTGCTTCATGATCTGGCTCTCCCGTGAGTAGCATGGCTGACGTCACTGAGCCTAAGCCTGTCCCGTGCCCGGGGCAATCGTATTTTGCAGCGCCTGTTGTATTTAGGGGCAGTTTACATTCCAGGCGGTAAGTTCCGCCCGCGCTTGCCGGACCGTAATATCGACCCGGCTGCCGATATCGCTTTCATAGCCGAGCAGGAACATGCCGTCGGCGCCGCGGCCCAGGCTGCGCAGCTGGAAGTTGCGCGCACGGGTCGGGGCGCAGCTGGTGTTGCCGGCCATGAGCAGGCGCGCCCGCTGCAGCAGTTCGCCCTGGGCCTGGATCAGGCGCAGCACGTCGATTTCCGCCAGCGGCGCGCGCAGCTCGACCATGCTGGCCGGCGGCGTGCCGCAGTTCGTCGTATGGTGGATCCACACATGCTGCGAGCTGTCGCTGCGCCAGCTGTCGTCCGCCTGTAGCGTGTAGCGGGTGCGCAGCACGCGGCACAGCGGCAGCACCAGGCGCAGCGGCGGCGCATCGACCGTCGCGGTTGCCAGCCATTGGCCGCTGCCGCGCTGGCGTTCGCGCTGCAGGGGCGGTGCGGTCACGCCGGGCGCGATGCGCTGCCAGAAGCGCGCAAACGAGGCCTGCTCCGCCAGCGTGGGCTGGCTGGCGTCGGCCCACGCCAGGCCTGCCGCCACCATGCAAACTCCAGCCGCTAAAACGCGCACGCGGCCCCCTGAATGTTGTCGAAAAATCTTACAAAAATAACCATTAATTATGCTAACTCATTGATTCACATGGGTGGAACAGTTGTTGCGTAAATAGTCCACCCATCAACATTTTAGGAGTGATCGATGCTACGCCGTTTCACCATCGCCGCCGCTGCCGCTGTACTGTTCAGCGGCACGGCTTCCGCCGCCGCCATCCTGGCACAGACTGCCAACAATACCGGACACCAGCTGCAAGGCAGCAATTACGACAACTTGCGCGGGCTGCTGTTGCAGAATAATACGCTGACGTCGACCGCCGTCCTCGACAACCTGGCTTTCATGAACAATTTCGATGCCTTGTGGGTCAACGACCAGACGGCGCCCGGGACAGCGAACCAGATCAGCGCCATCCGCGGCTTCATCGAAGGCGGCAAGAAGGCCGTGATCCTGACCGACAACCAGGGCTGGGCCAGCTGGAGCCAAAGCATCGAGACCATGCTGGACGCGGACATCACCTCCACCTGCTATTCCGCCACCGGCACCGTCCTGGTCAACAATGCGCTGACGGCCGGGGTGGCCAGCCTGAACGGCAACTCGTGCGACAGCGTGATCAACCCGACCCCCAATGCGGAGATCCTGTTCTCCAACAATATGGTGGCGCTCTACCACCTCGGCGCCGGCGAAGCTCTGCTGATCAGCTCGGTCAACATCCTGAACGACAACCAGATCAACAGCAACAAGGTGTTCGCGCAAAACGTCGTGGACTGGCTGGGCGAGCCGATCGCCCAGGCGGACGTGCCGGAGCCGGGCAGCCTGTCGCTGCTGGGCCTGGGCCTGGCGGCGCTGGCCACACGCCGCCGCCAGCGCAAGCAAATTTGCTAGCACGGCCGAAGTGACACGGTTATAATCCTCCCGCTGCCGTCAGGCGGCACACGCTAGGGGTCCTGTGCGCCAGTTTCCATGCTGGGTGCGCGGGTGAGAAATACCCTCCGAACCTGATCTGGATAATGCCAGCGAAGGGAAGCTTCAGGATACGCACGGCCGCGCCTCGCAAGGCGCTGCCGCAAGCGCAGCCTAATCTCCTTTGCTGGCTCCTGCGCCCAACAAAGGAGCCAAATGAACGCCAATGCCATATTCCTCGCCGAGCAGGCCGAGGTCGATTCCGCAGCCGTCGCACCGCTGCCCAATTCCCGCAAGATTTACGTCACCGGCAGCCGCGCCGACTTGCGCGTGCCGATGCGTGAAATCAGCCTGTCCGGCGACAATGCGCCAGTCACCGTGTACGACACGTCCGGTCCCTACAGCGATCCGGACGCGCGCATCGATATCCGCGCCGGCCTCGCCACGCCGCGCGCGGCCTGGATCGCCGAGCGCGGCGATACCGAGCTGCTGGACGGCCCCACTTCCGATTACGGCCGCCAGCGCCTGGCCGACCGGGAGCTCGATGCGCTGCGCTTCAAGCTGCACCGCCAGCCGCGCCGCGCCCAGGCCGGCCGCAACGTGACGCAGATGCACTACGCGCGCCAGGGCATCGTCACGCCGGAAATGGAGTACGTGGCGATCCGCGAAAACCTGCGCCGCAAGGAATACCTGGCCGGCCTGCGCGCCCAGGGCGGGAAGGGCCAGCGCATGGCCGAGCTGCTGGGCCGCCAGCACCGCGGCGAATCGTTCGGCGCCGCCATCCCGGACGAGATCACGCCGGAATTCGTGCGCCAGGAAATCGCGCGCGGCCGCGCCATCATCCCGGCCAACATCAATCACCCGGAACTGGAGCCGATGATCATCGGCCGCAATTTCCTGGTCAAGGTTAACGCCAATATCGGCAATTCCGCCGTCACGTCGTCCATCGGCGAGGAAGTCGAGAAGATGACCTGGGCCATCCGCTGGGGCGGCGACACCGTGATGGACCTGTCGACCGGCAAGCATATCCACGAAACGCGCGAATGGATCGTGCGTAACTCGCCGGTGCCGATCGGCACCGTGCCGATTTACCAGGCGCTGGAAAAGGTCAACGGCAAGGCCGAAGACCTGAGCTGGGAAATCTTCCGCGACACCCTGATCGAGCAGGCGGAGCAGGGTGTCGACTACTTCACCATCCACGCTGGCGTGCTGCTGCGCTACGTGCCGCTGACGGCCAACCGCATGACCGGCATCGTGTCGCGCGGCGGTTCGATCATGGCCAAGTGGTGCCTGGCCCACCACCAGGAAAACTTCCTGTACACGCATTTCGAAGAGATCTGCGAGATCATGAAAGCCTACGACGTCAGCTTCTCGCTGGGCGACGGCCTGCGCCCGGGCTCCGTGTGGGATGCCAACGATGAAGCCCAGCTGGGCGAACTGAAGACGCTGGGCGAACTGACGCAAATCGCCTGGAAGCACGACGTGCAGGTGATGATCGAAGGCCCGGGCCACGTGCCGATGCAGCTGATCAAGGAGAACATGGACCTGCAGCTGGAACAGTGCAGCGAAGCGCCGTTCTACACCCTCGGCCCGCTGACCACCGACATCGCGCCCGGCTACGACCACATCACCTCCGGCATCGGCGCCGCGCAGATCGGCTGGTACGGCACCGCCATGCTGTGCTACGTGACGCCGAAGGAGCACCTGGGCCTGCCCAACAAGGCCGACGTCAAGGAAGGCATCATCACCTACAAGATCGCGGCGCACGCGGCCGACCTGGCGAAAGGCCATCCGGGCGCGCAGATCCGCGACAACGCGCTGTCGCTGGCGCGCTTCGAATTCCGCTGGGAAGACCAGTTCAACCTGGGCCTGGACCCGGACCGCGCGCGCGAATTCCACGACGAGACCCTGCCGAAAGACTCGGCCAAGGTGGCGCATTTCTGCTCGATGTGCGGCCCGCATTTCTGCTCGATGAAGATCACGCAGGAAGTGCGCGACTTCGCCGCCAGGGGCATGCAGGAAAAGTCGATCGAATTCGTCAAGGGCGGCGCGCAGATCTACCGCGAACAGGCATGATCGAGATCGAACTGAATGGCGCGCCGCACGCGGTGCCGCCGCAGCAGACGCTGGCCGCGCTGGTCGACACGCTCGGCCTGGCCGGCCAGGCCCTGGCGCTGGCGGTCAACCGCCAGGTGGTGCCGCGCCAGCGCTGGCCGCAGGGCGGGCTGAAATCCAACGAGCCA
>CBHWEO010000233.1:0-8805 GCA_966112955.1 uncultured Duganella sp. | reverse complement strand
CCGGGGTCCGACCCCGAGGGTCGTACCCCGGTTGTCCGGTTTCAAAGGTTTAAGCAGCAAGCACAACAGATGACAACCATCCCCAAAGAAAAACAAACCGCCTACCAGCGCTGGGAGCTGCAATCCTTCGGCGACATGCGCCCCAGTGCGGTGGCGCAGCGCGAACGCGAGGAAGCGGAAGCGCGCGCCGCCGCGGCCGAGGCTGCGGCCCTGGCGGAAGCCGAAGAAGTCCAGTACGAAGCCGACGCGCCACCACCGCCCGAGTACCCGACCGAGGAAGAACTGGCCGCCATCCGCGAGGAAGCGCGCCAGCAAGGTTATGACGCCGGCTTCAAGGCCGGCCACGAAGACGGCGTGGCCCAGGCGCTGGACGAGCAGCGCGCCATGACCGAGCAAGCGCTGGCGCCGGTGCGCGAGATTGCCGACAATTTCAGCACGGCCTTGCGCGAAGCCGACCAGGCCATCAGCAACGAAGTGCTGGAACTGGCGCTGCACCTGGCCAAGGGCATGCTCAAGACCGCCCTGCGCGTGAAGCCGGAACTGATCCTGCCGATCGTGCGCGAAGCGATAGAGTACCTGCCGGTGCTGCAGCAGCCGGCGCTGCTGATCCTGAATCCGGAAGACGCCGCCGTGGTGCGCGAAAGCATCGCAGAAGAACTCGACAAGGGTGGCTGGCGCGTGATCGACGACCCCACCATCGAGCGTGGCGGCTGCAAGGTCGATACTGCCTCCAACCAGATCGATGCCACTGTGGCGTCGCGCTGGCAGCGCCTGAGCCTGGCGCTCGGCAAGGACGTCGACTGGATCGACTGACATGGGCGCCCCCGATCCCCACGTGCATGCCGGCCGCTGGCGTTCTTACCTGAACGACTGCGCGACCTTGGTCGATTTCATCGAACCGATGCAGGTCTCGGGCCGCGTCACGCGCGTGGCCGGCCTGGTCATGGAAGCGGTCGGCCTGCGCCTGGCTGTCGGCGCCGCCTGCACCGTGCCCCTGCCCTCGGGCGGCAAGGTGGAAGCGGAAGTGGTCGGCTTCGAAGGCGACAAGCTGTTCCTGATGCCGCAAAGCGACGTCGAAGGCATCATTCCCGGCACGCGCGTATTCCCGGTCGAGCAGAGCGTGCCGAAACCCGGCACCGTCAACCACCCGCGCCGCCGCCCCAGCGACCGCGCGCGCCACCTGCCGGTCGGCCCCGAACTGCTGGGCCGCGTGGTCGATGGCGCCGGCCGCCCGCTGGATGGCCTGGGCCCGATCCAGACCACCGATTCCGCCCCCATCAATGTGCGCCCGGCCAACCCGCTGGGCCGCGCACCCATCGTGGAAACCCTCGATGTCGGCGTGCGTTGCATTAATGCCATGCTGACCGTGGGCCGCGGCCAGCGCATGGGCCTGTTCGCCGGTTCCGGCGTCGGCAAATCGGTCCTGCTGGGCATGATGGCGCGCTACACGGAAGCCGACGTCATCGTGGTCGGTCTGATCGGCGAGCGGGGCCGCGAGGTGAAGGAATTCATCGAACAGATCCTGGGCGAGGAAGGCTTGCGCCGTTCCGTGGTGGTGGCCGCGCCGGCCGACACGCCGCCGCTGATGCGCATGCAGGGCGCCGCCTATGCGACCGCGATTGCCGAGCACTTCCGCGACAAAGGCATGAACGTGCTGCTGATCATGGATTCGCTGACCCGCTACGCGATGGCCCAGCGCGAGATCGCCCTGGCCATCGGCGAACCGCCCGCCACCAAGGGTTACCCGCCGTCCGTGTTTGCAAAATTGCCAGTGCTGGTGGAGCGCGCCGGCAATGGCGAGGTCGGCGGCGGCTCGATCACGGCGTTCTACACCGTGCTGACCGAGGGCGACGACCAGCAGGACCCGATTGCCGACTCGGCACGCGCCATCCTGGACGGCCACATCGTGCTCAACCGCCGACTGGCGGAAGCCGGCCACTACCCGGCCATCGATATCGAACAGTCAATCAGCCGCGCCATGCATTCGATCACCTCGCACAGCCATCAGGACCAGGCGCGCAAGCTGAAACAGTTGTTTTCACGCTACGAACGCAGCCGCGACCTGATCGCCGTGGGCGCTTACACGCCGGGCACCGACCCGGTGCTCGACCAAGCCATCGCGCTGCACGATAAGATTGAGCAATTCCTCCAGCAACAGATCACCGAGCAGGTGAACATGCCGGAGAGCTTGGGGCAATTAACCTCTCTTTTCGACTGATTGGCGACCTCGGCCTTGCCTATAATTGAATATCATGGCCTCTACCCAGCAACTTGAAACCCTGATCGACCTGGCCCGCCGCGAAACCGACGACGCGGCCAAGCGCCTCGGCGCCGCCCTGAAAGCGGTGGCCGAAGCGGAAGAAAAGCTGAACATGCTGGTCGGTTACCGCGACGAATATGGCCGCCGCTTCGACGCTTCGCAGCAACAGGGCATGACGCCGATGGCTTATCGCAATTTCCAGGCTTTCATGGAAAAACTGGACACGGCGATCAAGGGCCAGCAGGAAATCGTGCGCCACAGCAAGGCGCGCGGCGACAAGGAAAAGCAGTTGTGGCAGGATGCCGAACGCAAGCGCATGTCGTTTTCCACCCTGCGCGACCGGGCCGAAGCCCAGGAGCTGAAAAAGGAAGCGAAGCGCGACCAGAAGGCCATGGACGAACACGCCTCGCGCCAGGCATTTTTCAAACGCTAGATTGACCCGATCATGCATACCCAGACTGTCCAGAACTCCCCTCTCCTGTCCGGCAATCCGGCCCCCGGCCGCGCGTCCAATGCCGCAGCGGAAGACGGCCAGTTCGCACAGACACTGAACCAGCAGATCGAACGCCAGGCCGCCGCACTGCCGCCGACGCCGCAGCCGCAAGCCGGTACCGCGCCGCGCCGCGCCGAAGCGCCCAAGCCGGCCGCGCAGCAGCATGCCCCGGCGCCGTCCAGCCAGCAGGCCAAGCCCGCGTCCAGCGCAGCGACGCCCGCCAACAAGCCAGCCACGCAAGCCCAGGCGCCCGCCAAGGCGGCACAGCCGGGCACGCCGCAGGCCAACGCGACCGCCGAAGACGCCGCCACCGCCGGTGCCGCGGCAAGCGCAGCGGCAAGTGCGGACGCCGGCAGCGCCAGTGGCGCCTCCGCCGCCAGCGCAAGTTCCGCCGCCAGCGGGGCGGAAGAAACCGATGGCCAGCAAGCCGCCAGCGATGCCGTGGCCGACATGCTGGCCATGATCCAGGGCTTCGCCCAGCCCACCGCCGCCGATGCTGCAGCCGCTGCTGCGGCCGGCGCCGCGGCGGCCGCAAGCCAAGGCCAGCGCAGTGGCGCGGCTGAGGATGCAAGTGCCGCCCTGGCCGGCGATGCCAGCCTGGCGGGCAAAGGCAACCGCAGCGGCATCGCCGACCGCCTGCCGGCCGAAGGCATGCCGATCGACCAGGCCGCCCTGCTGGCGGCGCAAGCCGCTGCGGAAGGCACCGCCGGCAAGCCTGCCGGCGACAGCGAAGATGCGCTGGCCGAGCTGGCCCGCCACGCCGCGACCACGGATACCTCCGCCACCACCGACATCGCCGACGACAGCGCCGCGCGCGCAGCAAGCGGCGCCGCCAATGCCGCCAGCGACAAGGCAGCCCAGGCAGCAGGCCAGCCGCGCGCCGACTTCCAGACCGTCCTGCAGCAGGCCAGTGCCGACGCGAAGGCCGCCGACGCCGCCGCGCACGATGCCAAGCAAGCCATCCAGCCGCAAGCCGGCGCCCTGCAGGCAGCCGCCACCGCGCTCGCCCCGGCCGGCGCAGCCAACGCGCAGGCTGCGCAAGCCCTGGCCGGCAACCAGCTGCATGCCCGCGTCGGCAGCCAGGGCTGGGACCACCAGCTGGGCCAGAAAGTGGTGTGGATGGTCAATGGCGGCGAACAGAGCGCCACCTTGACCCTGAACCCACCCGACCTCGGCCCGCTGCAAGTGGTGCTGAGCGTATCGAACGACCAGGCCAGCGTCGCCTTCACGGCCGCCCAGCCGGAAGTGCGCGAAGCACTTGAACAAGCCATGCCGAAACTGCGCGAAACCATGGGTGAAGCCGGCATCAAGCTGGGCGACGCCAGCGTTTCCGCCGGCAGCCAGGACCAGCAGCAAGCCTTCGCCGAGATGGCGTCCGCCGGCCGTGGCCGCGGCGCGGCGCATGGCCGGAATGACAATGCCGAGCATGCCCCCGAGACCACGCCGCAAGTGCGCCGCAGCGTGCTGGGCGCGGTCGACACCTTCGCCTAAGGCAGAGATAGCCCTGCTTCCTGCCTCTTTTCGGCGCATCATCCCCCGAAAGCTTTCGCGATAATGACATAATGGTGTCATGATCCAACTCTTGCATCCAGGGCAGAAGATTTGAAAGCGAATCCAAAAGTAAAGGCTGATGCCAAGGCAGAAGCCCCACCGGTAGGCGGTGGTTCCAAGAAGAAGCTGGTCATCATCCTGGCGGGCGTACTGGTGCTCGCCCTGGCCGGTGGCGGCGGCGCATGGTTCATGCTCAAGGGCGACAGCGGCGACGAGCACGCGGAAGAAGCCAAGTCGCCGAAAAAAGCCAAGAAGGCCAAGAAGGCCGGCCCGCCCGTCTACATCCCGGTCGACCAGTTCACAGTCAACCTGCAGCCGGAAAATGGCGACCAGTACTTGCAGCTGGCGATTACGCTGCAGGCCAGCAGCCTGGAAGAGTCGGAAATCATCAAGACCAATATGCCCAAGCTGCGCAACCGCATCCTGCTGCTGTTGTCGAGCAAGCATGCCTCCGAGATCAACACCCCGGAAGGCAAGCAGCAGTTGAGCAAGGAAATCCTGGAAGCGGTCAACCAGCCCCTGGAAAGCGGCGGCGAACCCCAGGAAGTCTCGGAAGTATTGTTTACGGCATTTATCATCCAGTAAGGTTTGTGTGAAGCATGGCTGATAATTTTCTCTCCCAGGAAGAAGTCGATGCCCTCTTAAAGGGCGTCAACGGCGATCAGGACGATGTCGCGACGCCCGAGGAGACCACGGGTGTCCGGACCTACAACCTGGCGACGCAGGAGCGCATCGTCCGGGGCCGTATGCCGACCCTGGAGATTATCAACGAGCGTTTCGCGCGCCTGTTGCGCGTGGGCTTGTTCAACTTCCTGCGCCGCAGCGCGGAAGTGTCGGTGGGCTCGGTGCGCGTGTCCAAGTATTCCGAATTCATCCGCAACCTGGTGGTGCCGACCAACCTCAACCTGGTGCACATGAAGCCGCTGCGCGGCACGGCCCTGATGGTGTTCGACCCGGGCCTGGTGTTCCTGCTGGTCGACAACCTGTTCGGCGGCGACGGCCGCTTCCACACCCGCGTGGAAGGCCGCGACTTCACCCAGACCGAGCAGCGCATCATCCTGCGCATCCTCGACATCGTGTTCGAAGCCTATACCAAATCGTGGGAGCCGGTGTACCCGGTCGAGTTCGAGTACATCCGTTCCGAAATGAATACGCAGTTCGCCAACATCGCCACCCCGAACGAGGTGGTGGTGGCATCGACCTTCACCATCGAACTCGGCTCGGTGTCGGGCCAGATCCACTTTTGCATGCCGTATTCGATGATCGAGCCGATCCGCGACGCCCTGACCTCCTCGCTGCAGGGCGAGGCGCTGGAAGTGGACAAGCGCTGGATCCGCCTGATGACGCAGCAGATCCAGATCGCCGAAGTGGAACTGGTGGCCCGCCTGGGCACGGCCAAGGTCAGCTTCGACGAAATCCTGAACATGAAGGTCGGCGATATCATTCCCCTCACCATCCCGGAAACCATCGAGGCCACCGTGGATGGCGTGCCCGTACTCGACTGCACTTATGGTGTGTTGAACGGGCAATACGCATTGAAGGTGGAGAAACTGCTGGCAAACGCCGATAATATGAGTAAATAAGCTGCATACCGTGTTGCAGCAGGAGAGAACCATGTCTGACAATCAAGACGACGACGCAAGCCTGGATGATGATTGGGGTGCCGCGATTGCCGAGCAGGCCGCTGCCGAGGCTGCAGCCATGCAGAACCAGGCCGCCACGGCTGCCGTGTTCAAGGACTTTTCCAAGCAGCCGAACAAGACCGAAACCCATAACGATATCGACTTCATCCTCGATATCCCGGTCCAGCTGACCGTGGAACTGGGCCGCACCAAGATCGCCATCAAGAACCTGCTGCAACTGGCGCAGGGCTCGGTGGTGGAACTGGACGGCCTGGCCGGCGAACCGATGGACGTGCTGGTCAACGGCTGCCTGATCGCCCAGGGCGAGGTGGTGGTGGTGAACGACAAGTTCGGTATCCGCCTGACGGACATCATCACGCCTTCCGAACGCATCCGAAAACTGAATAAATGAAGCAAGCCTTTCGCCTCATCCGGCCGCTGACGCTGGCGGCCGCCCTCACCCTTGCCGGCGCCCCTGTGCTGGCGCAGCAAGCGTCCGCCCCAGACACCATTGCCACCAGCGGCCAGGCCGCGCCCGACGCCGCGGCGCCTGCTGCCGCCGCAGCTGCCCCCCCTGCCGCGGCCCCGGCCGCGACGCCCGAGCAGCAAGCCGCCCTGGCCGGCGCCCGTGCCGCCAACGCGCCCGCGCCAGCCAATGTGCTGGCCAGCCAGGCGCCGTCCGCTGCCGGTTCGCTGCTGCAGACGATCCTGTCGCTGGGCCTGGTCATCGCCCTGCTGGTCGGCCTGGCCTGGCTGCTGAAGCGCTTCGGTCCCCGCCACATCACCGGCGGCACCACGGTCAAGCTGGTCGGTGCCCTCAGCGTGGGCGCGCGCGAACGCATCCTGGTGGTGGAAGTGGGCGAGCAATGGATCGTGGTCGGCGCCTCGCCCGGCCGCATGAATGCGCTGGCCACCATGCCGCGCCAGGAAATCGACGAAGCCGACCTGGCGGGCGCCCAGCCGATCCCCGGCGCCAATTTCGCCGAATGGTTCAAACAGACGATTGAAAAGCGCAATGGCAAATAACCGCGCACTGCGCATGGGGGCCGCGGCGCTCGCCCTGCTGCTGCCGGCGCTCGCGGCAGCCGAACCGACCATCCCCGCCTTCACCAGCACCCCCGCCCCCGGCGGCGGCACCAATTACGGATTGACGCTGCAGACGCTGATCCTGATGACGGCGCTGACCTTCATCCCGGCCGCGCTGCTGATGATGACCGGCTTCACCCGCATCGTGATCGTGCTGTCGCTGCTGCGCCAGGCGCTGGGCACGCAATCGGCGCCGCCCAACCAGGTGATTGTCGGCCTGTCGCTGTTCCTGACCTTCTTCGTCATGAGCCCCGTGTTCGACAAGATCTACACGGAAGCCTGGGTGCCGCTGCAGGACAACAAGATCACCATGCAACAGGCCATGGAGCGCTCGGCCGCGCCGCTGAAGACCTTCATGCTGAAGCAGACGCGCCAGTCCGACCTGGCCCTGTTCGTCAAGATTTCGCGCAGCCAGGCGCTGCAGGGGCCGGAAGACGTGCCGCTGAAGATCCTGGTGCCGGCCTTCATCACGTCCGAACTGAAGACCGCCTTCCAGATCGGCTTCGCCATCTTCATCCCCTTCCTCATCATCGACATGGTGGTGGCCTCGGTGCTGATGTCGATGGGTATGATGATGATGTCGCCCGCCGTGATCTCGCTGCCGTTCAAGATGATGCTGTTCGTGCTGGTCGACGGCTGGCAATTGCTGCTGGGCTCGCTGTCCCAGAGTTTCTACTAGGAGGCGCGCCGTGACTCCGGAAGCCGTCATGACCATGGGCCGCCAGGCCATGGAAGTCACGCTGATGGTGGCGGCGCCGCTGCTGCTGGTGGCGCTGCTGATCGGCCTGGTGGTCTCGATCTTCCAGGCCGCCACCCAGATCAATGAAGCGACGCTGTCCTTCATCCCCAAGCTGGTGGGCGTGTTCGTGGCCCTGGTGGTGGCGGGGCCGTGGATGCTGTCCGTCATGCTCGACTACATGCGCCAGGTGTTGACCGGCATCCCGCTGCTGGTCTCCTGACCGATGCTGGTCGTCACCGCCGCCGAGCTGAACACCTGGATTGCCGCCCTGCTGTGGCCGGCGGCCCGCATCCTGGCGCTGATTGCCGCCTCCCCCATCTTCGGCAATGCCCGCATCCCGATGCAGGTCAAGCTTGCGCTGGGCGTGCTGATCGCCATGGTCATCGCGCCCGCCGTGCCGGCCATGCCGGCGCTCGATCCCGCCGGCTGGGCCGGGCTGTCGGTGCTGGCGCGCGAAATCGTGATCGGCGCCGGCATGGGCTTCGCCATGCGCCTGGTGTTCGCCGCGGTGGAGATGGCGGGCGAGATTTCCAGCCTCACCATGGGCCTGGGTTTTGCCAGCTTCTTCGACCCCATGTCGCAAGGCCGCTCGTCGGCGGTATCGCAATTCCTGGTGTGGGTGGTGACGCTGGCGGTGCTGGCGGTGAATGCCCACCTGGTGCTGATCGAAGCCCTGGCGGAGAGCTTCTTCACGCTACCGGTGGCCGCCATCTCGTTCCACAACGACGGCTTCTGGGAATTGGCGCTGTGGGGCGCGAAAGTGTTCACGGCCGGCCTGCAGCTGTCGCTGCCGATCGTGGCCGCGCTGCTGATCACCAACGTCGCGCTGGGCATCCTGACCCGCGCGGCGCCGCAGCTGAACCTGTTCGGCATCGGCTTCCCCATCACGCTGGGCGTAGGCTTCCTGACCCTGACCATGACCCTGCCCTACATGAGCATGCCCGTGCAGAACCTGGTCAATGAAGGCATCGAGAAAGCGCGGCAGTTGCCGCGCGAGTGGGATAGCAATAAAAAAGTCGGGGTCAGCTCTGGCAATCGGACACGGCCTCAGCCG
>CBHWEO010000232.1:0-8841 GCA_966112955.1 uncultured Duganella sp. | reverse complement strand
CCAGTCCAGCGCGGAGTCGCCGCCGCCGCAGATGACCAGGTTCTTGCCTTCGAACTTGCTCGGGTCTTTCACGCGGTAGAACACTTGCGAGCCTTCGAAGGCTTCGATGCCTTCCACCTTCATGGTGCGCGGCTGGAACGAGCCCACGCCGGCGGCGATGAAAATGGTCTTGGTGATGAACTTGGTGCCCAGCGAGGTTTCCACGTCGAAGCGGCCGTCTTCGCGCTTCTGCACCACGGTGACTTCCTGGCCCAGGTGGTAGGTGGCGCCGAACGGCTCGATCTGCTTCAGCAGGCCGTCGGTCAGTTCCTGGCCAGTGCACGATGGGATGGCGGGAATGTCGTAGATCGGCTTGTCCGGGTACAGTTCGACGCACTGGCCGCCCACCGCGTTCAAGGAGTCGATCACATGGGCCTTGATTTCCAGCAGGCCGAGTTCGAAGACCTGGAACAGGCCGACCGGGCCGGCGCCGATGATGACTGCATCGGTCTCGTGGAGACCGCCTGGTGGGGTGCTGACGACATTCATAATGATTCTCATTCCATCTGAATAAGCGAACACCGCGTCAGGCGCGGTGTTGCACGTTGAGTAACAGGCTTTGAAACGCTTAGCGCTTCAGCAGCTGGATCTTTTCCTTGACGTCCTTGAACTGCTCGGCTTCCGGCAGGGCAGGCTTGGTCTTGGTGATCGAAGGCCAGTTGCGCGACAGGTCAGCATTGATCTTGATGAATTGCTGCTGGTCGGACGGCACGTCTTCCTCGGCGAAAATGGCGTTGACCGGGCATTCGGCCACGCACACGGCGCAATCGATGCATTCGTCAGGGTCAATGGCCAGGAAGTTCGGGCCTTCGCGGAAGCAATCTACCGGGCAAACATCGACGCAATCGGTATAGCGGCAGGCGATGCAGGATTCGGTGACAACGTGGGTCATAACAGTCCTATCTATATTGGAGCGCTGGAAAAAGCTCAGCAAAGCACTGTATTTTAAGGCAATCCGCTATTTCTCACAATTCGCACTTAGACACAATCTAAATAAGCAAATGCGTCGGATGCGTGACACAAACGCGGTTTCAGGCGGTGGAACGGATCAGGTCGAGCAGGTTTTGCCAGGGTGGGGCGCCGGTCTCGACAAAACTTAAGCTATGTCGTTGACGGCCGTCGTCGGCGGTGATAGTCCAGCGACCCAGATCGGCGCCGAGCGCGTCGCCGGCGTCGCCGCTGGCGCTGAAAAAGCCGCAGGAGGCGAGGGCCGCCTCCAGTGCCGGGCCGGCCGGACTTGTCTGGGTGTCAACTTCAAAGTGCTGGGCAAGGCCGGCAAAGCCGCCGCTGCCCGTGGCCGTGATCTTCATTTTGGTACGCTGGCCTCCCCGTGCCGCACGCCGTAATTCTTGCACCAGGCTGCCAGCGCCTGCCGCTCCGCGTCGAGTACATCTTCCAGGTCGAAGTACTCGGCATGATTCATGGTACCGCAACAGGTGCGGCGGTCCTGGCGCGCGTCCGGCGCGTCTTCGACCATGGGCTGCAATTCCATGTTCAGCGGCTGGTCTTCGGTCAGCGGCACCGGCGACACCACCACTTCGCGCAGGGCAAAGCGGTTGCGGATGAAGTTGGCGTAGTCGACCGGCTTGCCATCGTCCTGCACGATGCGCAGCATCTGGTTTACCACGTCGGCATACTTGGCGTTGGCGTCCGGCGCGGCCACCAGCGCACGCAGCACCAGGCTGCACAGGTAGCCGGCCGCGCTGTGCAGCACCAGCGCATCGTCGCGCAGGCCGGGCGCGCGCTCGAAGGCGAAGATGTCGGCCAGGATGTCGTAGATGGCGCCGGTGAACACTTGCGAAATCGCGTGCACTTCATTGCCGGTCTCGGACAGCTTGAGGTCGTTATCGGCATTGCGCAAGCCGTTCGGGCGGCCCAGCGCCAGGCCGAACTGCTCCGCCATGTCGGCCAGGAAGGTCTTGTCGTGCAGGTCGGCCTTGGTCTGGGCGATCACCGCTTCCACCTGGTCCAGTTGCGACAGCGCGAGGAAGATCGCGGTGAGGTCGCCGAAGGATTCGTGCAGGCCGCCGGTTTGCGGCGGCGCGCTGTTCTGGATCCACTTGGGCTTCAGGCCGTCCAGCACGGCGTGGCCGGTTTCGTGCGACACGATGTCGAACGAGCGGCAAGTGAAGATGCGCGCGTCGGAGCCGTTCGGCACGAAGTCGCCGAATTTGAGCGCGCGGTCGTTGCGGCTGTAATACGCGTTCATCACGTTGGGCAGGCCGTGCGGGAACACTTGCAGCGGATCGGTGTCGTGGCTGCTGTTCCAGGCCCAGGGCAGGGGCGCAGGCTGGTCGGCGCGCGACAGCACACGCTGGTACATGGTCAGCGTCAGGCGCACCACGGCGAAGGTGTGCACGGCATCGAACTGGTCGGTATCGGGCGCCGTGATGAAGTCGCCGAACGCGTTCGGGCTGACCGGTGCAATGCCGGGCCGGCCGAAGGTAATGCGTGCGTCGCGCGGCCCTTCCACGAATGCGCCGGGCAGGAACAGCTTGCGGGCGCCGATCTCGTTGACGGAAGGGTCCTGCTTCCAGATCAGCACGCGCGCACCGGCGGGCGGTGCCGCGGCGGTGCGCGCCGGCAGGCCGGTATCTTGCCGGCGGGGCAGGCTGGGTTGCTGCAGCAATTGGGCCGACTTGCGGTGCTCGCGGTACAAGGCGGACGGTGTCGGCACAAAGCTGACGGGCAAAGTCATGCAGGAACGCTCATCCATGATCGGTCTCCCAAGGGCGGTTGAAAGATGATGGTTACCCCAGCTGCGCCTTCGCCCTTTGATCCAGCGCAAAGGTACGTGAGTTAGAATAGCGCCTTTTGCGTTTTTCGATCAGCACAGTATGGCCGACATCAACATCACCCAGGCCCACAACCTGGAACCGGCGCAGGCCCGCGCCGCAGCGGAACAAGTAGCCCAGCGTATCGCCAAGGAATTCGACCTCGCCTGCCAATGGCATGGCGACACCCTCAAGTTCGGCCGCAGCGGCGTGGAAGGTACGCTGACGCTGGCGGACAGCGCGGCCCATATGAACATCAAGCTCGGCTTCCTGATGGGCGCCTTCAAGAGCGCCATCGAAGGCAAGGTGGCCGAGAAGATGCGCGTGGTGTTCGCTTCGGCCTAAGGCTGCGCCTGCAGCTCAGCGCCGCTTCACAGGTCGTCCAGGAAGCAGTGCAGGACGTAGGTGTCAACCAGGCCCAGTTGTGGGTGACGGAAAGCTTGCGGCAAGGTGCCGGCAATGCGGAAGCCGAGCTTGCGGTACAGCGCCATCGCAGCTGTATTGGTGCTCACCACATAATTGAACTGCATGGCCAGGAAGCCTTCGCTGCGCGCCTGGCGCGGGCTATGCAGGACCAGCGCGCGGCCGATGCCTTTGCCCTGCGCGCCGGCGGCCACGGCGTACGTGGCACTGGCAACGTGGGCGCCGTGGTCGGGGTAGTTGGCGCCCATCTTGTACATGCCAAGCAGTATGCCGCCGGCTTCGGCGACATAGGCTGCCCGAAAGGGAAGGCATCGCCGCCCGCCAGCAACGGCTGGAAAATCTCCCACATCGCATCCAGGTCGCCCGCCTCCGCGCGGCGGATCGTCGCTGCGCGTTCGAGCCGGTACTGGACATTAGCTTCATTTTCGATCGCACTGCGCTGCCAGCCCTGGGCCAGGTAGAAACGGTCGGCGCGCGTATCTGCGCCGGTCGACAGGGTGACAGCCTGTGCGCCGCCGGCGAACAGCCAGTCGGTCGCGAGCTGCAGCAGCCGCTTGCCGGCGCCCAGCCCTTCGTGGCCCGGTTCGACAAACAGCGCCCAGATCGAACAGTCTTCGCTGGCAGCGTAGGAAAAGCCAATGACTGCGCCATCGCGCTCGCACACCCAGCCGCGGCCAAGGCGCTCGAGATAATCTTCATACATCTGCCGCGTGATGCGGCCCGGATCGGACAAGGTGTTCTCGCGAACGGCCAGGCGGATTGCGCTCATTGCCGGAATATCGGCAACCGTGGCGCGGCGGAATTGAAGCGTCATGCGTTAAGCTGGTTGTAAAAAACGCAACTCTAACACGCCTGGTAAAAACGGTGGCGGGACTGCGCGCCGGCATGCACGCTGGCGCCGTGCACCAGCAACAGCGCCGCGCGCTTTGCCGGTGCGCCGCCGCCATCGGTCCCTGACGGCGCGGGCTCCGGCAGGGCAGTCCGCGCCACCTCCATCCAGAACCGGGCGCTGCCGATGCGCGGCATGGCTTTGCACATCGCCCAGAACTCGCGGCAGATGCGGCGGTCCAGATAGGAGAGGGCTGCGCGTTCAAGGCGCTTGTGTGCGCCGGCGCTGAGCGGCTGCCGGGCAAGCCAGCGCCACAGGCGCTCTTTCAGGTAGCCGGAACGGAAGTGGTAAGGATCGGCGAGCAGGAACTGCACCGCCGCTTCGACCGCGGCCGCATCGCCGCTGCGCACGCGCTCCAGCATCGCCGCACCGCCCGGGAAGCACAGGCTGTCGTAACGCGCGTAGAACTCTTCGCACGCCGCCTGCCAGGCCGCGCGCTGCGTTGGCGACGTATGCCTTTCCTGAACCAGCGCATTAATTTGCGCCAGCAGGCGGTTGATTTCGTGTGAGTTTTGCTGGATACGTTCGAGGCTTTTCATACGCCCCGCAGCATATCAGACGGCGCGCGTGGATGCCGTCTTCTTCAGCATTGCCCTGACGATGATCTTGTGCAGCGGCGTGACCGGCAGCATGTACAGGCGCCCCAGCCAATTGTGGACGTGGACCACGGTAGTGACGCTCACCGCGCCTTGCGGCGCTTTGCAAACCGAGACCACCACGTCCAGGTGTTTGTCCGAGTCGCCGAGAAGGACTTCGTCGGGCGCCAGGTGCAGCAAGGAGAAGATGCCGATGCGGTCGCCAACCCGATAATCGTCGGTCGCCCTGGCCGTGCCTGGCCCGCCGAGATGACCCAGGTCCTTCAAACCCGCCAGCGCAACCAGCCGGTTACGCAGGGCCATCAGGCCGTTCACCCAGGCCGGCGTCTGCCGCACCACGTGCAGGTACAGTTCCAGCGCCGAAGCGTTGGCGTCCGGCGCCGCGACCTGGTAGCAGTCGTGGTAGTACGCGCCGGGCAGGCGCAGGCTGGCCTGGCTGCCGGCCGGCGGCACGGCAGCGCTTACTTGCGCAGCAGCGCCCACAGCGAGTAGCCGCCGGCGGCGGTACCGAGCGGGAAGTTGAACAGCGAGATGACGCTGAAGATGATCAGGAAAGTGCGGCCGGCCTGCGAGCCATTCAGGTAGGCGACCGCTGCGCCGGTTTGCGCCAGCCCGTACAGGGCGAACATGCCGACGATGAAGACGCCAAAGCCGGCCAGCCAGCCCATGAAGGGAACCTCTGCTTGCGCCAGCATGGCGAAGCCCCCGAAGAACAGCGTGACGAATATGAGCGACAGCAGCAGGAACACGCCCATGATGATGTGGAGGATGGCGGCAATCTTGCAGTGGTTATCCAGCATTTGGCTTGTTATATATTTTATAAAAGCCGTAGTGTGCCATGCCGTGGCGAATGCCGCCAGTCCGGCGGCGGTGGAGGCGGGGACCAGCAGGCGGCGCAAGCCGTCCGGCATGGTCCCGCGAGGAGGTTTACTTCAGGCTTTCGATCAGGTCGATGTACTGCTGCTTGGCGTCGTCCTGGCTGGTGCCGGCCAGTGCCGCCCAGGCGTCAAATTTGGCGCGGTTGACGAAATCGGTCATGCCTGGACGCTCGCCGGTGGCATCGCCTGCCGAGCCTTGCTTGTACAGGGCGTAGATCTTCAGCAGGGTCATGTTGTCCGGACGCTCCGGCAGGTTCTTGGAATCGGCCACTGCGGCGTCGAACTGTTCTTGCAGGCTCATGGTGTTTACCTCTGGTTTGATGGGGGTTGGGAAGCGCCATCATACAAAAGAAAACCGGCCAAGCCTTAGAGGATAGGCTCCAATCCTCGATGCATCGCACAATAAAAAACGGCGGTTCAAGACAAGCCAGTCGGGCCAGTCTTGAACCGCCGTTCTGGCGGTAAGCCTGAAGAATTACTTCTTCTTGGTTGGGTTCACAGCGGCTTTCAGGGTTGCGCCAGCCGAGAACTTAGGGGTCTTGGATGCAGCGATCTTGATCGCTTCGCCGGTTGCCGGGTTGCGGCCTTTGCGGGCTGCGCGCTTGGCGACGGAGAAGGTGCCGAAACCGGTGATGCCAACGGTGTCGCCCTTTTTCAGACGCTCGGTAACAATCGCGATCAGGGTGTTAATTGCGTCGTTAGCGGCTGCGCCGGACATTTCGGTACGCTTCGCAAATTCTGCAATCAGTTCGCCTTTTTTCATTACTACCTCCTTGGTTAATGGAGCGCGCAGATTAGCACATTAATTGAAAAAAGTGTGTACCCTTTTTTGAAGAAGCCCATATAGTGACTGGCTCGCCACGAAATCGGGGCAGGATTTTGGCGGAAAGCCCGGATAGTTTAAGCTTTTCGGCTGCCCTGCCCCAGGGTGGTGCGTCAATGCGCGGAGCCTTCAACGGCGGCGTTTTTGCCTGTTTGGGCATTGAGGCTGGCGTTCATGCCGACGTTGGCGGAGCCGTTCAATGCGGCGCTGCGGTGGGATTGCTGCGCTGCGTTTGCGCTGTCGCTGCGGGCGGTCTGGGAGCGGGGCGAGTCGGCATTCTTGCTGGCGGCCGCCGCGCCGTTCGCGCTGCCGGAACCGGTGGCGCTGGTGCTGCGTTTGCCGTTTGCGCGGGCGGTGGAGTGGCCGTTTGCCGCTGCGTCGCCGGCGCCGCGGGCGGCGCTACGGTGCTGCAGCGAGGGCAGGGACGACTGGCCATTGGCTGCGCCGCTGGCGTTGCCGTTCGCCGAACCGCTGGCGCCGGAACGGTTTGCATGCGCATGCGCACCGCCATTGGATGCGCCTTCCGCACCGCCGTTCAAGGCGCTGGCGCCGCGTTCCAGGCCGGCGCCAATGCCGCCCATGCCGCCGGCATTGCCTGCCGCGGTGCCCGAGCGCTGGCTGCCCTTCGTGCCGCCGGCGTTGCCGCTGGCGGGGCTGTTTGCCGCGCCGCCTGCGTCGGCGCCGGCAGTGCGGGCTTCGCGGGCGAGTTGCGCGCCCAGGTTCCCGGTACCGGCCACGCTGCCAGTGAGATTGCTGGCGGGGCCATTGCCGGCAGCTGCAGCCGCGCCGCTTGCAGCGTCGTCAGCGTTCCCGCTCGCCGCACCGCCGCGGCGCGCCGCGTTCGCACCCAGGCTGGTCGCGCCGTTTGCCACACCTGCCAGGCTGCCTGCCGCGCCGTTGGCAACGCCATTCGCCACACCGTTGGCGGCACCGTCCGCGTTGCCGCGGGCGGCTCCAGCGCCGCGCGTCAGCTGGGCGCCGAGGCTGGACGCGCCGCTTGCAGCGCCGTTCGCAGCGCTATTTGCTGCGCCGTTGGCAGCACCATCCGCGTTTCCGCTCGCGCTCCCTGCGCCACGCGTCAGCTGTGCACCGACGTTGGATGCGCCGTTTGCGCCGCCGGCCAGACTGCCTGCCACGCCATTTGCAGCGCCGTCCGCGCTACCGCCGGCCGCATTGCTGCCGGATGCGCGCGTCAGGCTGCCTGCCAGGCTGCCCGCACCATTGGCCGCGCCGCTAGCTTCCAGGCCGCGTTGGGAGGCCGTGTTGGCAGCCGAATCGGCAGCGGCCGTGCGGGAAGCTGCGGCGCTCGCATTGCCGGCCGCATTGCCCGCGATCTCGGCGCCGGCGCGGCTGCCGCGCATGGTGCTGCCGGCGATATCGCCCGCCATGCTGCCCGCCATCGCGCCGCGCGTTGCGCCCATGCCGCCGCCGAATCCGCCCCCGAACCCGCCGCCGATGGCGCCACCGATATTGCCGCCCAGCGCGCCGCCCAACGGGCCGGCCTGTGCGACAGTGGCAGCGCTGGCAGCAGCGATCAAGGCAGCGCGAATGATGGTTGCGATGTTGGTTTTCATATCAGTTCTCCTTAGTCTTGCTGCGGGAAATCCGCCGCTTTCATTCAGAGAACGAGTGGGATTCGGGATTTCTTCCATCTTCCCGAAAATTTTTTCAGCGGAAGGCGGAAGGAGGGGTGCGCAGGTTTTCGCCGACCACGCCGCGGCCGGTGCCATCGCCGGCGGGCGTGGCGCTTGCGGCCAGCGCGGACACGGCTTCCACTGCGAGCGCAAGGGAAGGGGACGGCAGCCTGGGCGCCAGCAGCGCAGCCACCAGCGGCGCGGCGAAACTCGTTCCGCGCACAAGCTTATAAGGCGGAGTGCCGATGGCCGCAGCAGCCATCTGGCTGCCGGGCGCGGCGAACATGACTTGCGGCCCGCGCGCCGCTTCCGGCAGCGGGCGGCGTTTCGGATCGATGCCCGTCACGCCCACCACGCCCGGATAACTGGCGGGGTAGAGCGGCGGCGCGGCCGGCCCGTCGTTGCCGACGGCCGCCACCAGCAGGTGGCCGCGCGCCACCATCGCCTGCACGGCGCGGCCCAGCATCTGATTGGGCGGGCCGACCAGGCTGATATTGATCACGCCGACCTGCTCCTTCGCCAGCCAGGCCATGGCCAGTACGATCTGGCTGGCCGAGCCACCCGTGGGCTGGTCGCAATAGATATCCGCCGCATACAGTTTCGCGCCCGGCGCGGCGCCGTTGAAACGTTCGGATTTGCCAACCATCAGGGCGGCGACGGCGGTGCCGTGTGGCGCGGGCTTGATGGCGCCGTCGCAGCCCCAGCGCATGATGCGCGCGTGCTCGAAGACCTCGTGGCCGGCATCGATCCCGCTGTCGATCAATCCCATGCGCACCTCGCCGCCC
>CBHWEO010000231.1:0-8867 GCA_966112955.1 uncultured Duganella sp. | reverse complement strand
GAACCCCGGTTTTTTCCGTGCTTATGTGCGCCCGGCGCCCGGCCGGCGGCCGCTCAGGTGGCCCGCGCTGCGGGCCGCTGTCTGCCTGCGCCGAGCGCACCACCGCTTCCCCCCCCCGCTGCGCGCACTGGCGCGCCGAAATATTCACCGCTACCCGCTGCGCAAGCTCACCTGGGGCTGGTGATGCATTCGAATCATGATGCCGTTGAAGGTCGACCCAAGCCCACTTTTCCATGTGCAAAAGACTTTGCACCAAAGTCAGCTGGATTGAATGTTTGAAGCAACATCCTGCAGCGCCAGCGCGGCCATGGCGCGGATGCCTTCGTAGGATCGGGCGGCCGCGATGAAGCGGCCATTGTGGCAGAAGCCGGCGTCGGGCACGCCCGTCACGGCCGCCAGTTCGGCGTCGCGCAAGCCGGCCCAGGCGGCAGGCAGGTCGGCCCGGGCGTCGAAGCTGTCGGCGCTGGCAGGGACCGTGTGCAACATGTATCGCTGCTCGGCAATATTGTGGCTGATCACGAACAGGACTTTCGGCATTTCCTTGCGCACCACCTGGCTCCAGGGCAGCGCGCCGTTTTCCAGGAACAGCACCTTGCCGCCTTCCAGCACGGGCGCCTGTCGCACCTGGTCCAGCGCCAGCAGCGCACCGACGCGGTATTTGACGGCATTGGCCATCACGTCGGCCAGCACCGCCATGGCGCGCCGGAACTGCGCCATGCGGAAGGCTTCTGCCGCCGCGCCATAGCCCAGGCGCTGTTCGTCGAGCCAGTTGGTGTTATAGCCGGAAATCACGGCCGACAGGCCATAGCCGCCCGGCGCGCTTTTCGCCGCGCCCACGTCGGACAGGTCGAGGTATTGCACCACGTCGGCATCGATGCCGTAGGCGATTTCGCGGGCCTTGTCCTCGCCCAGCTGGTGGCCCGTATGCCGCGCCGCCAGCACGGCCACGCAGCGTGCGCCGTATTCGCGCCACACCAGGCCGGCGCTGGCATACGGTACGCCGGACTGCCGGGCCACGTCGAAGCCCTTCTGGTGGTGGTCGAAGCGGCCGTTGGACGGGTCCCAGACGCCGCCGACGTCGACCGCGAAGTCGGCCGCCTCGACCAGCGCCGGATCGCGGGTGCGGACAATCTCCGCTTCGGGGAACAGGATATTCAGGGCAGCGACCGCCCACGCGTCATCCGCGTGGAACTTGCCGCTGTGGGTCACTATGCGCATGCCAGGTCCAATCGTTGAAACTACAGACATGATAAACCGTGACACAATCCGGATACGTTTCCTGCCTATACTGCGCCCAAGCACAATCACTGCGGAGAAAGCCTTGGACAAGAACATCAATACCAACATCAATGCGCAACGCCGTTCCCTGCTGGGCGGCGCCCTGGCACTGGCCGGGCTGTCGCTGCTGGCGCCGGCGGCGCGGGCGGCGGTGCTGCCGGCCGCTGCCGGCCGCTCGCTCGGCACCCTGCGCAGCGTGCGCACGGCGGAACTGGACATCGGCTACGCGGAACTGGGACCGGCCGACGGCCAGGCCGTGATCCTGCTGCATGGCTGGCCCTACGACATCCACAGCTTCGAGGAAGTGGCGCCGCTGCTGGCAGGCGCCGGCTACCGCGTGCTCATGCCCTACCTGCGCGGCTACGGCAGCACGCGCTTCCTGTCCAAAGACACTTTCCGCAACGCCCAGCAGACCGCCGTGGCGCTCGACATCATCGCCATGATGGATGCGCTGCAGATCGACCAGGCCATCCTCGGCGCCTTCGACTGGGGCGCGCGTACCGCCTGCATCATCGCCGCCCTCTTCCCGCAGCGCTGCAAGGGCCTGGTGTCGGTGAGCGGCTACCTGATCGGCACGCCGGCCGGCAACCGCAAGCCGCTGCCGCCGCAGGCCGAGTACGAATGGTGGTACCAGTACTACTTCGCCACCGAGCGTGGCCGCCTGGGCTATGAAACGAACCGCAAGGACTTCAACCGCCTGATCTGGAAGACCGCGTCGCCGCAATGGGCCTTCGATGAAGCCACCTACGCGCGCAGCGCCGCGGCCTTCGACAACCCGGACCACGTCGACATCGTGATCCACAATTACCGCTGGCGCCTGGGGCTGCCCGACGGCGAGCGCAAATACGACGCGCTGGAAGCGCGCCTGGCGGAAGGGCCGTCGATCGGCGTGCCGTCCATCACCATGGAGGGCGACGCCAACGGCGCGCCGCACGCGCCGCCGGCGGCCTATGCGAAAAAGTTCACCGGCAAGTACCAGCACCGCACCCTGTCCGGCGGCATCGGCCACAACCTGCCGCAGGAAGCCCCGCGCGCATTCGCGCAAGCGATCCTGGACGTGGCCGCGCTGTGATCAGGTGAAGCTCGCGGGGTTGGCGTCGAACAGCTTCTTGTGCGAAGCCATGCAGAAGTAATAGGTGCGCTTGCGGTACACACTGGACAGGGCCGGCGTCTTGTCCACATCCATGTCGCATACCGGACAGAGCGGGTGCTGCGCGGTCGATTGCCGCGGCTTGGCGTAAATGCTGTTGGATGCCGGGTCAAGCCAGCCGCGTCCCTGGTATTCCAGGGTGTATGCCGTGCTGCTGGCCACGGCGCGGCCAAAGTAGCGCTCCACCACGCGCAGCGCAAGGTCAATGCCGGAGGACAGGCCGCCAGCGCTTGCGATAGCGCCATCTTCGACATAGCGCAAGCCGCGCTTGAGCGTGACGCGCGGGAAGCGCATGGCGAATTCCTTGAACGCGCCATGGTAGGTGGTGGCCGCTTTCCCATCCAGCAGGCCGGCATGGGCCAGGATGAAGGCACCGGTACACACCGACATCGTCAAGTCCGCGTTGCGCGACGCTTCGCGCAGCCAGTCCAGCACCGCCGGGTCGCCGACCGTCTGGGCCGGCACGACGATCACCTTGGGCGCCGGCGCGTTGGCGATCGAGTAGTTCGGCACGATCTTCATGCCGCCGTATGTGGTGATCGGGTCCTGCGTGGCGCCGACGGTGTACAGCTGGAACACCGCCCCGTCCTCCCGCCCCGGCACGCTGACGTTGGTGAACACTTCCCACGGTCCGCCAAAGTCGATGACCACAGCGTTATCGGACAGCAGGAAAGCCACCGGAATGCTGCCCTGCGCCGGCGGCTGCAGCGGTCCTGCCAATGCAGGGCTGGCAGCGGCACGCGTCCTGGCCTGCGCCAGCGCCGGAAGCGCCGTGCCCAGGCCGATGGCGGTGGAGATGCGGAACAAGTCTCTTCTTTTCATGATTGGCCTCGTTGGAGTGGTAAGGCCTGCAGTCTCCCACCGCTGCCGGGTGCGTGGCGAGGCGGCTGGCTGCAGCCGGATGTGGTTTCGCTGCAAAGCACCGCCCGCAGGCGAAGTTTTCCCATATCATTGCGGCCATGATCGCTATCGTTCCGCTCGCTGCCTGGCTGGCCCTGGCCTTGTTCGATGCCACGCAGACCGTGGTTTCCATGCGCGCCATGGGCATGCAGCACGCATGGTGGACATTGTTTTTCGTGACGATGGCCAACTGGGTAATTTGGGCCGCCGCGACCCCGTTCGCCCTGGCCTTGCTGCGGCGCTTTCCCCTGCCCTCGGCGCGGCTGCGCAACTGGCTGGTGCATGCGCTGGCCTGCCTGGCGATCGGAGCGGCATGGACCGCCTGGGCCGCCATGCTCGAACATGCCACCAATCCGTTCGACTATCCCAACGGACCCGACCCGTTCCTGCCGCTGTGGAAGGCCAAGTTCCTCGGCAGCCTGGTGGGCGATGTGATCCTGTACGGCGCCATTGCGGCGCTCAGCGTGACATTCGCCACGCGGCACCGGCTGTCGCAGCAGCGCGAACTGCTGGCGCAGGCGCAGCTGGCCGCGCTGCGGCTGCAGCTCGAGCCGCACTTCATCTTCAACGCCCTGAACGCCGTCACGGGCCTGATCCGCGAAAAGAAGGAGAGCGAAGCCATCGCCACCATCGCCGCGCTGGGCGACCTGCTGCGCCGCGTGACGGACCGCTCCGAGCGCCAGTTGGTCCCCTTGGCGGACGAACTGGACTTCCTGCGTAAATACCTGGACATCCAGCAGGTGCGCTTCGGCGAGCGCCTGCGCTGCCGGATCGAGGTCGCGCCGGAGCTGTTGACGGCACAGGTGCCCGACCTGGTGCTGCAGCCGCTGGTGGAAAATGCGATCAAGCACGGTATCGCCAAGCGTGCGCGGGGCGGCGAGCTGCAGGTCAGCGCCAACCGCGAGGACGGGCTGCTCACGCTCAGCGTCCGCAACGACGGCCCCGCCCTGGCGGCAGGCGCGCAGGATGGCGTGGGGCTGGCGAACACGCGCCGGCGGCTGCAGGCGCTGTACGGCGAGCGGCAGTCGCTGACGCTGTGCGACAGCGGCCACGGTGTGCTGGCCACCATCACCCTGCCCTACCGGGAGGCATGATGCTGCGTGCCGCGATCATCGACGACGAACCGCTGGCGCGCAGCAATCTCGCCCTGCTGCTGGCGCCCGATCCTGGCGTTGAAATCGTCGGCCAGTACGGTTCGGCGGAAGAAGCGCTGGCCGCGCTGCCGGCGGCGCGCCCCGACCTGCTGTTCCTCGACGTGGAGATGCCGGAATGCGACGGCTTCGAACTGCTGGAGCGGCTCGGCACGGCGCCGCCCTTCGCCATCGTGTTCGTCACCGCCCACCACCAGTTCGCGCTGCGCGCCTTCGAAGTGGGTGCGCTCGACTACCTGCTCAAGCCCTTCGACGACCTGCGCTTCCAGCGTGTGCTGGAGCGCGTGAAGGAACGCCTGCGCGCGCCGGGCGCCACACGGCGCTTCATCGTCAAGAACGGCAGCACGCTGGACGTGGTCAGGTTCGCCGACATCGACTGGGTCGAGGCCAGCGACTACTACACCACCCTGCACGCCGGCGGCCGGGCGCACATGCTGCGGCGCAGCCTGGCCGAGCTGGAAACCGAACTGGCGCCGCACGGCTTCCACCGCATCCACCGCTCGGCCATCGTCAACCTGGAACGGGTGCGGGCCCTGGAGATCCGCGAAGACGGCGAATACGAGGTGGTGCTGGCGTCCGGCCAGCGCCTGCGCATGAGCCGCCGCTACCGCAAGGATATCCTGGCGCGGCTGGCCCCCGGCTAGCGCAAAAAACGCTTGCTTTTGCTGCACTGCATCATGCTAGAATTATTGCCATCTTAGCCACGAGCGGGGCCAGCACATGAAACGCGTGATCTTCAACCAGAAGGGCGGGGTCGGCAAGTCGACCATTGCAGTCAACCTGGCGGCCATTGCGGCGCACCATGGCAAGCGCACGCTGCTGATCGACATCGACCCGCAGTGCAACAGCAGCCGCTACGTGCTGGGCGCTGCCACCGAAGGGCTGGTGCCGACGCTGGGCGCCTACTTCGAGCAGCTGCTCAGTTTCAGCATGTTCGCCAAGCCGGCCGCCGAATACGTGCATGCCACGCCGTTCGACAACCTGTCGATCATGCTGGCCCACCCCGAACTGGGCGACCTGCAATCGAAGCTGGAATCGCGCCACAAGATCTACAAGCTGCGCGACACGCTGAACGAGCTGGAAAAGCAATACGACGAAATCTATGTCGACACGCCGCCGGCCTACAACTTCTTCACCCAGTCGGCCCTGATCGCGGCCGACAGCTGCCTGATCCCCTTCGACTGCGACGATTTCTCGCGCCAGGCGCTGTACACCCTGATCAACAATGTGAAGGAAATCAAGGCCGACCACAATCCGCACTTGCAGATCGAAGGCATCGTGGTCAACCAGTTCCAGCCGCGCGCCCTGCTGCCGCAGCGCATGGTGGACCAGCTCAAGGAAGAAGGCTTGCCCGTGTTCGAGAACAAGCTTTCCAGCTCGATCCGCATCCGCGAATCGCACGAGCGCAACCTGCCGATGATCCACCTGGACCGCAGCCACAAGCTGAGCCAGGAATTCCTCGCGCTATACGGCGAGCTGCAGGCGGCGTAAGCGCAGGATCGTCGCGATATTCACGCAGGCGATCACCACTTCCAGCGCGGTGCCGCCGATGAGCCGGCGATGATATTGTTGGCCACCCACAGCAAGGTCCCGCACAGCATCACCAGCCGCATCGGGATGCCCTGCAACAGGAACAGCGCCAAGGTGCCGAGGCAGGAGGCCACCAGCGGCAGGCAGTCGCTGGGCTGGCGCACCAGGGCCAGGCCAAGGCCCACGTTCAGCGCCACCACCAGGGCCACCACCCAGCGCGAGCGCGTGCGCAGCGCCAGCAGGGAGCGCAGCAGGGATACCGAAGTGCTGGCCACCGCCGTCGGGTTGCCGAGCAGGGCGAAGTGTACGATATAGGCCAGGCATTCGCCCGCCATGAACAGCTTGAAACGCCGGTCGTCCGACTGCAGGAAGCAGGCCACGCCCAGCGCAAACGCCAGATAGCCGACGCACTGCGCCGGGGAGAACCAATCGATTGCCATGGCGCGCATGATACGCGATCCGGCGCTTTTTCCTGAAAACTTGATCCAGGTCATGGATTGGCCCTGGCGCCGGCGCTAGGCTTGCGGATTTTGCCTGTCATGCTGACCGCCCCTGAACTCCTCCTGCCCGCCGGCTCCCTGGCGAAAATGAACGCCGCTTTCGATTACGGCGCGGACGCCGTCTATGCCGGCCAGCCGCGCTACAGCCTGCGCGTGCGGAACAATGATTTCTCGACCCTGCAGGCGCTGCAGGAAGGCATCGACGGTGCCCATGCGCGCGGCAAGCAGTTCTTCGTCGCCAGCAATATCTTCGCCCACAACTCCAAGCTCAAGACTTATCTGCGCGACATGGCGCCCGTCATCGCCATGCGGCCGGATGCGCTGATCATGGCCGATCCCGGCCTGATCATGATGGTGCGGGAAGAATGGCCGGACATGCCGATCCACCTGTCGGTGCAGGCAAATGCCGTGAACTGGGCCGACGTGAAATTCTGGCAGCGCGTGGGGCTGACGCGCGTCATCCTGTCGCGCGAACTGTCGCTCGACGAAATCGAGGAGATCCGCCAGCGCTGCCCGGACATGGAGCTGGAAGTCTTCGTGCACGGTGCGCTGTGCATGGCGTATTCGGGCCGCTGCCTGCTGTCAGGCTACTTCAACCACCGCGACGCCAACCAGGGCACCTGCACCAATGCCTGCCGCTGGGACTACAAGGTCGGTCATGGCTGCCAGGACGCCACGGGCGATATCTCGGTACTGCACCAGCAGCCGCGCCACCCGCTGGCCAACCAGGCCTACCTGCTGGAAGAAGCCGGCCGGCCGGGACAGCTGATGCCGGTCTTCGAGGACGAGCACGGCACCTACATCATGAATTCCAAAGACCTGCGCGCCGTCGAACACGTGGAGCGGCTGGTGAAGATCGGCGTCAATTCGCTCAAGGTGGAGGGCCGCACGAAATCCGCCTACTACGCGGCGCGCACCGCGCAGGTGTACCGCCAGGCCATCGACGATGCCGTGGCCGGGCGGCCTTTCGACGAGCGCCTGCTCGGCCAGTTGCAAGGCCTGGCCAACCGTGGCTATACGGATGGCTTCTACCAGCGCCATCACACGCAGGAACACCAGAACTACATGCGCGGCGCTTCCGAGACCGACCGCAGCCAGTACGTAGGCGATGTGCTGGGGATCGAAGACGGCTGGGCGCGCGTCGACGTGAAGAACCATTTCGCGGTGGGCGACCGCATCGAGGTCATGCACCCGAGCGGCAACCGCGACATCACCATCGCCCGCATGCTGGCGGACGATGGCAGCAGCATCGACATCGCACCGGGCAGCGGCCACATCGTGCGCATCGAGCTCGCCAGCGGACTCGATGGCGCACTGCTGTCCCGCTATCTCTGAACTTACCAGAAGATCACGCGCTGCTCCGGCGGCAGGTACATCTTGTCGCCTTCCTTCACGCCGAAGGCGTCGTAGAAGCCGGGATGATTTTTCAGGCTGCCGTTCACGCGGAATTCGGATGGCGAGTGCGGGTCGGACTTGACCTGCTGGATCAGGGCTGCATCGCGCGCCTTGCCGCGGCGGGCTTGCGCCATGCCCATGAAGATGCGCTGTTCCGCGGTGTAGCCGTCGATCACCGGGCCAGGCTGGCCCTTCATATAGATCCGGTAAGCGCGGGTAGCCATGATCAGGCCCGCGTTGTCGGCGATGTTCTCGCCCAGGGTCAGTTCGCCATTGAGGTTATAGCCGGGCAGCGGGCTGTAGCCGTTGTATTGCGCCACCAGCATCTTGCCGCGTGCCGCGAACTTTTCGCCGTCTTCCTTGGTCCACCAGTTGCGCAGGTTGCCGTCGCCGTCGTACTGCGAGCCCTTGTCGTCGAAAGCGTGGCTGATTTCGTGGCCGATCGAGATACCGACCGCGCCGTAATTGACGGCCGGTTCGGCCTTGGCGTCATACAGCGGATACTGCAGGCGCGCCGCCGGGAACACCACTTCGTTCAGCGAAGGGTTGTAGTAGGCGTTGACGGTCTGCGGCGTCATGCCCCACACCGAGCGGTCCACCGGCTTGCCCAGGCGGCTCACATTGAAATTGTGGCCGAATTCGCGCGAGCGCAGCACGTTGCCCACCAGGTCGTTGCGCACCACCTTCAGGCTCGAGTAGTCGCGCCATTTGTCCGGATAGCCCACCTTGACGTTGATCTTGGCCAGCTTGGCCTGCGCCTGTTGCTTGGTCTCGGGGCTCATCCACTCCAGCGTCTCGATGCCTTCGCGGAAGGCGGCGATGAAGTTCTGCGCCATCTCCGCCACCTGCTGCTTGCGTTCAGCCGGGAAGTATTCAGCCACGTAAGCCTTGCCCACCATCTCGCCCAGCGCACGGTTCACTTCCGCAATGGCGCGCTTTTGCAGCGAACGGTTTTCCTTGGTG
>CBHWEO010000230.1:0-8907 GCA_966112955.1 uncultured Duganella sp. | reverse complement strand
GCTTCGGACTTCGATTCCTTCAGTTCCACGCGCAGGGCTTCGGCATCGCGGTGGATGTCGATCGAGCGCAGCAGTTCACGGATACCTTCGGCGCCCATGTAGGCGGTGAAGTCGTCGCCGTACTCTTCGTACTTGGCGGCGTAGTCGTCTTCCGACATGATCTGGCACTTCTTCAGCGGGGTCATGCCCGGATCGGTCACGACGTAGGCTTCGAAGTACAGCACGCGTTCGATGTCGCGCAGCGTCATGTCGAGCACCAGGCCCAGACGCGACGGCAGCGACTTCAGGAACCAGATGTGGGCGCAGGGCGCGGCCAGGTCGATGTGGCCCATGCGCTCGCGGCGCACCTTGGTCTGCGTGACTTCGACGCCGCACTTCTCGCAGATCACGCCGCGGTGCTTCAGGCGCTTGTACTTGCCGCACAGGCATTCGTAGTCCTTGATCGGGCCAAAGATCTTGGCGCAGAACAGGCCGTCACGCTCGGGCTTGAAAGTGCGGTAGTTGATGGTTTCAGGCTTCTTGACTTCACCGAAGGACCACGAACGGATCTTCTCGGGCGAGGCCATGCCGATCTTGATGGCATCGAAATGCTCATCCGGCGTGAATTGCTTGAACAGGTCGAGTAATGATTTCATGTGTTAAATCCTTTTCTTTCCTGTTGATTAGCTGCGTTCCAGCTCGATGTCGATACCGAGCGAACGAATCTCTTTGACCAGCACGTTGAACGATTCCGGCATGCCGGCCGTGATGGCGTGCTCGCCCTTGACGATGCTCTCGTACACCTTGGTACGGCCCTGCACGTCGTCGGACTTGACGGTGAGCATTTCCTGCAGCGTGTAGGAAGCGCCGTAGGCTTCCAGCGCCCAGACCTCCATCTCGCCGAAACGCTGGCCACCGAACTGCGCCTTGCCGCCCAGCGGCTGCTGCGTGACGAGGGAGTACGGGCCGGTCGAACGGGCATGCATCTTGTCGTCCACCAGGTGATGGAGCTTCAGGAAGTGCATGTAACCCACGGTGGTGGTGCGCTCGAACTGGTCGCCGGTGCGGCCGTCGTAGAGCTGCGCCTGGGTGCGCGTTGCCGTCAGGCCCTTGGCCGTGGCGATGTCGTCCGGGTAGGCCAGCTTGAGCATGGTCATGATGTCTTCTTCCGAAGCACCATCGAACACCGGGGTGGCGAATGGCACGCCGGTGGTCAGGTTGCTGGCCATCTCGAGGACGTCGGCATCCGATAGCTTGTTCAACTCTTCGGTGCGGCCCGATTTGTTGTACAGCGTGTCCATGAACTTGCGCAGCTCGGCCACCTTGGTTTCAGCCTGCAGCATGTCGCCGATGCGCTGGCCCAGGCCCTTGGCGGCCCAGCCCAGGTGAACTTCCAGCACCTGGCCGACGTTCATGCGCGAGGGCACGCCCAGCGGGTTCAGCACGATGTCGCACGGCGTACCGTCGGCCATGTAGGGCATGTCTTCGACCGGAACGATCTTGGACACCACACCCTTGTTGCCGTGGCGGCCGGCCATCTTGTCGCCGGGCTGCAGGCGGCGCTTGACGGCCAGGTACACCTTGACCATCTTGAGCACGCCCGCGGGCAGCTCGTCGCCCTGCGTGAGCTTCTTGCGCTTCTCTTCGAACGCGAGGTCGAAGCTGTGGCGCGTCTGCTCCAGCGAGTTCTTGATCGACTCGAGCTGCGAGGCGATGTCGTCTTCCGCCGGGCGGATGTCGAACCAGTGGTACTTCTCGACGGAGTCGAGGTACGCCTTGTCGATCTTCGCGCCCTTCTGCAGCTTCTGCGGGCCGCCGTTGGCCTCGCGGCCGTTCAGCAGCTTGGCGATCCGGTCGAAGGCGTCGGCTTCCACGATGCGCAGCTGGTCGTTCAGGTCCAGGCGGAAGCGCTTCAGCTCGTCGTCGATGATCTGCTGGGCGCGCTTGTCGCGCTGGATGCCTTCACGGGTGAAGACCTGCACGTCGATGACGGTGCCCTGCGAGCCCTGGTCCACGCGCAGCGAGGTGTCCTTCACGTCGGACGCCTTCTCGCCGAAGATCGCGCGCAGCAGCTTCTCTTCCGGCGTCAGCGTGGTCTCGCCCTTCGGCGTGACCTTGCCCACCAGCGTGTCGCCTGGCTGGACTTCGGCACCAACATAAATGATGCCGGATTCGTCCAGACGGTTGAGCTGCTGCTCGGACAGGTTGGGGATGTCGCGGGTGATCTCTTCAGAGCCCAGCTTGGTGTCCCGCGCCATGACGACGAGTTCTTCGATGTGAATCGAGGTGTAGCGGTCTTCTGCCACCACGCGCTCGGAGATCAGGATCGAGTCCTCGAAGTTGTAGCCGTTCCAGGGCATGAAGGCGATCAGCATGTTCTGGCCGATGGCGATCTCGCCCAGGTCGGTCGATGCGCCGTCGGCAATCACGTCACCCTTGGCCAGCTTGTCACCGATCTTGACGATCGGACGCTGGTGGATATTGGTGTTCTGGTTGGAACGCTGGTACTTGATGAGGTTGTAGATGTCCACACCCACTTCGCCGGCCAGTGCTTCCGCGTCGTTCACGCGTACCACGATGCGGGTGGCGTCGACATAGTCGACCACACCGCCGCGGGTGGCCGTGACCACCGTGCCGGAGTCCACAGCCGCGACGCGCTCGATGCCCGTGCCGACCAGTGGCTTCTCGGGCCGCAGCACAGGCACAGCCTGACGCGACATGTTGGCGCCCATCAGCGCGCGGTTGGCGTCGTCGTGCTCGAGGAACGGAACCAGCGAAGCCGCCACGGAGACGATCTGCGCAGGCGACACGTCCATGTACTGCACGCGCTCGGCACCCACCAGCACCGACTCACCGTTTTCACGGGCGGACACGAGGTCACCGGTCAGCTTGCCCGCGTCGTCCAGGGCCGCATTGGCCTGGGCGATCACGTACTTGCCTTCTTCGATGGCGGAGAGGTAGTCGATCTGGGTCGTGATCTTGCTGTCCACCACACGGCGGTAAGGCGTCTCGATGAAGCCGTACTCGTTGAGGCGGGCATAGAGAGCCAGCGAGTTGATCAGACCGATGTTCGGACCTTCAGGCGTTTCAATCGGGCAGACGCGACCGTAGTGGGTCACGTGCACGTCACGCACTTCAAAGCCGGCACGCTCGCGCGTCAGACCACCGGGGCCAAGGGCCGATACACGGCGCTTGTGGGTGATCTCGGCCAGCGGGTTGGTCTGGTCCATGAACTGGGACAGCTGCGACGCACCGAAGAATTCCTTCAGGGCGGCCGAAATCGGCTTGCTGTTGATCAGGTCATGCGGCATCAGCGGCTCTTGCTCGGCCTGGCCGAGACGTTCCTTGACGGCCTTCTCGATACGGGCCAGACCGGTGCGGTACTGGTTCTCGGCCAGTTCGCCGACACAGCGCACGCGGCGGTTGCCGAGGTGGTCGATGTCATCGACTTCGCCATTGCCGTTGCGCAGGTCCACCAGGATCTTGACCACGGCGAGGATGTCCTCGTTGGTCATGACCATGGGGCCGGTGGACGAGTCGCGGCCGACGCGGGCGTTGAACTTCATCCGGCCGACGCGCGACAGGTCGTAGGTGTCCGGGTTGTAGAACAGCCGCTGGAACAGGGCCTGCACAGCGTCTTCCGTGGGCGGCTCGCCGGGGCGCATCATGCGGTAGATGGCCACGCGCGCGGCGAATTCGTCGGCGGTCTCATCCGAACGCAGCGTCTGCGAAATGTAGGAACCCTGGTCGAGTTCGTTGGTGTACAGCACCTGCAGGTCCTGCACACCAGCCAGGCGCAGCTTCTTGAGCAGCACGTCGGTCAACTCGTCGTTAGCCTTGGCGATGATCTCGCCGGTGTCGGCATCGACGATGTTCTTGGCGACCACGCGGCCGATCAGGAAGTCTTCCGGCACGCTGATGGTGGTGGTGCCGCTTTGCTCGAGCTCGCGGGTGTGGCGCACGGTGATGCGCTTGTCCTTGGCGATCACGACCTTGCCGGCCTTGTCGGTGATGTCGAAACGGGCGACTTCACCGCGCATGCGCTCGGCCACGAATTCCATCTGGGCACCACTGTCCATCAGGCGGAAGTGGTCGAACACGAAGAAGTTGGCGAGGATGGATTCCGGGTTCAGGCCGATGGCCTTGAGCAGGATCGTCACCGGCATCTTGCGGCGGCGGTCGACGCGGAAGTACAGGATGTCCTTCGGATCGAACTCGAAGTCGAGCCACGAACCGCGGTAGGGGATGATGCGGGCCGAGAACAGCAGTTTGCCCGAGCTGTGGGTCTTGCCCTTGTCGTGTTCGAAGAACACGCCTGGCGAGCGGTGCAGCTGGGACACGATCACGCGCTCGGTCCCGTTGATGACGAACGATCCCTTGTCGGTCATGAGCGGCACCTCGCCCATGTAGACTTCCTGCTCTTTCACTTCCTTGACCACCTTCGACTGCGGCGTCGACGATTCACGGTCATAGATGATCAGCTGGACTTTGGCGCGGACGGCCGACGCGAAGGTCAGGCCGCGGGTCTGGCATTCGCGCACGTCGAAAGCGGGCTTGGCCAGGTTGTACTCGATGAACTTCATCTCGACAAAGCCGTTGTGCGAGACGATGGGGAAGGCGTTCTCAAAGGCAGCCTGCAGACCTTCATTGGTGCGCTTCTGTGGCGCACGGTCGGCTTGCAGAAACGCGGTGTACGCGTCCTTCTGCATCTGCAACAAATAGGGGACCGTCAACACGCTTTCGCGGTTGCCGAAGCTCTTGCGTATGCGTTTGCGTTCGGTGTAGCTGTAACTGGAAGTTTGGGCCATGAGTTCTCCGCTTTATGGGCTCTGGCGACTCTCGTGCCCGGATACACCGCGTATCCAGGCAGACTTGGTGGTTGGCCACTACCAACCATGGCGGACGGTGACGCATTGCACGTCACCCGAACCAAGGCGTTCTCTGCAGTCGGGGGCAGAAAACACTGGAAAGCAGACTGATGAGAGTCAATCCGCTTTCCGGTGTTTCGTTAAAACACTGCAAAAAGGACGCTTGACATCCTCTTTTCAGTGCATTCCCTGAAGCACGAAAGGCTGGAAGCCCGAAACGGGTCTTCCAGCCTTTTTGAAACCCAAGAATTACTTGAGTTCGACTTTCGCGCCGGCTTCTTCGAGCTTTTTCTTGGCAGCTTCTGCGTCGGCTTTTGGAGCGCCTTCCTTGACGTTCTTCGGAGCGCCGTCCACCAGGTCCTTGGCTTCTTTCAGGCCCAGACCGGTGATTTCGCGCACGGCCTTGATGACCGACACCTTGTTGGCGCCAGCTTCGAGCAGCACGACGTTGAAGTCGGTCTTCTCTTCGGCAGCAGCAGCGGCACCGCCACCACCGGCAGCAGCAGGAGCGGCCATGGCGGCTGCACTCACGCCAAATTTCTCTTCGATGGCTTTCACCAGGTCGTTGAGTTCGAGGACCGTCATGCTATCCAGCGCGGTCAAAAATGCGTCTTTATCGAATGCCATTTTGAATTTCCTAAAAAAGTTGGGTACTAATTACGCTGCTACAGCTTCGGCTGCTGCGGGGGCATCGGCTGCGCCGCCGCCCTTTTTCGCTGCCAGCGCGCCCAGCACAACGGCCGTACGCGACATGGGCGACATCAGCAAGCCACACACCTGGGCCAGCAACACTTCCTTGGAAGGAATATTGGCCAGTTGCTTCACGCCGTTCACGTCCAGGGATTTGCCACCGAATGCACCACCGCGAATCACCAGCTTGTCGTTGGTTTTTGCGAAGTCGGACACCACCTTGGCGGCGGCGACGGCATCTGTGGAAAAGCCATAGATCAGCGGACCGGTCATCTGGTCGGCGACGACTTCGAATGCACTGCCGGCCACGGCACGGCGAGCCAGAGTGTTCTTCAGAACACTCAGGTTCACGCCTTTGTCGCGGGCCTGGCTGCGCAGACGGGTCATGTCAGCGACCGTGATGCCACGGTATTCCGCCATCACGAGCGTTTGAGCTTTAGCGGCGAGGCCAGTCACTTCATCAATGACGGCTTGTTTCTCACTGCGGTTGAGACTCAAGGTCTACTCCTTAAAAATGTGCTGTCAGGATGGATCCGGTCTGCACCGGAATCCCTTCAACACGCTCATGTTCAGCGACCAACTGTTTCAGATTCTTTTCAAACCATCTGCAGCGGGACCGCCATCTGCGTTGGCTGTCTTTCGATTAAGTACCAGCTGAAAACATGTTTTCTGCCAGTACGCCAACGGTCTTGGATGACCTGCCGGAGCCCGAAGGCGCCAGCAGCCCACCACATCAGGCCACCCTTGCGGGCAGCCCGAATTCCTGCGATTACGCTGCGATGGTTTGCGTGTCGACGCGAACGCCCACACCCATCGTCGACGAAACCGCGACTTTCTTCAGGTACACGCCTTTGCTGGAAGCCGGCTTGGCTTTCTGCAGGGCGTCGATCAGGGCTGCCAGGTTGCCCTGTAGCTTGTCGGTGTCGAACGAACGGCGACCGATGGTGCCGTGCACGATACCGGCCTTGTCCACGCGGAACTGGACCTGGCCGGCCTTGGCGTTGCGCACAGCCTGGGCCACGTCCGGCGTGACGGTACCGACCTTCGGATTAGGCATCAGGCCGCGGGGGCCCAGCACCTGACCGAGCGTACCCACAATGCGCATGGCATCGGGGGAGGCGATCACGACGTCGAAGTCCATCTTGCCAGCCTTGATTTCGGCAGCCAGATCGTCCATGCCGACGATGTCTGCACCGGCGGCCTTGGCTTCTTCAGCCTTGGCACCCTGGGCGAACACGGCCACACGCTTGGTCTTGCCGGTGCCGTTGGGCAACACGACAGCGCCGCGAACGACCTGGTCGGATTTCTTGGCATCAATGCCGAGCTGGACGGCCACGTCGATGGATTCATCGAACTTGGCCACAGCGAATTCCTTGACGAGGCCCAGGGCCTCAGGCAGAGCGTACAGCTTGTTGCTGTCGATCTTGTCGCCAATGGTTTTTTGGCGTTTGGTCAGCTTGCTCATACAACACCCTCCACCGACACGCCCATGGAGCGAGCCGTACCAGCAATCGTGCGAACTGCAGCGTCGAGGTCTGCAGCCGTCATGTCTTTCATTTTTGTCTTGGCGATTTCTTCCAGCTGTGCGCGAGAAATCTTGCCAACCTTCACCGTGTGCGGCGTGGCAGAACCCTTGTCGAGCTTGATGGCCTTCTTGATCAGGACGCCTGCTGGAGGCGTCTTGATGACAAAGGTAAAGCTCTTGTCGGCAAACGCCGTGATCACCACAGGCAGTGGCAGACCTGGCTCAACACCCTGGGTCTGCGCATTGAATGCCTTGCAGAACTCCATGATGTTCAGACCACGCTGACCGAGCGCAGGGCCAATCGGGGGGGACGGATTGGCCTTACCAGCTGGCACTTGCAGCTTGATGAAGCCGACGATTTTTTTCGCCATACTTTTCTCCTTGCGGGTCATAACGCCTGAACGCTGTCATCAGACAGGTCCGGGCTCCCCGGGGGTTACACAACTCAATCGGTTCTTGCGAACCTGCCGCGCCGAGTTGCAAAGCGCGGATTTTGTGCTGCTGCACCCCGTCGGGCTGCAGCAGCGGAATCTGTCAGGTTTTTTCGATCTGGCTGAATTCCAGCTCGACCGGTGTGGCACGACCGAAAATCGTGACCGACACACGCACCTTGTTCTTGTCGTAGTTGACTTCCTCGACCGTGCCGTTGAAGTCGGTGAACGGACCGTCCTTGACGCGGACGTATTCGCCCGTCTCGAACTCCACCTTGTGGCGCGGCTTCTCGGTACCAACCTGCATCTGGCTGACGATCTTCTGCACGTCCTCTTCGGAAATGGGGGCCGGGCGATTCTTGGCGCCGCCCACAAAACCCGTCACCTTGTTGGTGTGCTTCACCAGGTGCCAGGTCTCATCGTCCATCACCATTTCCACGAGTACATAGCCCGGGAAAAAGCGACGCTCGGTCGTTTTCTTCTGACCGGTGTTGATCTCGACCACTTCTTCGGTGGGGACCAGGAAGCGGCCGAATTTGGACTGCATGCCGGCGCGGTTGATGCGCTCGACAATGTTGCGCTCCACGGCCTTTTCCATGCCCGAATAGGCATGAACGACATACCACTGCATGCCGGGCATGGGCGTCAGGGAAGCCCCTGCTGCCACTTCGCTGATTACCGCAACGTTCAGATCGCTCATTATTTTTTCCATCCCAGGATCAGATCGTAAAACACCCACTCGAGCGTTTTGTCGGTGAACCACAAAAACAATGCCATCACGACCACAAACCCGAACACATAGGCCGTCATCTGGATGGCCTCTTTGCGGGCAGGCCAGACGACTTTCTTGACTTCGCGCACGGAGTCCCGACCGAAGGCCACGAACTGGCGGCCGGACTCGGACGAGATGAACACCACCACAGCCGCCACCAGACCCGCAATCAGCGCGCCCCACTGGGCAATCTGGCCCTGCTTGCTGAGGAGGTAGAACCCGGCCAGCGAGCCCACCACCAACGCAATGGCCAGGCCCAGCTTGGCCTTGTCCGCATTGGTGCTGACGGTTTCAACTTGAGAAGAGGCCATGCTGCCGGATTTCCTGTTCAATCTTCGTACACCCTGGCACACGCATTTCACTGCGCTGCGCCCAGATGCTTAAGCCCACCTGGGGTTTTCACTCCCGGCGGGCTTGCTTGTTACTTGTCAAACCACCCTGGCTGCAAAACGTGATCAGCGTTTCACCACCGGGTGGCAGGGGCAGTAGGAATCGAACCTACAACCTTCGGTTTTGGAGACCGACGCTCTGCCAATTGAGCTATACCCCTCCATCAAACCCCAACAAATCCTGTTTATGAATCCTGTTTACGCAATGATCTTGGCCACGACGCCGGCGCCGACGGTCTTGCCGCCTTCGCGG
>CBHWEO010000229.1:0-8940 GCA_966112955.1 uncultured Duganella sp. | reverse complement strand
TCAGCACACCGCCGTCGCGTTTTTTACGGATGATTTCCTGGGGGAGGAACATTTTTTACTCTTTTCTTTGCTTCGGAACCGGTAAACCAGTGTCTGACCCGCAGGGTCAGACACTTGGCCAGCGGCTGCCGCGTAATGGTGTCTGACCCTGCGGGTCAGACACCGGGTTACCGGTTTCAGACGCCGTAAGGAATCCAGATATTCTTGACCTGCGAAGCATGCGCCAACACCACGCGCCCGCCCGCCTGCGCGGTCGAGAACCAGTCGCGCCCCTTGGCGCCGCCAGTCCAGGTACGCTTCAGCGAGCCAGCCGACAGCTTCTCCACTTCCGCGCAGCCGGCAGCCGAACCGTCATGGCGCCACACGGCATCCACGTCCGCATGCGACGCCAGGGTACGCGCCAGTTCGTCGGCCGAACCGGTGACGATATTCACCACGCCACCCGGCAGGTCCGACGTATCGAACACCTGGTACAGGTCCGTCGCCGACAGCGGGAAGGCCTCGGACGGCACCGCCACCACGCGGTTGCCCACCGCGATGGCCGGCGCTACCAGCGAGATGAAGCCCAGCAGCGGATTCTCGTTCGGGCACACGATGCCGATCACGCCGATCGCTTCGTTCAGCGCCACGGTGATGCCGTGCATCGGCGGCTGGTGCGCCAGGCCGTCATACTTGTCGGCCCATGCCGCCCAGTAGAACAGGCGCTCGATGGATGCCTGCACTTCCTTTTCGGCGTTCTTGGTGCCGGTCTGCGCCGCGATGCGCTCGGCGAATTCCGCGCCGCGGGCGGCCAGGTTTTCGGCGATGTAGTACAGCACCTGCGCGCGGTTGTGCGCGGTGGCCTTGGTCCAGCCGGACGCCTTGTGCGCCGCTTCCACGGCGTTGCGGATGTCCTTGCGGTTGCCCTCGCCCACGTCGCCGAGGAACTTGCCGTCGGCGCCGTAGATGGCGCGCGAGTAGGCGCCGTCCGGGCGGGCCTGTTTGCCGCCGATGTACAACTTGGCGGTACGGTCGATGGCGAACGGATCGGCCGCAGGCGCGCGTTCGCCATCCGGCTTGGCCGGCTTCTTGAACGTTGGCGCCGCCGGGCGCTGGTCTTCCGACACCGGCACCAGGTATTCGAACATGCCTTCGCGGCCGCCTTCGCGGCCATAGCCGGATTCCTTGTAGCCGCCAAAGCCGCAGGCGGCATCAAACTGGTTGGCGGTATTGATCCACACCACGCCAGCCTTGATCTGCGGCGCCATGTCCAGCGCCAGCGAAATGTTTTCCGTCCACACGCAGGAAGCCAGGCCGTACACGGTGTTGTTGGCCAGCTGCACCGCTTCCCCCGGGGTGCGGAAGCTCATCGCCACCAGCACCGGGCCGAAGATTTCTGCCTGGGCCACGGCGGCCGAGGTCGAGGCGCCGGTGATCAGGGTCGGCGGGAACCACGAGCCGCTGGCCGGCAGTTCGCAGCCGGCCGGCTGGTACACCTCGCAGCCCTCGGCGCGGGCGGAGTCCACCAGGCCGGCGATGCGTTGGCGCTGGATCGGGTCGACCAGGGCGCCGATGTCCATCGACTTGTCCAGCGGGGAACCCAGGCGCAGGTTGTCCATGCGCGCCTTCAGCTTCTTCAGGAAACGCTCCTGCACGGATTCCTGCACCAGCAGGCGCGAACCGGCGCAGCACACCTGGCCCTGGTTGAACCAGATCGAATCGACCAGGCCTTCGACCGCGGCGTCCAGGTCGGCGTCTTCGAACACGATGAAGGGCGATTTGCCGCCCAGCTCCAGCGACAGCTTCTTGCCGGTGCCGGCGGTGGCTTCGCGGATCAGGCGTCCCACTTCGGTGGAACCGGTGAAGGCCAGCTTGTCGATGCCCTGGTGGCCGACGATGGCTTCGCCGGTGCGGCCGTCGCCGGTCACGATGTTGACCACGCCGGCCGGCACGCCGGCCTGCAGGCAGATTTCGGCGAACAGCATCGCGGTCAGCGGCGTGAATTCAGCCGGCTTGAAGACGATGGTGTTGCCGGCTGCCAGCGCGGGAGCGATCTTCCACGCCAGCATCAGGAGCGGGAAGTTCCACGGCACGATCTGGCCGACCACGCCGACGGCGCGGTGGCCCGGGAATTCTTCGTCCAGCAGCTGGGCCCAGCCGGCGTGGTAGTAGAAGTGGCGCGCCACCAGCGGCAGGTCGGCGTCGCGGGTTTCGCGGATGGTCTTGCCGTTGTCCAGGGTTTCCAGCACGGCGAACAGGCGCGAATGCTTCTGCATCAGGCGCGCGATCGCGTACAGGATCTTGGCGCGGCCATGGCCACCCAACGCCTGCCAGCCCGGCAGCGCCTTGCGGGCCGCGGTCACGGCGCGCGCCACGTCGACGGCGGTGGCCTGGGTCAGTTCCGCCAGCTGCGAGCCGTCGGCCGGGTTGTAGCAGGCGAAGGTCTCGCCCGGCTCGGTCCACTGGTTGTCGATAAACAGGCCGAACTTGCGGGAGCGCTGCTCCAGCCACGCTTGCGCTTCTTTCTGGCTTTCTGGTGCAGGGCCGTAGTCCATGGTGTTGAGGATCTCGTTAATAGTTGGCATGGCGGTGTCTTCTTATGGTTGCGCGTGGCGATGGGCGGCGGAATAGGCGCCGGTCACGTGGTGCTCCAGCTGGCGCTCGATGTCGGTCAGCAGCGACGAGGCGCCGATGCGGAACAGGTGCGGCTGCAGCCACTCATTGCCCAGTTCTTCCTTCATCACGGTCATGTATTGCAGCGCGGCCTTGGCGGTGCCGACGCCGCCGGCCGGCTTGTAGCCCACCTTGAAGCCCGTGCGCTCGTAGTATTCGCGGATCGCGCGCACCATCACCAGCGAGACCGGGATGGTGGCGTTGACGGCTTCCTTGCCGGTCGAAGTCTTGATGAAGTCGGCGCCTGCCATCATGCACACCCACGAAGCTTTCGCCACGTTTTCCAGCGTCACCAGGTCGCCGGTGGCCAGGATGGCCTTCACGTGCGCTTCGCCGCAAGCCTTGCGGTAAGCCAGCATTTCATCGTACAGCGCCTGCCAGTTGCCGGTCAGGACGTGCTGGCGGGTGATGACGATGTCGATTTCTTTCGCGCCGGCCGCTACCGACAGTTCCACTTCGCGCACCTTGGTTTCCAGGCTGGTCAGGCCGGCCGGGAAGCCGGTCGACACGGCGGCGATCGGCAGGCGGCCCTTCAGCACCTTGTCGGCGTGCTGGATCATCTCGTGGTAGACGCAGACGGCGCCGGTCATCAGGTTGCGTTCCTGCAGGCCCAGCGCTTCCACCAGGTCCTGGCGCAGCGGGCGCATGGCCTTCATGCACAAGCGCTCGACGCGGCCTGGTGTGTCGTCACCGGCCAGGGTGGTCAGGTCGATCAGTTCGATCGCCTTCACCAGCCAGGCGGCCTGGTACTCTTTCTTCACGGTGCGGCGGTTTGCCAGCGATGATGCGCGGCGGTCCGCGGCGGCCTTGTTCACATGGATGTGATTCAGCCAGCCCAAATCGAGGCCGATCGCCTCGTTGCGCTTGAAGTTCTCGATGGTGGTCATAGCAGGTTGGTTCCGTTGGAAAGAGGTTTCACGCCCAGGTGGTGCGCGATGGTCTGGCCGATGTCGGAGAAGGTCTCGGAAATGCCGAGCGCCTTGGGCTTCACGTTCGGGCCGAAGAACAGCACAGGAATATGTTCGCGGGTATGGTCGGAGCCCGGCGCGGTCGGGTCGCAGCCGTGGTCGGCGGTGATCACGCACAGGTCGCCGTCCTTCAGGTTGGCGATGAATTCCGGCAGGCGCGCATCCAGTTCGTGCAGCGCGTTCGAATAGCCGGCGACGTCGCGGCGGTGGCCGAAGTGCATGTCGAAGTCGACGAAGTTGACGAAGGTCAGCGACTTGTCGCCCGCTTCGGCCTGCGCTTCCAGCAGCTTGTCGAACAGCGCCATGTTGTCCGGGCCTTTCAGCACACGGCTCACGCCTTGCGCGGCGTAGATGTCGCTGATCTTGCCCAGTGCGATCACTTCGCCGCCTTCGTTCTTCACGTGGTCCAGCAGGGTTGGCGCGCTGGGCGGCACCGCATAGTCGTGGCGGTTGGCGGTGCGCTTGTACTCGCCGTTGCTGCCGACGAAGGGGCGCGCGATGATGCGGCCGATGTTGTACGGCTTCACCAGCTCGTAAGCCTTTTCGCACATATCGTACAGGCGCTCCAGGCCGAAATGCTCTTCGTGGCAGGCGATCTGCAGCACGGAATCGGCGGAGGTGTACAGGATAGGCTTGCCGGTCGCGACATGTTCGTCGCCCAGCTCATTGATGATGGTGGTGCCCGAAGCGTGGCAGTTGCCCAGGAAGCCCGGCACGCCGGTCAGCGCCTGCAGCTTGTCGGTCAGCTCTTTCGGGAACGACGGCACTTCTTTCGGGAAGTAGCCCCAGTCGAACAGCACCGGCACCCCGGCGATTTCCCAGTGGCCGGACTGGGTGTCCTTGCCGGTGGATTGCTCGCGCGCGGCACCGTAGGCGCCGGTGAAGCCGTCGCGCATATGGAAGCCGGCAGCCCACTCGCCCGACGCGGTGTGCGCGGCGGCGGCCAGGCCGATCTTTTCCATGGTGGGCAGGGACATCGGCTTGCCTTCATTGGCAGCCCATTTGGCGATGTGGCCGAAGGTGTTGCAGGCCTGGTCGCCGTATTTGTGGGCGTCGGGCGTGGCGCCGAGGCCGAAGGAATCTAACAGGAGGATGAAGGCGCGGGACATGTTTGCCTCTCAATTCAAAACCATAAAAGCGGTGTCTGACCCGCAGGGTCAGGCACCTGCAGATCGACGGCCCGCGACTTCGGCAGGCATCGTGTCTGACCCTGCGGGTCAGACACTGCCTTACCGGTTTTAAGCCTTAGGCGTCTTCGCCACATTCTCCAGGAAAGCCAGGATCAGCTTGATCAGCGATTCCGCGCCCACCGCCGCGTACTTCAGCGTCTGCTCGTGCGACAGCGGGAACGGCGACAGGCCTTCCGCCAGGTTGGTGATGACGGAAACGCCCACCACCTTCAAGCCGCAGTGGCGAGCCGACACCACCTCCGGCACCACGGACATGCCGACAACGTCGGCGCCCAGGGTCTTGAACGCGCGGATTTCCGCCGGCGTCTCGAAGTTCGGGCCTGGATAGGCGATATACACGCCCTCGTGCAGCGTGATCGACTTGTCGGCGGCGGTCGCCTGCAGCAGCTTGCGCAGGTCCGCATCGTAGGCATTGGCCATTGAGAAGAAGCGCGGGCCGAAACGCTCATCGTTCGGGCCTACCATCGGGGTGCCTGGCAGGAAGTTGATATGGTCGTTCAGCGCCACCAGCGAACCGGCGTCCACCTCGGTGCGCAGCGAGCCCGCCGCATTGGTCACGAACAGCATCTCGCAGCCCAGCAGCTTGATGGTGCGCACGGCGCTGGTCATCACCGCCGGACCGTAGCCCTCGTAAAAGTGGCCGCGGCCCTTCAGGCACACCACCTGCACGCCCGCCAGGGTACCCAGCACCAGCTGGCCGGCGTGGCCGTGCACGGTGGAGATCGGGAAGCCCGGCAGTTCGTCGAAGGAAATCGACACGGCATCGGTCATCTGCTCAGCCAGCACGCCCAGGCCGGAACCCAGGATCATGGCTACGCGTGGCTGGAAATTGGCCGGCATGCGGGCGCGGATGATGGCGGCTGCCTGGAATGGGGTATTGGAAGACATGGAGTTCCTCGTTTTTGTAATCTTTAGGTGAGCTGGCCAGAGCAGGCCCATGAACGTACCACGACACTATGCATCATCGTCTATATGTATGGCAAATACCATTTTTCTTTGCTATTTATATGCTCACGCTATAAATATCGGTTTATTATAGGCCTGACCTCCGTTTGACAGGCGACGGACAAATGTTTAGCATCGCAAACAAATGTTTATAGCGAGCTTTTCGTGACTGACCTCTCCCGCAAGGAACAGCTATACGAGCTGATCCGCGCCAACCCCTTCATTTCCCAGCAAGAGCTGGCGGAGCAGCTCACCCTGTCGCGCTCCGCCGTGGCCGGCCACATCGCCAGCCTGATCCGCGAACGCAAGCTGCTGGGCCGCGCCTATGTGTTGCGCAATGAACGCACCGTGCTGTGCATCGGCGCCGCCTGCCTCGACCGCAAGCTGCGCCCGCACGCCCCCTTGCAGATGGCCACTTCCAACCCCGCCTGCGCCGAAGAGAGCTTCGGCGGCGTGGCGCGCAATATCGCCGCCAACCTGGCCCAGCTTGGCCTGCCCTGTTCCCTGCTGACCGCGCTCGGCGACGATTCTTCCGGCCGCGCCCTGCGCGCCCAGGCCGAAGCGTTCGGCATCGGCATGGAAGGCAGCCTGCAGGTCAACGGCATCGGCAGCGGCACCTATACCGCCGTGCTGGATGCTTCCGGCGAAATGGTGGTGGCGCTGGCCGACATGGCCATCTTCGACCAGCTCACGCCGGGCTGGGTCGCCAGCCGCCAGCCGCAGCGCAACGCCGCCGGCATGGTGGTGGCGGACCTGAACCTGCCGCGCGAATCGGTCGCCATGCTGATGGCCGACGCGCGCGCTTCGGGCGTGCCGCTGGTGGTAGTCGCCGTGTCGCAGCCAAAGATGGCCCGCCTGCCGCGTGACCTGCACGGCCTGTCGCTGCTGATCCTCAACCGCGGCGAGCTGGAAACGCGCGCCGGCCGTCCATTGCCGACCGAAGCCGACGTGCAGGCGGCCTGCCACGCGCTGCAAGCGGACGGCGCGCAGGACGTCATCGTCACTTGCGGCGCCAGCGGCGTCTATCACACCCTGGGCCAGGCCCTGCACTGGCTGCCGGCGCACGATGCGCAAGTTGTCGACGTGACCGGCGCCGGCGATGCCTTTTCGGCCGGCGTCGTCTGGTCGCTGCTGCAGGATCCCGGACAACTGACCCTGGCTTGCGAGCGCGGCCTGAAAGCCGCCGCCATTACGCTGGCCAGCCCACACACCGTATCGCCCGAGCTGAGCGCCGACCTGCTCGCCGCCGCGCAAACCGAGGAGTAAAACCATGCACCAATTCCTGTCCTTCTCCCCCGAAGTCGCCAATGCGCGCGCCACCGGCAAACCGATCGTGGCGCTGGAATCGACCATCATTTCGCACGGCATGCCCTACCCGCAGAACGTGCAGACCGCGCGCGAAGTGGAACAGATCATCCGCGACGCGGGTGCCGTGCCGGCCACCATCGCCATCATCGGCGGCAAGATCTGCGTCGGCCTGACCGAGGAACAGCTGGAACAACTTGGCAATTCGCCCGACGCGATCAAGGTATCGCGCCGCGACCTGGCTTATGTGCTGTCGCAGGGCAAGCTGGGCGCCACCACCGTGGCGGCCACCATGATCTGCGCCCACCTGGCGGGCATCAAGGTGTTCGTCACCGGCGGCATCGGCGGCGTGCACCGCGGCGCGGAAACCAGCATGGATATCTCGGCCGACCTGCAGGAACTGGCCCAGACCAACGTGGCCGTGGTGTGCGCGGGCGTGAAATCCATCCTCGACATCGGCCTGACGCTGGAATACCTCGAAACGCATGGCGTGCCGGTGGTATCGGTGGGCCAGCCCGGCTTCCCGGCCTTCTTCACGCGCGAGAGCGGCTTCCATGCCGACTTCCAGCTCGACACGGCCGTCGAACAGGCATCCTTCATCACGACCAAGTGGACGCTGGGCCTGAATGGCGGCGTGGTGATTGCCGCGCCGGTGCCGGAGGCGGAGGCCATGCCGAAAGAAGAGATCGACGCCATCACCCTGCGCGCCCTGCAGGAAGCGGAAGAAAACGGCGTCACCGGCAAGAAGGTGACCCCCTTCCTGCTGGCCCGCATCAAGACCCTGACCGAGGGCCGCAGCCTGTTGACCAATATCGCACTGGTGAAGAACAATGCGCGTGTCGGCGCCGCCCTGGCACGCGCGCTGCAGGAGCATCCATGTCCATCGACCTGAAACAGTTAAAGTACTTCCTGGCCGTCGCCGAAGAGAAGAGCTTCAGCCGCGCCGCCGAACGCCTGCACATCTCGCAGCCGCCGCTGTCGCAGCAGATCATGAAGCTGGAGGCGGAGCTGGGCGTGAAGCTGTTTGCCCGCACCACCCGCACCTTCGAGCTGACCGTGGCTGGCAAGGCGCTGATGCAGGAAGCCTCCGACCTGCTGGCCAAGATGCGCATGACCATCGACACCGTACGCCAGATCGACCGCGGCGAGGTCGGGCGCCTGCGCGTGGGCATCGTGGGCTCGGCCATGTGGGGACCGATTCCCTCCATGCTGGAAGAATTCCAGAGCAAGTACCCGCGCGTGACCTGGACCATCCACGAGTCGGGACCGACGGTGCAGTACGACGCGCTGCGGGCCAAGCAGATCGACGTCGGCTTCTGGCGCGAGCCGAAGCTCGATGACGATGAACTGCGGCGCGACAACCTGAAGCAGGAGCTGTGCTTCCGCGAGAATGTGTGCGTGGCGGTGAACGAGCACCATCCGCTGGCCAAGATGGATGCGATCGAGCTGGCCGATATCGCCGATGAGCCCATGCTGACCCTGGCCCTGGACAAGTCAGCGTTCCCGCGCTACCTGATCCAGTGCTGCGTGAACGCTGGCTTCCAGCCGGAGATTTTCCAGGAAGCGCACGAGCCGCAGACGCTGCTGGCCATGGTCGGCGCGGGACTGGGCGTCACGCTGATGCCGGAAACCACGGCGCGCATCGGCTGGCCGGGCGTGGTGTTCCTGCCGATCCGCACCAACCCGCCGTCGGCCAACCTGTACATCACTTACACCACGCTGGACGATGCGCCGGTGGTGCGGGCGTTCCTCAACATTCTTCGACCGCCGGCGGTAGAGAACCACTGAACCTTTAAAACCGGCAAACCGGCAAGACCGGAAAACCCGGAAAAACGGGGGCGGCCCCCCGCGGCGGGCCCCCCGGGTTGGGGGGGGGAAGG
>CBHWEO010000228.1:0-8952 GCA_966112955.1 uncultured Duganella sp. | reverse complement strand
GTGGGCACTTGCGCTTCCAGCGTCAGCTCCTGCAGGCCGACGATGGTGTAGACGGGCATGTCAGGCGCGACTTTATCGCCCGCCTGCACATGACGTTTGGAGATGATCCCGCTGATCGGGGCGCGGATCACGCTGTCGTTCAGCGCGATGCGGGCCAGCTCGACCATGGCGGAAGCGGATTTGACATTGGCGCGCGCCAGCTCGACGGCGTTGGCCGTGGTGTCGAAGCTGGTTTGCGAGATGAATTTCTGCGACAGCAGGGCTTTCGCGTTGTATTCGTTTTTCTGCGCCATGGACAGCTTGGCCTGGGCTTCGTCCAGCAAGGCTTGCTGCTGTTGCAGGCGCGCTTTCAGGTCGGCCTGGTCGATGCGCGCCAGCACCTGGCCTTCCTGCACGGACACGCCTTCGCGCAGCGCCGCTTCCTGCACCTGGCCGGATACCTTGGATTTGATGGTGGCCTGGCTGACCGGGATCAGCGAGCCCGACAGCGGCAGGCCGACTGCCAGCTGGCGCGCGCCAATGGCGGCAATGTCGGCGCCGGCCAGTTCCAGCGCCGGCGCGGGCTTGGCGGCGTCGGCCTTCGGTGCGGCGGCCGGTGTGGACTGGGATTTCATATACGCCCAGCCACCGCCTGCCAGGCCCAGGAGCAGCAGGCCAATCAGGGGAAGGCGCCAGCGTTGCGGGGATTTCAGGTGCAGGGTCCGGGGATTCATTATTATCTCTTCGTCAATGTTGTCCGCTGGCGCGGGTTGCGATGGTGTCACTCTAGGTTTTCACAAGTCCACCAGCCACGGGAATGCGATAAAGCGCACAAACGGCGACATGAAATGCAAAAAGTGAGGAAGGAGCGGATCGCATGACGCATCTTTGATGCAGCGCAACCGGCGCGCCGCATTACGTTGCAAAAATGGGATCATGAGTACCGCCATGACCCCCGTTGCCAGCGCCCTGACGCCCGCGCATGCCGCGCTCGATCTGATCGCGCGCATGGTGTCGGCGCTCGAGCTGACGCCGCTGGTGGCGGTGTGCAGTTTCGACCGCGACGGCGTGCTGCAGTTCTGCAACCAGGCGTTTGCCGACCTGTTGGGTACGCAAGTTGCGTCGGCGGTTGGCCAGCCCATGGCGGCACTGCGGTCGCACGGCGAGCGGCAAGCCGAGCACGATGCGCTGGTGGAAGAAATCTGGCGCAACGGCCAGTCCTTTCCGGCCGGCGACTGGCCGGTCAGGACCGGCGACGGGCGCGAGCTGTGGCTGTACTCGACCCGCATCCCGGTCTGGAACGATGGCGAGATCACGCAAATCTTTTGCATGGAAATCGATGTCACCCAGCGGCGGCACGAGTTCGACGCCCTGCGTGCCGCCGGGGCGAATTACCACCACATGTTCGAACGCTCGAGCGACGCCATCCTGCTGCTGCGCGACGGCGTGGTGGAAAAGGCCAACCCGGCCGCGGTGGGCCTGTTCAAATGCGGTACGGCGCAGCACCTGGTCGGCCGCTGCCTGTACGATTTTTCACCGATGCAGCAGCCGTCCGGCCTGCTGTCGAAGGAGGCGGAGTCACACCTGGTGGAGGAAGCCAGGCGCAGCGGCAATGCGCGCAGCGAGTGGCATTACGTGGATTGCGAGGGCGGCCTGTTCTGGGCGGAAGTGCTGCTGACCGCGATTGTCCTGGACGGCAGCAACCTGTATTACGCCGTGGTGCGCGATATTTCCGAGCGCAAGCATGCCGAGCGCACCTTGCACCTGGCAGCCCAGGTGTTCGAAAACAGCCATGATGCGATTGTGCTGACCGACCGCGGGCGGCGCGTGATCGCCCTCAACCGCGCATTCACCGTGGTGACCGGTTTCGGGCCGCAGGACATGCTGGGCAAGCCCGTCAGCCTGTACCGCTCCGGCGTGCATGATGAATCGTTCTACCGCGAAGTCTGGGCGCAGGTGGAGGCCTGCGACCATTGGCAGGGCGAATCCTGGGGCCGGCGCCGCGATGGCGGCCTGTTCCCCTGCTGGGCCAGCATCAGCGCCATCCGCGACAGCGCGGGGCGGGTCAGCAACTACATGGCCACCGTCACCGACATCACCGAGCGCAAGAAGAGCGAGGAGCAGACGCGCCACCTGGCCGAGCATGACTTCCTGACCGACTTGCCGAACCGGGTGCTGCTGCTGGACCGCTTGCAACTGGCGCTGGCGGCGGCGCGCCGCAACCAGGGCATGCTGGCGGTGCTGTTCGTCGACCTGGACCGCTTCAAAATGGTCAACGATACGCTCGGCCACGCAGTGGGCGACCGCCTGCTGAAGGAAGTGGCGAGCCGCCTGGCGCATTGCGTGCGCGAGGCCGACACCGTGAGCCGGCAGGGCGGCGACGAATTCATCATCCTGCTGGCCGATGTGGCCGGGCCGGGCGGCGCGGCCCACGCGGCGGAAACGGTGTTGCGTGCGCTGGAGCAGGAGTTCGTTCTGGGCGAACACATCGCCCACATTTCCGGTTCGATCGGCATTGCCATGTTCCCCGGCGATGCCGAAGAAATCGATGCCTTGCTCAAGTATGCCGATATCGCCATGTACCACGCCAAGCAGGACGGGCGCAACGGCTACCAGTTCTTCAGCGGCGAAATGAACGCGCGTATCGTCGAGCGCTCGGGGCTGGAGCAAGGCTTGCGGCGGGCCCTGGCCGAGCAGCAGTTCGAACTGGCCTTCGAGCCGGAAGTGGACATCGCCAGCGGCGCGGTGGTCGGGATGGAAGCGCTGGTGCGCTGGCGCCATCCGGAGCTCGGCTTGCTGCTGCCGGTGCGCTTCATCGACGTGGCGGCCGAGGCGGGCATGATGGTGGCAATCGGCAGCTGGGTGCTGCGCGAAGCATGCCGCCGCGCGCGCGGCTGGCTGGACGAGGGACGCGAGCTGGTGGTGTCGGTCAACCTCGCGCCGTCGCAGTTCGTGCATAAGGACTTGCTCGATTGCGTGGGCGAGGCGCTGCGCGCGGCGGGCTTGCCGGCGCGGCTGCTGGAATTGCAGCTGACCGAGGCCATGCTGATGCAGGCCGGCACGCGGGTGGAGGCGGTGCTGGGGCAGCTGCGCGGCCTGGGCGTGCAGCTCTCCATCGACGATTTCGGCACCGGTTACTCGCGGTTGGGGCAGCTCAAGGACAGCCCGATCGACAAGCTCAAGATCGCGCAGTCGTTTTTCGACCATGGCACGGACGCCACTGCCATCCGCACCATCATCGCCATGGCGCGCAGCCTGGACATGACCGTGATTGCCGAAGGCGTCGAAACCGAAGCCCAGCTCCAGCTGCTGCGTGAGCTCGGCTGCGACCAGTACCAGGGCCACCTGGCCGGCGCCGCCTTTGGAGAACAACCATGACGCAAGCATCGATTGCGCAGCGGCCGATCGGCTTCGTCACGCCCGGCGACAAGCCGGCTAGCGCAGCCGCAGCCGCACCAGCACCTGGCCGTGGTCGGAGACTTCCGGGCGCTCCTGGCGCAAGTGGTCGTTGAAGTAGTTGACGTCCAGCACTTCGCCGATGGCGCGCGGCGAGGCGGGGTTGAATTCTTCCGACACCAGCACGTGGTCGATGGTCGAATAATGGCCTTCGTGGATGCTGGTATAGGCCACGTGGCGCAAATGGTCTTGCCGCAACTGGATCTGGTTGGCGTCGTACATGCGGCCGCGCCGGTCGTCGCCCGGCTGCATGCCGTTGCCGCCATTGCCCAGCACGATGGTAGTGGTCACCGCATCGGCCGTATCGTTGAAATCGCCGAGCACGATGCACGGCCGGCGCGTGTCGCGCATCATCTTGCTGAGCAGGACCCGCAAGGCCACCGCTTCCGTGCCGCGCCACACCAGCGAGCGCAGGCTGGCCATGGCCAGGTGCAGCGGGTCTTCCGCCGTGTCGCCGCTGCGGTAATCGGGGCGGCGCGACTTCAGGTGCACCACGATCACATCCACCACCTGCTCATTGGGCAGCAGGATTTGCGCATGCAGCGGCGCGCGTGCGAAACGGTCCGATTCCGGCGCGCCGGTATCGGCCGGCACGCCTTCGGGGAAGGTGGCATACACTTCCGGCGCCGCCGCCAGGGGCAGGCGCGACACCAGCGCCACATTCGGCGTCAGGCGGGAAGCGTGGGGATCGGGGTCGAAACCGGCATGCACCGCATCGCGGTATTTGCGGGTGCGCGACAGCACGTCGCGCAGGGCAGCCTGGGAGAAGATTTCCTGGAAGCCGATCACGTCGGCGTCCAGCTGGTCCAGCTGCTGCGCGGTCCAATCCGCCTTGGCCTCGTACTCCTGCTCCGTCAACGGCAGCAGGTTGTCGTACAGTTTTGCCCCCGGCGGGGCAAGGTTGCAGACATTGAAGGTGGCAACACGGATTTCTTGCTGCATGTGCGGAACTCCTCTCCTGAGTACTAGCGTATCACAGGAATTGGCGGATTTCTTAGGGCTGCGGCAAGGCAGGTTAAAATCGAACCATGATTATCTCTTCCGCAACTGACTACCGCGAAGCAGCGCGGCGCAAGCTGCCCCCTTTCCTGTTCCACTACCTGGACGGCGGTTCCGGAACCGAAACCACGCTGCGCGCCAACGTCGGCGACCTGCAGGCCGTATGCCTGCGCCAGCGTGTGCTGAAAGGGTCGGAAGACCTGGACCTGTCGACCGAATGGTTCGGTGTGAAGCAGGGCTTGCCGCTGGCGCTGGCACCGGTCGGCCTGACCGGCATGTATGCCCGGCGCGGCGAAGTCCAGGCGGCGCGCGTGGCGGCGGAACGCAAGATCCCTTTCATCCAGTCGACCGTGTCGGTATGCCCGCTGAAGGAAGTGGCGGAGCAATCGTCGCAGCCGCTGTGGTGCCAGCTGTACGTGCTGAAGGACCGCGGCTTCATGCGCGACTACCTGCAACGGGCGCGCGCGCTGGGCATCAAGACCCTGGTATTCACGGTCGACATGCCGGTGCCGGGCGCGCGCTACCGCGACGCCCATTCCGGCATGAGCGGCCGCCACGGACCACTGCGGCGCGTGCTGCAAGCCATGCTGCACCCGCGCTGGGCGCTGGACGTGGGCTTGCTGGGCAAGCCGCACGACCTGGGCAATATTTCCGCCTACCGCGGCGACCCGACCGGGCTGGCCGACTACATCGGCTGGCTGGGCGCCAATTTCGACCCGGGCATCGGCTGGCACGACCTGCAGTGGATCCGCGACGAATGGCAGGGTTCCATGGTCATCAAGGGCATCCTTGACGCCGGCGACGCGCGCGATGCCAAGTCCTTCGGCGCGGATGGCATCGTGGTGTCGAACCATGGCGGGCGCCAGCTGGACGGCGCGCTGTCCACGGCCAGGGCGCTGCCCTCGATCGCAGCGGCGGTCAAGGGCGAGCTGACCATTTTCGCCGACTCCGGCGTGCGCACCGGCCTGGACGTGGTGCGCCTGCTGGCCCTGGGCGCGGACGGCGTGCTGATCGGCCGCGCCTTCGTCTATGCGCTGGCCACCCATGGTGAAGCCGGCGTACGCAACCTGTTGTCGATTTTTGAAAAGGATATCCGGACCAGCATGGTCCTGACAGGCGTCAAGTCGGTGCGCGACATCGGCCCCGACTGCCTGGCATAGTTGGGAACTTCATTTCATGGCAAAGCATATTTCCGAAACCCCGGCGACCGCCTTGCTGCGCAAGCACAAAGTCGCTTTCTCCGAACATCCCTACGAATATGAAGAGCACGGCGGCACGACCGTCTCGGCGCGCGAACTCGGCGTGGACGAGCACCACGTGGTGAAAACCCTGGTGATGCAGGACGAAGCGGCCAAGCCGCTGATCGTGCTGATGCACGGCGACTGCAAGGTCTCGACCAAGAACCTGGCGCGCAATATCGGCTGCAAGTCGGTCGAGCCATGCAAGCCGGAAGTGGCGCAACGCCATTCCGGCTATATGGTGGGCGGCACCTCGCCGTTCGGCACCAAGAAGGCCATGCCGGTCTACGTGGAAGAGAGCATCCTCGGCCTGGAAACGATTTACATCAATGGCGGCCGCCGCGGCTTCCTGATCGGCATCAAGCCCGCCGTGCTGAGCGACGTGCTGGGCGCCAAGCCCGTCAACTGCGCCCTGGTGGATTGATAAAATGGCATCACCGCGCGGCTCTCCCGGGCTGCGCGGGATGGTGTATAGTCGCAGCCCAGATAAAAACAACGAATCCTTGGGGGATTATGACTACTTTGCTTCTGATAGTTGGCGCTTACCTGATCGGCTCGATTTCCTTCGCCGTGGTGGTGAGCAAGTTCTATGGCCTGGCCGACCCCCGCACCTATGGTTCGGGCAATCCCGGCGCCACCAACGTCCTGCGCAGCGGCAACAAGGGCGCGGCCATCTGGACCCTGGTGGGCGACGCCTTCAAGGGCTGGCTGGCGGTATTCCTGGTGGACCGCTTCCAGCAGGAGCTGGGCGTGGGCGACCAGACCATTGCCCTGGTGGCGGTGGCGGTCTTCATCGGCCACCTGTGGCCCGTGTTCTTCAAGTTCGTCGGCGGCAAGGGCGTGGCGACCGCGCTGGGCGTGCTGCTGGCGCTGAATGTCTGGCTCGGCCTGGCCACCCTGGTGACCTGGCTGGTGGTGGCCTACGCCTTCCGCTACTCCTCGCTGGCCGCCCTGATCGCGTCCGTCTTCGCGCCGTTCTATTACGGCTTGCTGTTCGGCGCCGAGCCGCAGCTGGCCGCCGTGCTGGCGATGAGCGGCTTGCTGATTTGGCGCCATTCCAAAAATATTGCTAATCTTATTGCTGGCAAAGAAAGCCGCATCGGCAGCAAAGCCAAGAAAAAGGCCTAGAGATCATGACCAGCACCCCGATCCGCATCGACTTCGTTTCCGACGTTTCCTGTCCCTGGTGTGCGATCGGGCTGAACAGCCTGGAAATGGCGCTGTCCCGGCTTGGCGACAGCGTCCAGGCGCAAATCCACTTCCAGCCCTTCGAACTGAACCCGCACATGGTGCCGGAAGGGCAGGACATCACCGAACACCTGCGCCAGAAATACGGCGCCAGTCCCGCCCAGCAGGAACAGACCCGCGAAATGATCCGCCAGCGCGGCGCCGACGTCGGTTTCGACTTCGCCCTGGGCATGCGCAGCCGGATTTACAACACATTCGACGCCCACCGCCTGCTGCACTGGGCGGGCGAGCATGGCAAGCAGAAGGCGCTGAAGAAGGCCTTGTTCGAAGCGTATTTCACGCGCGGGCAGGACCCCAGCTCGCGCACCGTACTGGTGCAGCTGGCCGGCAAAGTCGGCCTGGATGAAGCGGAAGCCGTGCAAGTGCTGGCTTCGGGCCGCTACGCCCAGGAAGTGCGCGATGCCGAGCACTTCTACCACCGCAACGGCATCCAGTCCGTGCCGGCCGTGATCATCAACGAAACCCACCTGATTTCCGGCGGACAGCCGCCGGAAGCCTTCGAACGCGCTCTGCGGCAAATAGTGTCTCATAAATAACACTATTATCTTGCTAACAACCTTGTTACACTGCTGCCAGAGACATGGGAGAGATGCATGGCAGCCGCAGAACAAATCATCACGACGCTGTACCCCCGGCCGATGGACGACCCTAGCCGCCTGGCCGCATTGCACCGCTACGACGCCCTGGCGGCGCCGAGCAGCGAAGAATTCACTTTCCTGACCGAACTGGCGGCCAAGGTATGCGACGTTCCGTATGCCTTCATCACCCTGGTCGATGCCGAGCGCGCCTTCGTCAAATCCTTCACCGGGCTGGCCATCGAGTCCCTGCCGCGCGGGCAGTGCTATTGCGCGCTGGCCGTGCTGGGCGACGACGCCACCGAAATTTGCGACCTCAGCAAGGATGCCCGCACGGCCGGCATGCCGCTGACCACGGAAGCGCCCTTCATGCGCATGTACAGCAGCGTGCCGCTGACCACCGGCGACGGCTACGCCATCGGCACCCTGTGCGTGATGGACACCAAGCCCGGCTGCCTGTCCACGGCCCAGCGCGAAATGCTGCGCAAGCTGGCGCGCCAGGTCATGGCCCTGCTCGAGCTGCGCGCCAATGAAAAAGCGCTGAAGGCATCGATGGACGAGCTGGAAATGCTGGCCACGACCGATGAGCTGACCGGGCTGCACAACCGGCGCTCCCTGATGAACCGCCTGAAGTTCGAAGTGGCGCGCACGCGCCGCTTCCGCACCCCGTTGTCGGCGGTGATGGTGGACGTCGACCATTTCAAGCGGGTCAACGACGAGTTCGGCCACCAGGCCGGCGACGAAGTGCTGGCGGCGGTCGGCAAGCTGGTGCGCGAGAACATCCGCGTGATCGACGTGGCCGGACGCTACGGCGGCGAAGAATTGTGTATCCTGTTGCCGAACACGCCGCTCGAAGGAGCGCGCAAGTTCGCAGAGACGTTGCGGTCGCGGATCGAAGCCCAGGTGCACAGCGCCGGGGCGCGCGTGGTGCGGGTAACGGCCAGCCTCGGCATCGGATCCTTCAACCACATGGATATCGACGACGCCGACATGCTGCTGAAGCAGGCGGATGCCGCGCTGTACCGCGCCAAGGCCAATGGCCGCAACCAGGTAGAAGGCTGAACAGGATAGGAGTTTGCATGCCGAAGGCAATATGGAATGGCGCCGTGATCGCGGAAGCCGAGAGCAACGAAGTCGAGATCGTCGAGAACAATGTGTATTTCCCGCCGGCGCGGGTCAGGCAGGAACACCTCCAGCCCAGCGAGCACAGCACGCTGTGCCCATGGAAGGGCGTGGCCAGCTACTACAACGTGGTGGTGGACGGCAAGGTAAACCCCAACGCCGCCTGGTACTACCCCACGCCCAAGGAAGCCGCCGCCAACATCAAGGACCGCATCGCCTTCTGGCATGGCGTCGAAGTCCAGCACTGAAAGCAACTTTTGTCCCCCCGGGGGGGGGGGGGGGGGGGGGGGTGGTGGGGGGGGGGGGGGGGGGGGCGTGGGAGGGAGGATGCGGGG
>CBHWEO010000227.1:0-8991 GCA_966112955.1 uncultured Duganella sp. | reverse complement strand
CGTATTCCGCGCCGCGATACAGCTCGGTGTGGCCCTTCTGGCGGCCGAAGCCCTTCACTTCGGTCACGGTCAGGCCGGTCACGTTGACTTCGGCCAGCGACTCGCGCACTTCGTCCAGCTTGAATGGCTTGATGATGGCGGTAATTTGCTTCATTGCGTTCTCCTTATAGTGATTAGGCATCGGGCACAGTCTTGAGGTTTTCCAGCCAGGCCGCCGCTTCCGAATCGCTCGGCGCGCGCCAGTCGCCGCGCGGCGACAGCGAACCGCCGGAGCCGACCTTCGGCGCGTTCGGCACGCAGCTGCGCTTGAACTGGGAAGTCTGGAAGAAACGCTTCAGGAAAATGCCCAGGTTATGTTTGATCTCTTTCAGGCCATACTGGTTGCGCACCACGTGCTCGTCTTCCGGCCACAGGCCAACCTCGCGGTCCTTCCACGCATGATAGGCCAGGAAGGCCACCTTGGACGGCGCAAAGCCGAAGCGCAGCGTGTAATACAGGTTGAAATCCTGCAGCTCGTAAGGACCGATGAAGTCCTGCGTCACCTGCGCAGGCGCCGTGTCGTCGGCCTTGCCGGGCACCAGTTCGGGGCTGATCTCGGTATTCACCACGGCCAGCAGCACGCTGGAATTGACGTCGCCGAACTGCTTGCTCTCGGCCACCCAGCGCACCAGGTGCGTGATCAGGGTTTTCGGCACGCTGGCGTTCACGTTGTAGTGCGACATGTGGTCGCCCACGCCGTAGGTGCACCAGCCCAGCGCCAGCTCGCTCAGGTCCCCGGTTCCGATCACGATGCCGTTGTGGTGGTTCGCCATGCGGAACAGGTGGTTGGTGCGCTCGCCCGCCTGCACGTTTTCAAAGGTGATGTCGTATTCTTCCTTGCCCTCGCTGTAGGGGTGGCCGATGTCCTTCATCATCTGGATGCAGCTGGGACGGATATCGACTTCCAGCGCCGTGCAGCCGACAAACTGCATCAGCGCGCGCGCCTGGTCCAGCGTACGGGTGCTGGTGGCAAAACCCGGCATGGTGGCCGCGATGATATTGGCGCGCGGCAGGCCGAGGCGGTCCATGGCCTTGGCGCACACCAGCAGCGCATGGGTCGAATCCAGGCCGCCCGACACGCCGATCACCACTTTCTTGATGCCGGACGAGGACAGGCGCTGCACCAGCGCGCTGACCTGGATGTTATAGACCTCGTTGCAGCGCTGGTCGCGCAGCAGCGGGTTGGCCGGGACATAGGGGAAGCGCGCCACGTTGCGCTCCAGCGGCAGCACGCGGTGCAGCGGCAATTCGACCGGGAAGCGCACGGTGCGGAACTGCGCCACTTCAGCCTTGTGGCGGCGCGTGGAGTGGCCGAACGTCGTGGTGCGCATGCGTTCGCGCGACATGCGCTCCAGGTCCACGTCGGCGAAGACGATATGCGATTCGTCGGCAAAGCGTTCCGACTCGGCCAGCATCTCCCCGTTTTCATAAATCAGCGCCTGGCCATCCCATGCCAGGTCGGTGGTGGATTCGCCGCGCCCGGCGGACGAATACAGGTAAGCCGCGATGCAGCGCGCCGACTGCTGGCCGACCAGCTGGCGGCGATAGTCCGCCTTCCCGACCAGGATATTCGACGCCGACAGGTTGACCAGCACCGTGGCCCCGGCCAGCGCCGCGAACGACGATGGCGGGATCGGCACCCACACATCCTCGCAGATTTCGACATGGAATTTGAACAGCGGCAGGTTCTCCAGCTCGAACAGCTGGTTGGCGCCGAAGGGCACGCGCTGGCCGAGCAGCGAAATCTCGGTGGCCACCGCCTCGTCGGCCGCGCTGAACTGGCGCGCCTCATAGAATTCGCCATAATTCGGCAGGAAGGACTTCGGCACCACGCCGCGGATCACCCCACCCGACACCACCACCGCACAGTTGAACAGCTGGTGGTCGACCCGCAGCGGCGCCCCCACGACCAGCGCCGACGGAATGCGCGCCGACGCCTCCACAATGGCCGCCAAACCCTGCAGCACACCATCCAGCAAGGCGCGCTGGTGGAACAGGTCGTCGCAGGAATAGACCGACAGGCCCAACTCCGGAAACACCACCAGCACCGCCCCCTTCGCCGCCGCCTGTTCCGCCAAAGCGATCGTCTGCGCCGCATTGAACAGCGGATCAGCCACCCGGCAGCGCGGCACGCCCACAGCCACCCGGGCGAAATCGTGGTGATACAAATTATGGAAAGAATGCGACATAGCTCAGCAAGGCCAACAATGATGGCAAAGATTTTATCATCGCCCCCGCCCCCGCGTACGGCCGAGCCCGTGTCAACCAAAGAGCCTGACCCCAAGGTTGACACGAGGTCTGCCGTAATTCGCTAGAATGGGCCGATGGAATACCGTACCAGCGTCCTTTCTACCCTTGCCGCCGTCGATCCTGCCGAATGGGATGGCCTAGCGGACGGCAATCCCTTCCTGTCGCACGCTTTCCTGCATGCGCTGCACGAATCGGGCAGCGCGACGGCGGAAACGGGCTGGCAGCCGCAATTCCTTGCCCTTCATGACGGCAATGCGCTGGCGGCGGCCATGCCGCTCTACGTCAAGTCGCATTCCTACGGCGAATACGTGTTCGACTGGGCCTGGGCCGATGCCTATCACCGCAACGGCATCGAGTACTACCCGAAGCTGCTGTCGGCCATCCCGTTCACGCCCGTCACCGGCCCGCGCCTGTTGGCCCGCGATGCCGCGGCGCGCGCGGCCCTGCTGCAATTCCTGCGCGAACAGCAGCAGGCGGCGGGCATGTCGTCCACCCACATCCTGTATCCGCCGCAGGAGGAAGCCGAACAACTGCAGCAGGCCGGCTTCATGCTGCGCACCGGCGTGCAATTCCATTGGCTGAACCAGGGCTACGAGCATTTCGACCAGTTCCTGCAAACCCTGGAACACAAGAAGAGCAAGAACATCCGCGCCGAACGCCGCAAGGTGCGCGAAGCCGGCATCTCCATGCGCCAGGTGCGCGGCCATGAAGCCAGCGAGCAGGATTGGCGTTTCTTCCACCGCTGCTACAGCAATACCTACGCCGAGCACCATTCCTCGCCCTACCTGAACCTGGACTTCTGGCTGCGCATCGCCCGCACCTTGCCTCAGCACCTGCTGCTGGTGGTCGCCGAGCGCAATGGCCAGGCCGTCGCCTCATCGCTGGTGGTACACACGCCGGACACGCTGTACGGCCGCTATTGGGGCGCCATGGAGCACATCCCCTGCCTGCATTTCGAAACCGCCTATTACCAGCCGCTGGAATTCTGCATCGCCAACGGCATCCGGACCTTCGAAGGCGGCGCCCAGGGCGAACACAAGATGGCGCGCGGCTTCCTGCCGCAAAAGACTTACTCGGCCCACTGGCTGGCGCACCCCGCCTTTGCCGATGCCGTGGAACGCTTCCTGGAACGCGAAGCGGGCGGCATCGACGCTTACCTCAGTGAGCTGGACGAGCACTCGCCCTTCCGCCGCTAGCGGGGCGGCCGGTGGCTGCTGCCAGGCTGGCCGGGCATGGGACGGATACCGGTTTCGTCGTCGTCCAGCTCCTCCGCCGCCAGCGCCGTGTTGGCCGGGCCATGCAGCACCGTGCCATCGGCCGCAAAGCGCGAACCGTGGCAGGGGCAGTCCCACGACCCCTCGGCGGGATTCCAGCTCACCGCGCAGCCCAGGTGGGTGCAGGCCGCCGACATGGCATGCAGGCCGCCGTCTTCATCGCGGTAGACGGCCAGCTTCCTGGCGCCCCGGTTGAGGATGGCCCCCTGCCCCGGTGCGATCTCCACCGCCGATTCGACCTCGCCGCCGCGCAGCCAGTCGCCATACTGCGCCAGCGTGTTGACCTGCTCCTGCAGGAATTCGCGCATGCCGTGGTATGGCTTGCGCGCCGGGTCGTACAGATCGGCCCAGGGATTGTCGCGCCCCTGGATCAGGTCGCGCACGATCATCGCCCCCAGCGTGCAGTTTGTCATGCCGGTGCCGGAATCGCCGCTGATGACGTAGACCTGGCTGTCGTCCATCGGGTTGCGGCCGTGGAACGGCAGCCCGTCCGCCGGCTCCATGACTTCGCCGGACCAGCGCAGCGTCACCGCGCCCGCCATCGGGAAGTGCCGGCGGGTCCACAGCTCCAGCTGCGCGTGGCGGTGGCGCGGGTCGTGGTCCTGCCCGACCTTGTGGTCGCAGCCGCCCACCACCAGCACTTCATGTCCGGGGCTGGCGCCGCTGGTTTCCAGGCGAACGTAATAATACGGGTCGCCGGTATCCCACAGCAGCATGCGCGGCACCGAGCCGCTCGGCACTTCGACCCCGATCACGTAAGTGCGGTAGGCATTCTGCTTGGTGTGCAGCACGACGCGGTTGTTGAACGGCGTGTTGGTGGCCACCACCACGGCGCGCGCCACCACCCGTCCACCGGCGGTATCGACCTGCAGCCGTTCGCCCACCTTGTCGATGCTGGTGGCGCGGCTGTTGCAGAAGATGCGGCCGCCGCGCCGGCGGATGCAGCCGGCCAGCCCGTCGAGGTATTTCAGCGGATGGAATTGCGCCAGCTGGGCAAAGCGCACGCAGGGTCCGGTGGCAAAGGACAGTCCCGGCACCCCGGGCAGCAACTCGACTTCCAGTCCGGCGCGCGTGGCAGCGTCGCGTTCGCGGCGGATCTCGTCGGCGTCGCCAGTGGCCGAATACAGGTAGCCGCTGAGCCTTTCGAACTCGCACTCGATGCCCTCGCTGCCAACGATGGTGGCGACCTGGCTGATGGCGGCCATCTGGCCCGACGCCACCAGCCGGGCATTCACTGAACCGAAGTCCCGTTCGATGCCGTGGTACCACTCGTCGGGCGGCATCAGGTGCGCGGTGGTGCGGCCGGTTTCGCCGCTGCCCAGTTCGCGCGCCTCCAGCACGACCACGCGCTGTCCTTCCAGCGCCAGCAGGTAGGCGGCCGTCAGGCCGGCAATGCCGCCGCCGATGATGCAGGCGTCGGCCTGGATTTCGCCGTCCAGTTGGGGCATCGCGGCGGTGGAGGCGGTCTTCGCCCAGATCGACAGTGATCCTTCCATTTGCGTCCTCCCGGTGATGGGTGTACGCAGGGACTATATAAAAAAAGCGCCCCGCGGGGCGCTTCGTTCGGTGCTGCAGGCGATCAGCCTTCCTGCTTCTGGGCCTGGGCCACGCCGTGCAGGATTTCCTTCTTGGCTTCTTCCGGGCCGAACCAGCCGTCGACCTTGACCCACTTGCCTGGCTCCAGGTCCTTGTAGTGTTCGAAGAAGTGCTGGATCTGCTGCAGGCGCAGATCCTGCAGGTCTTCCGGCTTCTGCCAGTGCTTGTAGATCGGCAGCACTTTGTCGACCGGCACCGCCAGCACCTTGGCATCCTGGCCCGACTCGTCGGTCATCTTCAGCACGCCGATGGCGCGGCAGCGCACCACCACGCCCGGGATCAGCGGGAACGGGGTGATCACCAGCACGTCGACCGGGTCGCCGTCATCGGACAGGGTGTTCGGAATGTAGCCGTAGTTGCATGGGTAGTGCATGGCGGTGCCCATGAAACGGTCCACGAAGATGGCGCCGGATTCCTTGTCCACTTCGTACTTGATCGGATCGGCATTCATCGGGATCTCGATGATGACGTTGAAATCGTTCGGCACATCTTTGCCGGCCGGTACTTTATTCAGGCTCATGTTTTTCCTCGGGGTTAATGCTTTTTGGACAGTCTAACCTTGCAATTATAGCGAAGTGCGCGCCGCTTGTGCGGCGCAGCACCGTCACAAGATAGTTGCCAAGGCGCACTGGCGATAATGGTTCGCCGCTTCTTCGGGCTGGGACAGCGCTTCATGCAGCTGCGCCAGCTTGAGGTGGGATTCGCGCACCATGCGCGGTTCGGAGGCGTCCGACAGGGCTTGCTCCAGGTAGCGCTGAGCCTTGCCCCACAGTTTCTGCTTCAGGCACAGGGAACCCAGGGTCAGCGCCAGTTCGGCATCGTTCGGGCGCTCGTGCACCCAGCCTTCGCAATGCTCGATCTGCGCCAGCAGCGCGGCGGAACCGGCCGGCGCGGCCGCGTCGCGGTAGGCGCGCAGCACGCGTTCGTCCCAGTTGGCGGCCAGCGATTCTTCGCACACCACGCGCGCTTCGTCATGCAGGCCGCGCGCATTCAGGGCGGTCGCGGCGCGGCAGGCCACGAAGGGCTTGATGCGGTCGGCGCTCGGGATGGTGGACCAGACGCGCTGCAGCGATTCCGCATCGTGCGAATTGTCGGACAGCAGGTCGTCGTAGGCCAGCTCGCGCAGGCGCGCCGACAGGGCCGGGTGCAGGGCCTTGTGCTTGTCCAGCAGGCGCACCAGGCGCAGCACTTCCGGCCAGTTCTTGGCCTGCTGCTCGGCCTTCAGCGACCATTGCAGGGCGTGGATATGGCGGGTGCCGCTGGCATTCAGTTCGCGCACGGCTTCCAGGGCCGCTTCCGGCTGGTGGTCGTCGACCAGCAGTTCGGTCATGGTCATCAGGCGCGCGGTCTTCATGCTGTTGTCGCTGGCGATGCGGGCCAGCCACTGGTCGCGGCGGGCCTGCTGGCGCATGCGGTGCGCCGCGCGGGCGCCGATCAGCGCGGCCACGCCGGCGTTCTCCGGCAGTTCCGCGGCCCGCAGGGCGGCCTTCTCGGCATGGCCGAAGCGGCCTTCGAACAGGGCTTTCAGGGCGTCGCGCAAGCCCTTGTTGCCGTCGCGCTCGCGCTTGTGCTGGCGGTAGGCGGCCACCTTGCGCGGCATGTTCACGGTGGCGTTGAAAGCGCGCACCATGAAGTACACCAGCAGGAAGGCTGCCGCCAGCAGCACCATGAAGAAGTTGAGCGACAGGTCGACCCGGTACGGCGGATAGAACAGCACCACGTTGCCGGGATTGAAGCGTGCCGTCACGGCGATACCGATGGCTGCGGCCATCATCACAACGAGCCAGATGAAGAGACGCATTATGGCTTCGCCTTGTAGTTACGCACCGCGTTCAGGCTGTCGGCCAGCGTCGGCATTTCGATCGACAGGTTGCTGCCCTGGAGCTGGCGCAGCAGTTGCTGTGCGGTCTGGGTCTGGCGGGTCTTGGTGTCGAAGTACTTGGCCAGCGATTCCTGCGCGGCCAGCAGGTCGGCGCGGAAGGTGGCTTCGTTGCGCGACAACAGGGCCATGCGCGCGTTCAGCAGGCGCAGTTTCAGGTTCTCGCGCACGAAATAGGCTTCTTCCGGCGCCATCATGATGGCGTCCGGGTTGTCGACGCGGCGCACGCGGATCAGGGTCGAGACTTCGCCCCACATTTCGCTGCTCCAGTCCTGCCAGACGGTCTTCAGTTTGCTGCCCCAGCTATCCTCTTCCACCGGGGCCGGCGCGGCCGCTTCCTTGCCCTTGCCTTTCGGCTTGGCCGGCGCGGCGGCCTTGTGCACCGGCGGCGCCGGCGGGGTGGGCTTGGCGTCGGACAGCATCGGCAGGGAATCGACCTGGGCGATCACGTTATCCAGGCGCACGGCCAGGCCGACCGAATCCACGTTCGGCAGGGCCTTCAGGCGTTCGATGTCCTTGGCGATGGCGCGGCGGATGGTGATGAATTGCGGCTTGTCGGAACGGGACAGGCTGCGGTCGGCGTTCTGCAGCGCGATCAGCGCGCCCGGTACGTTGCCGGCCAGTTGCAGCTGCTGGCTGGCGGTGGACAGCACCTGCTCGATCTCGGCCAGCGCCCACTCGTCGCGGTTCTTCGACATGTCCTGGTACAGCTGTTCCAGCGCCAGCTGCTGCGCTTGCGCTTCCTGCTGGCGGTTTTCCAGCACGCCGACTTTCAGCTGGATCTCCTTGGCGGTTTCCTGCACGCCCTTGGCCAATTGGCTGGTCTGGGCGTTCAGGGAGTCGCCCTGCTGCAGGCGGCGCGCCATTTCCTCGCGCAGCCGGAATACCTGGTTCTTGGAATAGAAGGCTTGCGCAGCCAGCAGGATGCCAAGCACCACCACGGCGATCGTCAGCGGCTGGCGCAGGGCGTCGCGCTCCTGGGCCGGCGCGGTGGCGGGCACAGTGGGAGCGGGATTCGGGGTGTCGACGGCCGGCGCGTTTGGCTGGGTTGACGGGGCGTCTTTGTTGTCAGTTTGGTTAGGCAAATCGTTCATGGACGTGATTGTAACGCGGCGAGGACCCGTTCGTCGCCTGAACCTGTCAGGGTCACATTCTGGAAGCCCAGCCCGCGCGCCGTGTCGGCAATGCGGGCATGGGGCACAATCAGGTGATGATGTTGCATAGTTGCAACGATTGTCAACTTGTTTAGCGCGTCCAGCAGGCCGGCCAGGCCGCGCAGGGCTTCGGAGCTGGTGATGATCCAGTCGGCGCCGTCCGGCGCATTGGCCAGGCCGGTGAGGCGCGCGGCCAGCGCGGGCGTCAGCGGCGGCACGGCGCGGCGGTAGGCCGGCAGCACGGTGACGTCGGCACCGGCGGCGCGGAAGGCGTCGGCCATCAGTTCGCGGCCGGATTCGCCGCGCACGATCAGGATCCGGGCGCCCTGCAGTGCCGGCAGGTCGAGGGTTTGCAGCAGGTGCTCGGTGTCGCTGTGCGCCGGGTCGGCCGGGCTGGCGATGCGGTCGGCGGGAACGCCCTTGGCGACCAACGCCTGGCGGCTGCCCTCGCCCACCACGGCGGCGCGCAAGCCGGGCGGCCAGGCGGGAATATGGGCGAAGGCCGCGTCGATGGCATTGGGGGAGACGAAGGCCACCAGCTGGTAGCGGGCCAATCCGGCCAATGCGGCGCGCAGCGGCGCCTGGTCCGGCAGCGGGGAGATTTCCAGCAGCGGCAGCACTTCAACCTCGCGGCCGAGGGCGCGGATGCGGCTGGCCAGCGGTTCGGCCTGCGCGATGGGGCGGGTGAGGATGACTGGGCGGGGCATCTGGGACCGGAAAACCGTAAAACCTTTGAAACCGGACAACCGGGGTCAGAACCGAGGGTGTGTACCCGGTTGTGCGGTTGCGGGGGTTTAGC
>CBHWEO010000226.1:0-9093 GCA_966112955.1 uncultured Duganella sp. | reverse complement strand
ACCGACAACCTGGCCAAGGAATACTTCGGCGACCAGGGCATGCTGGGCTACGTGGCCGGCGTGCAGCGTAAGGAAATCCGCCAGGGCATCGCCTGCGTCAAGCACCAGAACATGTCCGGCTCGGACATCGGCGACGACCACAAGGAATACTTCAGCGGCGAAGCCGCGCTGAAGGCGGCCGGCAAGGACAATACGATGAACCAGTTCTGATTCCGGCGCTCGTCGGAAACGAGGCGGCCTTGGTCCATGCCAATGCCGCCTTCGTCGGATGCGGCTGGTGCAAGCGCCGGGGGAACCCTAGGCTGCAAGTGCCAACCATCCCTTCCGAGGAGCGAGGACATGAACCCATCCAGCCTGCTTTTCGGCGCCGCCTGCCTGGCGGTTGCCGCCCCCGCCCTGGCGCAACAGGCGCCAGGCGCCCTGCCCACCGTAAAGATTTTGCGCGAGCTGCCTGTCAGCAGCGCATGCCCCAACGTCTTCACCGCCCTGCCCAAACTGCTGAGCAAGGCCGCTTATGACATCGGCGAACCTGCCGAGGTGATGATCCAGTTCACTATCGCCGGCGACCAGCTCAGCGAATTGCGCACGCAATCCAGCCACTGGGCATTTGGCATGCCGGTACGGCAGGCCGTGCGCCGGCTGGGTTGCCACGCCCCCGACCAGGCCGCCTATTCGGTGCGATTCCGCCTGGTGTTCCAATACGGCGACTCACCCGATGCCTCGGGCCAGACAGTGCAACTGCCGCCTGATTTCTCGCCTGCCATGGTGCGGCGCTAGTCGCCCCCCAGCTGGAAGACGCTTGCCGCCAGCGTGCCGACGCGCTGGCCGAGGGCGGCTCCGGCTTCGGTCGAGCTGCGGAAATGGATGCCGCCATGGATGCGTGCCTGCGCCACTTCCCGGCTGAATGCGGCCAGCGTCGTCCACCGGCGCTGCGCACCGTTGGCACTGGGGCTCACTGTTTCCAGCAAGGGCACACTGCCTTGCCCAAGGTCCGCTTGCAGGATGATGGCAAACACGCTGGCGATGGCGCAATGGGCGCAAGGGTACTCGGGATGCATCGGCGTCTCGAGCAACGGTATCCAGCCCGGATCGAAAAGGCGGACAGCCGTCACCGGACGCCAGAAGCGATAGCGGTACTTGGCTTCGAATGTGGCGATCAGCGTATCGTCGGCGGCCTGCGCCAGTGCGGCATACAGGCGCGCATTGCGCAACAGGCTGCGGCCGGGGAGTTGCGCCACGCCTTGCGCCAGGCCGTAGAACATGGCAGGCGCATTGGCGGCCCAGAATTGGGCGGCATCGCGGTCGGCTGCGCTGCGGCGTTGGCTGTCGCGGCCGCCCAACTCGTGCACCTCCTGCAGGTCGCGCAACCAGGCTACGCCCGTCAAGGCCGGCGGCGGTGGCGGACGGAATGCGTCGGCAGCGGCCATCAACCAAGGCTTGCGACGGCCCCAACCCACCCAGCCGGGTGTGGCGCCCTGCGCGGTCGGCACATACTCGCCAGCACCATTGCCGCCCGGTTCATAGGCCGCTTCCGCGCTGGCGCCGTCATCGGCGCGCCCGGCCAGCACGGCGACAGCGGCGGACTCGCCCACCGCGATGCCGGCCGCGCGTGCGGCTGCGCTACTGGCGCTGGCACTGCCGCCCGCCAGCGCCGCAGCATAGGCAGCTTCAACGGCATCCTGCTGGGAGGGCACCAGCGCCAGCAGGGCAGTTCGGCCACTGGCGGCGAGCGCTGCGCCAATGTCGACACCGGGGTCCGCCGCACTGGCACGAGCGGCCCGATACATGGCGCTATGGACGATGGCGAGCGCCCGATGGGCAGGCGCCGCAGGCAGCCGCGCGTCGGTGAGCAGCTTGCAACCGATGGCATTCCAGTCGCTGACCGCGTCGGCGCGTGCCGCCACAGGCGCCAGCAGCATGGCGGCAGCCATGGCCAGGGCAGCATAGCCATTCCAACGCATCCGCTTGCCAGCCTTTGCCATGGTCGTCCCGCCCGCCTGTGGAGCAAGAATTTTACTGCCGGCTTGCGTCCACTGCGCGTATTATTTTTGCATCATGAGCCGCCCTTTCAATCCGCGTGGACCGTGGCGCTACTGCATGGCAGTCCTGGCGCTGTGCCTGGTACTGTCGACAGAATTGCTGTTCAACCTGGGCACCATGGCCGATTGGTCAATGACCCAGGTTCTGTCGGGATGGCTAGAGCAATTTGCCGATACCACCTGGCTCGGGATGCTTGCCCTCATGGCAGTGGCCGCCACCGATCGACAGTTTCAACGCGATAGCCGCTGGCGCCTGGTGGCACTGGGCGCCGCGGCCGCCGTAGCCACGGGAGCGGCGTATGCGGCGCTGACTGTGTTCCACTTCCCGGCCGGCTATTACCCGCCGCCGACCGTATTGATGGGCGAGGCCTTGCGCGCCATCGTGCTGGCTGTGCTGTTCACCCTGGTGTGGAGCCTGAACCGGCGTGCCGCGCGTGCGGCGCAGCGTATCCGTCGCCTGGAGCTGGACCGTGCGGTCCTGCAACGGCGCACGCAGGAGGCCCGCCTGAAAGTATTGGAAGCACAGATCGAGCCGCATTTCCTGTTCAATACGCTGGCCACTGTCAAATGCCTGTACCGGGCAGGCGCAGCGGAAGGCGACCGCATGCTGTCGAACCTGCAGCACTATCTGGGCGCCGCCCTGCCCCGTATCCGCGACGATGCCGCCACGCTGGCCAGTGAGTGCGCCTTGGTCAGCGCCTATCTCGACATCTTGCAGATCAGAATGGGGCCGCGCCTGCAATTCGGCGTCGACGTGCCGGCAGCGTTGGCGGGCCACAGCTTCCCGCCGATGATGCTGGCGACTCTGGTTGAGAACGCCATCAAGCATGGCTTGGCTCCGTCCGCTGCCGGCGGCCGTATTGCGATTTCCGCCGCGGTACACGAAGGCGCCCTCGTGGTCAGCGTCGCGGACAATGGCGCCGGCTTCCAGGCCAGCAGCGGCAGTGGCGTCGGGCTGGTGAACATCCGCACCCGCTTGCGCGCCCTGTACGGCGAGCGCGCCGCGCTGGCCCTGCGCCAGAACGCGCCATGCGGTGTGGTGGCTAGCATCAGCGTGCCCTTGCAGCCCGCCCCGCCCGCGCCGGCCGGGCAAGCGCCGGCCTCCGATACCGCCGGCGCGCCGGGGCGCGCCCCGGACGAAGCTCACGGCCTGGACAGCTGGCGCCGGCGGCTGCGTGCGCGCCTGCCGCAAGTCTTGCTGGTCGGCGCGGCGCTGGGCGCGATGGATGCCCTGCACATCCTGCCCATCGAAATGGAAAGCCCCGGCTGGCTGCACATTGCCCTGGGTGCCGGCATGGCACTCTGCAACGCTGTCATGGGCACCACGGTGCTGGTGGCCGTGATCACGGCAGCGGAACATGCCGCTGCCGCGCCGCGCCGGCAGGTTCCGTTGCTGGCAACGGCTGTCCTGCTGGGCGCCCTGCTCGCCGCCGCCCTGGCGCTGCCGGCAGCTTACTGGTTGCACCGGCTCGGCGTGCTGCACCACATCGACAGCTTTTACGGCCTGTTCATCCACATGTTGTGGGCCTTCCTTGCGACCGGCGCACTGGCGGCAGCCGGGTATACGATGGAACAACGTTCGCGCCGCACGGCCATGCGCCTATGGACAGCGCGCCGCGACTGCACCGAAGCGAAACGCATGATGATCGAATCCCGCCTGAACATTCTCAAGGCGCGCATCGAGCCGGGCGTGCTGGTGCGCGAAATCGGCCGCATCCAACGGCTATACCGCAGCGCGCGCGCACGCGGCGAGCTGCAGCTGGAACGGCTGATCGCCTATCTGCAGGCCGCGTTGCCCCACCTGCACGGTGGCGGCGCCACGCTGGGCGACGAATTGGCGCTGGCCGAGGCCTACTTGCGCCTGCATGCAGACAGTTGGGGCGAGCGGCTCGACTGGCGCTTCGATGTACACCCCGCCCTGCATGCGCTGCGCTTTCCACCGATGACGCTGCTGCCCTTGATCGACGATGCCATGCAGCGCGCCCGCGACGCTGACGTGCCCCGGCTCCGGCTGCTGGTGTGCCTGCAGGCAGCCGGAGCCGGCTTCCGCCTGACCGTGGAAGACAACTGCGCCACCACGGCCGCGGCAACAAACTTGCAGGATGCGATGGCGATCCAGGCGAAAAGCTTTTGCGATTTCTACGGCCAGCGCGGCAGCGTGTCCCGGGAGACCGACGGCCATGCAACGCGTGTCGCGCTGACGGCAGATATTGATACTGCGGGCCTGCAATTGGGACTATGATGAATTGCCGCTCCCGATCAGGAGAACACCATGCGCCTCTATCCTGCCGCAATCCCCTTCAGCCTGGCGCTCGCCGGCGCCGTGCTGGCCCAGGATGCCGCCAAAGTCAGCCCGCACACCTACAAGGTCGTGTTTGAGGACGACAAGGTCCGGGTACTCGAGTATGTCTCGAAACCCGGCCTGGGGGTTTGCGGCCAGGGACGCCATTACCATCCCGCCCACCTGACGATGCAGCTGACCCAGGTCAAGGTGAAAGTCACGGAAGACAATGGCAACAGCGCCACCCACGACGTGCCGGCCGGCCGCATGTTTGCCAGTCCGGCAGAATGGCATACCACGGAAAACATCGGTGGCGCCAACGCCCGCGCCTATATCGTCGAGTACAAGGACAAGGCTTGGCGCCCCAGCACCGGCTGATGGCGCCATGGCCAAGGTCAAAGCCCTCATCGCGGAAGATGAAGCCTTGCTGGCCGACGAACTGCGCCAGCAGCTGGAGCGCGTCTGGCCGGACCTGGAAGTGTGCGGGATTGCCGGCGACGGCTATGCGGCCCTGCAGGCGCTGGAACGGCACCGGCCCGACGTGCTGTTCCTCGACATCCGCCTGCCCGGTCTGGATGGGCTGGAGCTGGCCCGCCTGGCCAATGGCCGCGCCCACGTGGTCTTCGTCACCGCCTATGACCAGTTCGCCTTGCGCGCATTCGATGAAGGCGCCGTCGACTACCTGATGAAGCCGCTTGACCCGGCACGGCTGGCGCGCGCTGTCCTGCGCGTCAAGGACAGGCTGGCGCAGCGCGCCGCGCCATCCGCCGCCGGGGCAGCGGCGCCGGGGCCGGACTGCGCGCCACTGCGCTGGATTACCGTGCAGACGGGGCGCGAGCTGCAACTGATCGCTGTGGACGACATTTGCTACCTGCGCGCCGACCACAAGTATGTGGCGGTGGTCACCGGCGAACATGAAGCGCTGATCAGCGCCACCCTGAAGGACATGCTGGCACGGCTGGACCCGGGCCGCTTCTGGCAAGTCCACCGCAGCACGGTGGTCAACATCCAGGCCATCCGCAGCATCAGCCGCGGGCAGGATGGCGCCCTGACCCTGCACCTGAAGCAACGCACCGAGCAGTTGCCGGTCAGCGCCACGTACGCCCATCTGTTCCGCCAGTGGTAGGCCAGTCCGCGACCTAGCGCGAGAGCATCGTAAATATCCTTACCGCAATATCAGGATATCCCTACTACTGCCATGCATGCCACTGTCCTACTCTGGATCCACAAGGTGCCGCGAAGAGTCTTTGAGGACCAGGCTAAATGTCGAAGGGGGATGGCAAAATGAAATGGTTCGCAAATCTGCAATTGTCGACGAAACTGGCGGTTTCGTTCCTGACCATCGTGCTGCTGGGGGTGCTGCTGGGCGTGTTCTCCATCGTGCAGCTGGCACGCGTCAACGACACCAGTACCGAGCTGGAGACGAACTGGATGCCGAGCGTGCGCACCACGCTGGAAATGCGCGGCAGCCTGGCCGACCTGCGCCTGAAAGCGCTGCAGCACATCATGTCGGACAATGAAGCGGACTGGACCAAGTACGAAACACAGGCCGCCACCGCCATCGCCGCCTTCGAAAAGAGCCGCGCCGAGTACGTCAAGCTGATTTCCTCGCCGGCGGAACAGCAGACCTACGACAGCTTCCTGGCTGACTGGGACGACCACCTGGCCGAGTACAGGAAGGCCATCGCGCTGTCGCGCCAGCACAAGAATGACGAGGCGCGCACCCTGATCCGCGGCCTGTCGCAGCAGAAGTATAACGATGCCAACGCCAAGATCGGCAAGCTGGTGGACATCAACATCGAAGGCGGCCGCAAGTCCAGCGAGACCGGCACCGCGCACTACCAGGATTCGCGCCACTGGATCATGGTGGCGCTGGCCGGCATGGCCCTGCTCAGCGTGGCCATCGTGATCCTGCTGATGCGCGACGTGCTGGGCCAGTTGGGCGGCGACCCGGCCTATGCGGCGCAGATCGTGCGCAGCATCGCGTCCGGCGACCTGGGGGTGGCGGTGGCGGTGCGCGGCAACGACAAACAGAGCCTGCTGTTCTTCATGCGCGAAATGCGCGACAACCTGGCCGGCATCGTCAACCAGGTGCGCAATGGCGCAACCAGCATCGCCAGCGCCACCAGCCAGATTGCGGCCGGCAATATGGACCTGTCCTCGCGCACCGAGCAGCAAGCCGGTTCGCTGGAAGAAACCGCCTCGTCGATGGAGGAGATGACGGCCACCGTCAAACAGAATGCCGGCAACGCCCAGCAAGCCACGCAGATGGCGGCGAATGCGGCCGCGGTGGCCAACAAGGGCGGAGCCGTGATGGCGCAGGTGGTGGAAACCATGGGCGCCATCAATACGGCGTCCGGCAAGATCGCCGACATCATCGGCGTGATCGACGGCATCGCTTTCCAGACCAATATCCTGGCCCTGAATGCGGCGGTGGAAGCGGCCCGTGCCGGCGAAGAGGGGCGCGGCTTCGCCGTGGTGGCCTCGGAAGTGCGCAGCCTGGCCCAGCGTTCTGCTGCCGCCGCCAAGGAGATCAAGGCCCTGATCGGCGACTCGGCGCAGCAGGTGGAAGGCGGCACCCGCCTGGTCGAGGAAGCGGGCGCGGCGATGGCGGACATCGTGGCCAGCATCCGCAACGTGGCCGACATCATGGGCGAGATCAATGCCGCCGGGCGCGAACAAACGTCCGGCATCGAGCAGATCAACGAAGCCGTGACGCAAATGGACCAGACCACGCAACAGAACGCGGCCCTGGTCGAAGAGGCGGCCGCCGCCGCCAACGCCCTGCAACAGCAGGCCGACAGCCTGGTGCAGATCGTCAGCGTCTTCAGGACCGAGCAGCAGGATGCGGCAGCCGCGCAAAGGACGATGAAGCCCGCCGCGGCAGCGGCAGCCCCACGGCCCGCCACGGCTGCCTGGCCGGCCAAGCCGCTGCGCCTGGTATCGCCGCTGGGCCGCAGGGCGCAGGCCGTCCCCGCCTGATCCCGGGACATCGAGTTGCCGCAAAGAACTTGTGTGGTTTATTCGTCAATCCAGCTGCTGATTGAACGATCATGATTGACCGGGGATGGGAAGGTCCCTAGCATCAGCTTTCGCGATGGCCGCTTCGTGCGGCTGTCGTGTTTCTGGTGTCCAAGGCATTCCATCCACAACGATCCCCAGGGCTAATCATGTTCACAAAACATAACAGCAATACCCGCGCCAAATTCGCCATGACCGTCTTGGCAGCGGCCATCGGTGCCCAGTTTTCCCTCGCCCACGCCGCTGCCGACGGCAATGTGCGCGTGATCGTCGGCTTCAAGGCCGGCAATACCGCCAACGGCAAAGCCGCCCTCGCCGCAGCGCACGGCTCGGTGGTGCTCGACCTGGCCGACATCAACGCCTCCGCCGCGGAAATGCCGGCCAAGGCCATCGACGGCTTGCGCAACAACCCCAACATCGAATTCGTGGAAATGGACGGCAAGCGCGTCCCGTTCGCCACCAGCACGCCTTCCACCGGCACGCCCTACCAACTGGGCCAGCAAGTGCCCTACGGCATCGCCATGGTCCAGGCCGACCAGTTGCCGGACACCTACGCCGGCAACCGCACGGTCTGCATCATCGACTCCGGCATCGACATGGCGCATGAAGACCTGGGCGGCAACCAGGTCACCGGCAATACCAATCCCGGCACCGGCGACTGGTTCACCGACGAGAACCACCACGGCACCCACGTGGCCGGCACCATTGCCGCTATCAACAATGCCGGCACCGGCGTGGTCGGCGTCAACGCCAACCGCCAGCTGAAGCTGCACATCGTCAAGGTGTTCGGCGCCGACGGCTGGGCCTATACCTCGACCCTGATCGCGGCCGCCAACAAGTGCGGCGCGGCCGGCGCCAACGTGATCAGCATGTCCCTTGGCGGTGGCGATCCCAGCATCGCCGAAGAGCGCGCCTTTGCCGGCCTGGCCAAGCGCAACGTGCTGTCGATTGCCGCCGCCGGCAACGATGGCAACAACACCCAGTCTTATCCCGCCGGCTACAGCAGCGTGATGTCGATCGGCGCACTGGACCAGAACAAGCAGATTGCCGCCTTCTCCCAGTTCACGCCGAAAGTCGAGCTGTCGGCGCCGGGCGTGGACGTGCTGTCGACGGTGCCAATGGGCGCCGGCCGCGAAGCCGAGCTGAAAGTCAACGCCAACAACTATGCAGCTCGTGAAATGGCTGGCTCGCCGGCCGCCACCGTCACCGCCCCGCTGGCCGACTTCGGCCTGGGCACCGCCACCGATGCCGCCATGGCCGGCAAGGTGTGCCTGATCAAGCGCGGTTCGGTATCGTTTGCCGTCAAGGTGAGCAACTGCCAGGCCAGCGGCGGCGTGGGCGCCGTGGTGTACAACAATGTGGCGGGCGGCCTGGCCGGCACGCTGGGCACCACGGTCACCAGCATCCCGTCGGTCGGCATTTCCGACACGGACGGCGCCGCCCTGCTGGCGCAAGTGGGCCAGCCGGCCACGCTAAAGGTGATCGCCACCAACTACGCCCTGTACAACGGCACCTCGATGGCAACGCCGCACGTGTCGGCCGTGGCAGCGCTGGTGTGGAGCTACTTCCCCAAGTGCAGCGCGAGCGAAATCCGCAGCTCGCTGGACAAGTCGGCGCTGGACCTGGGCGCCCCGGGCCGCGACGTGTACTACGGCTATGGCCTGGTGCAGGCCAAGGCCGCGTATGACCGCATCCGCACGCTGGGCTGCGGCAATTAAGGAAGCCGGGGGGGGGGGGGGCGCCGCGGCCGCC
>CBHWEO010000225.1:0-9245 GCA_966112955.1 uncultured Duganella sp. | reverse complement strand
GGGGGGGCCCGCCCGGCCGTTGCTGTTTTGGGTTGGCGGGCGGCCCGGCGAAACCGGAAAACCGGGGCCGCCCCGGGGGGGTCCGGCACTGGTCTGCGAGCGTCCTTTATCTAGCCGCGCGGCTTCTGCCCTGGCTTGAGCCGGGCCAGTTCGGCAGCCACCCATTTCATCAAGCGTTCGTCATCCGCCATGTCGCCCTGGTAGGCCAGGTCGGGCACGAACGGCTCGCGTGTCGCCTGCGTCGACGAATACAGCGCGGAGGGAATGAACAGGGCGCCTTTACCGCTTGGCAGGTCGAAGCGGTTGATTTCCCCGGTTGGTGAATAGCCCCAGGTAGCTTCGCCCAGCACGATCGTATCCTCCATGCCGCGCAACTGCTGCAGGAAGTTCATGCAGGAACTGAAGCAATTGCGGTCGATGACGGCAGCGATGCGCGGGCCGCCCGGGCGCCGGCGCACCTTTGCCGCCAGCGCTGCGTTTTCCTCCGGAGTCATGCCGACGACCTGGACCAGCTTATCCCCGTTCTTGCGCGCGGCCTCCAGCTTGAGCAGGGTGCGTTCGGATTCCTCGCGCGACGCCGCGAATTCAGGCGCACTGGCGTAGTGCTTGTAAAGGTCGATGGTCGCCTGGCTGGCGATCAGGTATTTGGCGTAGGCCGGCACATCGGACAGCTGCTCGCTGTATTCCTTGCCGTACAAGGCCTTGAGCGCACGGCTGCCCCAGGACGAATCGCCGCCGCCATTGCCGCGCAAATCGAAGACGATCCATTTTTCCTTGCGCAGCTTTTCCAGCTCGGGGTAGAGCTTTTCGTAAGCGGGGCCGGATTTGGCGCCGTTAAAGTCGGGCATGCCGACCCAGTGCATGCCGCTGGCCAGCGGGTACAAGCCCGGCGGACGCGCTTTCGTCACCAGTTGGCGAGCCACCTGCTGCATGCGCTGTTCGCCGATGTCCGCCGCGGCGCGCAGCGGCAGATCATAGTTGCGCACACTGCCGTCCGGCAGGATGAAGCTGCATTGCTTGGGCGGCGTGACCAGCCCGTTGTCGAACATGGCCTGGCGCGCTGCGGTGCTGGCGGCGGCGGGGAATTCCGTCCCATAGGGCGTGAAAGGCGCCACGCCGAATTTGATGAAACTGCCGGTCCAGATGCCGTCGCAGCTTTGCGCGATCGCATTGGCCGGCGGCAGGGGGTGCGGCCAGCCGGGCTCCGACCAGGTGACGCGGTACTGGTCGCCCACCTTGTCCAGCACGAGGCCGGTCCAGCCGATGATGTTCTTCTGCTGCAGGTTGATGTTGCTGTGTGGGTCGGCAATGCTGAAGATGAGCCGGGCCAGCGTGCGTTTGTAATCGCGCTCGGTGGTCGCCTGTTCCGCCTGCAGCAGGGCGCTGCGGGCGCCAGTTTCCAGTGCGGCGACCACGTCATACTGGCCCGCGACGGCGCCGGCGTGGCTGCTGCGGATGGTGTCGAGGGTGAACTGGACGTCGCGCGTGGCGATGGCGCTCCAGTCGTTGGCGTGGGCTGGCAGCGACACGAGCAGAGCGGATAGCAAAGACAATTTCAGTTGCATCAAAGGGTTCCTTGGAATGCGGGCAAAACCGCGTGGATGCCATTGTTGCGGAATCATGTCTTTTTGGCAAATTCTGGCGGTGAGATTTTTTTCGACAGGTGCGCTTGTCAGGCCGGAAAAGGGTCGTTATAATGCGGCCTCTTTTCCCTGATAGCTCAGTCGGTAGAGCGACGGACTGTTAATCCGCAGGTCCCTGGTTCGAGTCCAGGTCGGGGAGCCAGAATAAAGAAAAGCCCAGCCTTCCGGCTGGGCTTTTTGCATTTCGACTCGCTTACAGGCTTTTTGCCTGCAGGGTTTGAGCTGGCGTCTTGATGTCGAACAGGCGATCGATGTTGGGATGCTTGCCCGGGTTGGTGCGGGCATCCTGCGTGTGCTCGGCATAGATTTTCAGGCCCAGTTCCGCCGCTTCAGGCGTGATCCCGCCGAACGTTCCGGCGAGCCAGGAGTACACGCGCAGCGATCCCGCCTGGCCAGGTTTGTTTTCAATCTTCGCCACCGGCGTGCCGGAATGGTCGACAAGTTCGATAGCCGCAACCGTATCTACCGCAGGAAGCAGGGCCAGGTTGTCCGAAAATTTATCGCTAAAGCTGGGAAATTGCATAGGTCTTTTACCAAGTTAAAACGGTATTCTGGCATACGGCGTTAGCCGATGTAGTTCCAGCTGATGCTGTCGCCGATGATGGCGGCGACAGCAGCCACGTTTTCCTTGCTTTCGCTGAAGTTGTACAGCACTTCGGCGCGCGTGACCAGGTTCTGGTCGAGCACCCTGTTCCAGAAGGTGTAGCCGCCTTCCTCCGGCTCGCGGTGCAGGATGTTGTGGTACAGGCGCGTGACGAATTCGGCGTTGGTTGGATTGTCGCCGTACAGCGCGCGGAACTCGTTGGAGTTGATGAAGGCCCCGGCGATGTCGCCCAGACTGATCCCCTTGTCGTATTGGCCTAGCCAGAAGTTATAGCCATAGCCGTCCGGCTTGCGGTCAAAAGCGGCCTGGTACAGCCGATATACCGTGCCGGCGTTGCCGTCGACGTCGTAGGCAATGCGATAGTTCTCGTTGGTTTCCAGCCACCAGTGGTACTCGTAGAAGTGCACGCGCTCGACACCGACCAAGGTGTCGGTGCCGTCCGTTTTGGTGATGCGGGTGGTGCCGTTTTCGCGCACGATGGTGCCGGCTGCCGGAATAAAGCTGTAGGCGACCGTATCGATTCCGGCGCCGCCGTCGAGCGTGTTGCTCCCCGCGCCGCCATCCAGCACGTCGTTGCCATTGCCGCCCAGGAGAACGTCGTTGCCTTCCGCACCGTACAAGTTGTCGTTGCCATCCATGCCTTCCAGGCGGTCGTTGAGGAAGTAGCCACGGATCTTGTCGTTGCCGGCGCTGCCGATCACGGGAGCGGCCTGGTTGCTGCCGGCCAGGTCGATGCCATAGGCGAAATTCTCGCGTACCAGGCTGCCGGCCTGCACATTCTGCAGGATGGCGAGGGTACGGAAGCCTTCCGGTCCGGCCGTGCCGTCGTGGTCCAGTTGCACCAGGGTGTCATTGCCTTGCTGCTGCAGGCGCAGCTGGCCGTTGCCGAAGATGTTGGTTTGCGGCGGATTGGCCAGCGCCGTGTACGGGTCGATCACGTCGCCGAGGGGGCCGACTTCGAAGTCGGTGATGATCACAAGTTTGTCGAGGCTGGGGCCGAACTCGTAGCGGTCCTGGCCGGAGCCTCCAGTGGCGGTGATGTCGGCGTCGGCCGCCTGTACGATGATGCGGTCGCCCTCCGCGCCGGTGTCGATGGTGACGTTGCCGCCTTTGACGACGACGCCGTCAATGCCTGCGCCACCGATTGCCTTGCCGGTGCCGCCGGTCACCTCGATGGTGTCGTTGCCTTCGCCGCCATCGAGGATGTTGTAGCCGGCCGGGCCATACCAGTTGAAGCTGCCGGACGACAGGTAATCGTCGCCCGCGCCGCCCAGCAGCGTGTCGTCGCCTTCCTGGCCATCCAGCCGGTCGTCGCCATCGCCGCCGTTCAGGATGTCGTTGCCCAATCCTCCGTACAGCCAGTCGTTGCCGGCGTCGCCGAAAATCTGGTCGTCACCCCGTTCGCCCCACAGCTCGTCGTTGCCGGCGCCGCCTGCGATCACTTCTGGCATGGGCGAACCGTGGATTTCGTCCTTGTCGGCCGTGCCCTGGATCGGCGTGTTGAGAGCGCGGCCGTCCGGCCAGAACTGGCCGCCGAACTCCGCCGCCGTCAGGCTGGCAAGGTTGACGTTCTTCAATACGAACAGCGGGTGCCATGCCGCCGCGTTGCCCGCCGCGCCATCTTCATCGATATCGATCACCACGTCCGCTCCCTGCTGCTGCGCGCGCAGGAAGCCCGCCGGCCCGAAGGGGTTGCCGTTGACACTGTTCTCCACCAGCCTGGCGATGTTCATCGTGTCCTGACCGGGCTGGAAATCGGTGATGATGATGGCGGACTTACCCACCTCGACAAAGTTATAACTGTCTCGCCCCTCGCCGCCGCTCAGGATGAGCTGCGTGGTGCTGGTGGCGGAAAGGGAAATGCGGAAGCTGTCGTTGCCAATGCCGCCGTTGGCTTGGGTAGTGCCCGTACCGGTGGTGGAAGCGATGTCGAAGCTGTCATTGCCTGCGCCGCCATCGAGGGTCGCATTGCCGCTATAGGACGACAAGGAATCGTCGCCGTCGCCGCCGTCCGCGGTGCCGTTGCCTTCCATGGAAAGGGTGTCGTTGCCCGCGCCGCCGAACAGCTGGTCCGTGCCGGTGCCGCTATTCAGCTGGTCATTGCCGGCGCCCCCATCAAGCAGGTCATTGCCGGAACTGGCGCCCAGCGCATCGTCGCCATCGCCGCCATACAGTGTGTTGTCGCCGCGGCGGCCGTTCAGGTTATCGTTGCCGCCTCTCCCTTCGAGATAATCGTTGCCGCTGCCACCGTAAAGGTCGTCGGCATTGTCGGTGCCGACCAGGTGTACCGGCGTGGGATCGAAATCGGTAAAGAAGCCGGCGGGACCCGGCGCGGTCAGCGGCACCTTGTTTGCGTCCACCACCAGCCCGGCGGGAATGCTGATGCGGTAGTCCTGGCCGTACAGGAAATCGCTGGCCGGATCGAGCGTCACCGTGTTGCCGCTGATGGTGACGCGGTCGCTATGGATGTCTGCGCTGAGTACCGTTTTGCCGGCCAGTGTGATGACGATGGCGCCAGCGCCGGCGAACACCGGCGCACTGAACGTGAATACCAGGTTGGTGTTGATCGGAACTTCGAAGCTCCACGTCGCGGGGGACATCCCCGTCAAGGTCAGGTCGGCCATGCTTGCCAGCGAAAGTGATTATCAAGGAGATTATAGAGGGGAAGGGCGGGGGCAAAATGCACACTTTCTAACAGTGCTGTTCTAGAATCCGGAGCATGGACTCCAGAATTGTCATCACGCTGGCGTGGATGCTGCTCGCTGCTGCTCCGGCACTTGCCCAGCAGTCGCGGATCGATTTCAACAGCGTCACGCCCAAGAGCCGTTTCGAACTGGCACACCGCACCTATGACCCGACGCCAACGCCGATCTGGGGAACGCTGTCGCTGCCGACCGGCACCACAGGACCCGTTCCCGCGATGGTGATTGCACACGGCTCGGCCGGCATCCAGAAGAAGGACACAGAGCGGTGGGTGCCCTTTTTCAACCAGCTCGGCATCGCGACCTTTCTCGTCGATTCGTTCACGCCGCGGCATATTGAGCGCACGGTTGATGACCAGTTGTTGCTCGACCAGTCTGCGAACGATGCCGATGCGCTGTCGGCGCTGAAGATACTGGCTGCAGACCCGCGCATCGACCGCAAGCGTATTGGGGTGATCGGTTTTTCGCGCGGCGGCGTCGCGGCACTTGAAACCGCGGTCGATCCGTTCCGCAAGGGCGTCGTTACGGATGATGCGCATTTCGCTGCCCATATTGCGTTTTACCCTGGTTGCCAGATAAGGTATTGGTCCAGGCCATCGCCACTGACCGGGGCACCCATCATGATGGCACTGGCCGGCAAGGATAATTACACGCCGCCCCAAGCCTGCATCGAGTTTGGTGCGGCAATGAAAGAGGCCGGACAGGACGTCGAAGTACATGTCTACGAAGAGGCCTACCATGATTTCGACAACACGACGGCCTACTTCAAGTCACTGCCGGACGCCCAGACCATCCGGAACTGCCCGCCCAGCGAAATTGACCCAGTGAAGTGGGAATACCGCATCCTGAAAACCGGAGAGACGTTCAAACGCTACCAGGACTTTGCCCGCGCCTTCAATTATCCGACATGCCGCACGACCGGGGTTTTTGTCGGCAACGACTTCGGGGCGGCAAAAAGGGCGGAGGCAGACGTTCGACGCTTCCTGGCCAGGGTGTTCCAGCTCTGATGGAGTAGACTTGGCATCCAAGGAGGAGGCGCCATGAAAGCTTGGATCCTGGCCGCCCTGGCGGCTATCACCCTGGCAGGTTGCAGTACCCCGCAACAGCACCAGCAGCAGCCCTTCGTCTGCCGAACGGCGGAATCGGGCCTTGGCCAGCCGCTGATCGACAACCAGCAAGGTATCGGCCATCCGGTGCGCGACGAGGCCGGCAAGGTAACGGGCTACAGCAGCCAGTGCGCCATCGAGCCGCGTCTCCAACAGTTCTACTTTACCGGCACCGGATTCAAACCGGTCGACCCTGCCGCGCCGCCGGACCCGCAGGCGCTTACCGTGCGGGTGGAAGCCGGGACCATCAACCGCTTCATCTACACGATCGCAATGCCGGAAAAAGTGGCCTGGAACCGCAAGCTGGTGTACTGGATGCGGGGCGGTGTCGGCATCGGCCACCAGCAGGGGCTTGCCATGTGGTTCAACGACGCGCTAAACGGCTCGGAAAAGCAGCTGATGCCCAAGCTGTTGGCGCAAGGCTATGCCATTGCCAGTTCGTCGGGCAATGAGTCCGGCGTTCATTACAACATGCGGCTGGCCGAGGAGACGGCGGCGCAGACCAAGGCGCATTTCATCGCGAAGTACGGCAAGCCGGTGTATACGGTCGGCATCGGCGGCTCGGGCGGGGCGGTGCAGCAGTACCTGTTTGCGCAGAACCATCCCGGGCTGTTCGATGCGGGGATTCCGGTGCAGTCGTATCCGGACATGGTGACGCAGGCGATACCGGTGTCCGATTGCCCCTTGCTGGGCCAGTACTTCCGCGACGAGGTGGCGCGCGACCCGGACTCGCCATGGGCCACGTGGAGCAGGCAATCGCTGGTGGAGGGCATGAATGCCAGCGACACGGCGCGCAACCCGATCACCGGCAAGCCGGGGACGACGGAGTGCATCAACGGCTGGCGTTTTGCGGTACCGACTGTACTCAATCCCCATTTCCGCGACGGCCGTTACGACAAGGCGATTGCCGCCTATGGCTACGATCCGGCTGTATTTGCGAAAGTGAAGTGGACCCACTGGAACGACCTGGAAGATATCTACGGCACGGATGCGGAAGGCTACGCGCCGATCCCGCTCGATAACGTCGGGGTGCAGTACGGACTGTCTGCACTGGCGGCGGGCAAGATCGACGTGGACGAATTCCTGCGCCTGAACGCCTGTGCCGGAAGCTGGAAGGCGCAGCGTGATTTCGTGCCGTGGAAGCAGGACAGCGACCCTTTCGACTCTGGCAATATGCAGCGCAGTGCGAGCTGCCGCGATCCGGCCGGTACGCCGGCGCCGCGCCGGGCGGGAGAGGAGCGGGCGATTCGCGCGGCCTTCGATTCGGGCCACGTCTTCACGGGCAAACGCCTTGGCATTCCGATGATCGACCTGCGGCCTTACCGCGAGGCGGAACTGGACATGCACAATGCGCGGCAAGCGTTCTCCGTGCGGGCACGCCTGCTGGCGCGCAACCCGGCCGAGGCCAGCCGGCAGGTTATCTGGTTCGTGCAGCCGGACACCGACTTGCCGGGCCAGGTGGTGAAGGCGCTGTCCGTGCTGGATGCTTACCTGGCGGGCGGCAGCGCACCGGCCGAATTTGCCGACCGCTGCGTGGACAGCGGCGGCAACGTGATCGCATCCGGCCCGCATGCCTGGGACGGCGTGCTCGATGGGGCAAAGCCCGGCATGTGTACGCAGGACTTCCCTATCCACAGCAGCCCGCGCATGGTGGCCGGCGAGTCGATCCGGGGCGATGTCTTCAAGTGCAGGTTGAAGCCCGTGGCGGCGGCGCTTGCGGACGGTACTTACGGGCCATCGGTGCGCTTCAGCGACGCGCAGAAAGCGTGGCTGGCGCGGATTTTTCCGCAGGGCGTGTGCGATTACAATAGCGGGCTATGAAGATCCCACCAGTGAAATACCTTGTTCCCGGCACGCTCGCGGGGCTGCTGCTGGCATATGCCGGCATTGGATTCCTTGCCGTGCCGGCAATCGTCAAGTCGCAGGCGACGCGGCAGGCGGCGGACAAATTGCATCGCCAATTGAGCATCGAGGAAGTCTCCTTCAACCCTTTCACGCTCAGCGCTTCGGTGCGTGGCCTGAAGATGATGGAGCAGGATGGCAGCACGGTTTTCGCCAGCTTCGAGCGGCTGGGGGCCGACCTGTCCTGGCAATCCGTGGCGCGCCTTGCGCCGGTGGTGCAGGAAGTGCGCCTGACCAGGCCTTACGTGCACCTGGTGCGCAGTGCCGACAACCGCTACAACATCGATGACATCCTGCAGCTGGCCGCCAGCCAGCCGCCTTCGCCCGAGCCGGCGCGCTTCTCCGTCAACAATATCCAGCTGGAAGAGGGCAGCCTTGCGTTCGAGGACAAGCCGGCCGGTGTGACGCACAAGGTACAGGATCTGAAACTGGGCTTGCCGTTCGTGTCGTCGCTGCCGGCGGACGTGACGATTTTCGTGGAGCCTTTGTTCAGCGCCAATATCAATGGTGCGCCGCTGCTCCTGAAGGGCAAGGCGCGCCCGTTCGCGGAACCCAGGGATTATGCGCTGGACCTGGATATCGACAAGGTTGACCTCACCGCCTACCTGGGGTACCTGCCGTTCAAGCCTGGCTTCAAGCTGCCGTCCGCCCACCTGGAGGCAAAGCTCAAGCTGGCCGTAGTGCAGCCGAAGGACAAGCCGGCTTCGCTGGTGCTGGGCGGGGAAGCCCAATTGTCGGGCGTGCAACTGCAGCAGCTGGATGGCAAGCAGGTGGCGAAGCTGGATGCGCTGAAAGTCAGGCTGGGCAAGCTGGATTTGCTGGCGCAACGCTTCGAGATCGCGCAGGTCGCCATCGATGGCCTGGAGCTGGACGTCAAACGCGGCCAGGACGGGAAGCTGAACCTGGACCAGCTGGCGCCGGCCGGCCCCGCGTCCGACGCGAAGCCGTCTGCTGCCGGCCCTGTCGTGCTGCTGAAGGAGCTTGCCGTCATCGGCGCGGCATTGCACTACGCCGACGACACGCCGCAGGGCAAGCTGCGCGCGGACCTGGCCAAATTCGGCTTGCGCGTACAGGACATTGCATTCGACAGCGCGAAGCGCACCCTGGATATCGCTTCCGTCGCTTCGGATAGCGCGGAAATCGACGTCCACCAGGGCAAGGTCCCGCCGGCGCCTGCCGCCGCTGCGAAGGCGCCGGCCAAGGCTTCGGATGGGGAGCCTCTGCTGGTGAAGGTCGGCAAGCTGCAGATCAGCGACTACCAGCAGATCGATTTCCTCAAGTTCCTGGT
>CBHWEO010000224.1:0-9257 GCA_966112955.1 uncultured Duganella sp. | reverse complement strand
GCGGTGGGCATCGCGGCGCGCGCCATCAAGTCGGGCGAGGCGCAACTGGTGATCGCAGGCGGCGTGGAAAGCATGACCCGCGCACCGTTCGTGATGGGCAAGGCGGACAGCGCCTTCTCGCGCAGCGCGAAGATCGAGGACACCACCATCGGCTGGCGTTTCGTCAATCCGCTGATGAAGGCGCAGTACGGCATCGACTCCATGCCCGAGACGGCCGAAAACGTCGCGCAGGAATGGGCCGTGGCGCGCGCCGACCAGGATGCCTTCGCCGTGCGCAGTCAGCAGCGCTGGGCCGCCGCGCACGCCGCCGGCTTCTTCAAGGGCGAAATCGTGCCGGTCACCATTCCGCAGAAGAAAGGCGAGCCGAAGGTTGTCGACACGGACGAACATCCGCGCCCGGACACCACGCTGGAAGCGCTGGCCAAACTGAAAGGCGTGGTCAAGCCGGACGGCACCGTCACCGCCGGCAACGCCTCCGGCGTCAACGACGGCGCCTGCGCGCTGCTGCTGGCGTCCGCCGCCGCCGTCGACAAGTTCGGCCTGAAGCCGCGCGCCAAGGTGCTGGGCATGGCGACCGCCGGCCTGGCGCCGCGCATCATGGGCTTTGGCCCTTCGCCGGCCAGCAAAAAGGTGCTGGCGCAACTGGGCCTTGGCATCGAACAGATGGACGTGATCGAACTGAACGAAGCCTTTGCCGCGCAAGGACTGGCGGTCACGCGCGACCTGGGCCTGGCGGACGATGATGCCCGCGTCAACCCGAACGGCGGCGCCATCGCCATCGGCCACCCGCTGGGCGCATCGGGTGCACGCCTGGTGACCACGGCACTGAACCAGCTGGAGCGCATTGGCGGCCGCTACGCGCTGTGCACCATGTGCATCGGCGTCGGCCAGGGCATCGCGCTGGTTATCGAACGTTGCGAGCGGGCCTGACCATGCCTTGCTACGAAATCAATGGCGTGCGCCCGGTGGTCCACCCGACCGCCTATGTGCACCCGACCGCCGTGCTGATCGGCGACGTGATCGTGGGACCGCGCTGCTATGTGGCGCCGCTGGCGTCGCTGCGCGGCGACTTCGGGCGCCTGATCCTGGAGGAGGGCGCCAACGTACAGGACACCTGCGTAATGCACGGCTTCCCGGGCGGCGACACGGTCGTGGAGCAGGACGGCCACATCGGCCACGGCGCCGTGCTGCACGGCTGCCGCATCGGCCGCAACGCCCTGGTGGGCATGAACGCGGTGGTGATGGACAACGCCGTGGTCGGCGCCGAGAGCATCATCGGCGCCGCCGCCTTCGTGAAGGCGGGCATGGAGATCCCGCCGCGCAGCATGGTGGTCGGCGCCCCCGCGCGCATCCTGCGCCAGGTGACCGACACCGAACTGCAATGGAAAGGCTCTGGCACGCACCAGTACCACGAACTGGCGGTGCGCTCGGCGCAGACCATGCGCGAGTGCCAGCCCGACACCGAGGCTGCGCCGGACCGCCCGCGCATGCAGTGGGAAAGCTCGCTCCCCATGCACCTGCACAAGCAAGCATTCGAGAATAAATAACGGAGACTACAAATGGTACACACCCTGCAAAGCTTCATCGGCGGCCGCTGGCAAGGCAAGGAAGCGGCCACCGCGCTGCACAGCGCCCTGGACAACCGCGTCATCTACCACACCCACGCCGAACGGATCGACTTCGCGGAAGCCGTGCACTACGGCCGCAAGACCGGCGTGCCGGCCCTCATGAAGCTGGACTTCCAGACCCGCGCCCAGTGCCTGAAAGCCCTGGCGCTGTACCTGATGGAGCGCAAGGAGGAGCTATATGCCATCTCGCACCTGACCGGCGCCACACGCCCGGACAGCTGGGTCGACGTGGAAGGCGGCATCGGCACCCTGTTCGCCTACGCCAGCATGGGTTCGCGCGAGCTGCCTTCGTCCAACGTGCTGCACGAAGGCCCGGCCATGGCGCTGGGCAAGCGCGGCGGGTTCTCCGGCACCCACATCCTCGTGCCGCGCGGCGGCATCGCGGTGCACATCAACGCCTTCAACTTCCCGATCTGGGGCTTGCTGGAAAAGTTCGCGCCATCCTTCCTGGCGGCCATGCCGTGCATCGGCAAGCCGGCCAGCGCCACGTCGTACCTGACCGAAGCCCTGGTGCGCATGATCAACGATTCCGGCCTGCTGCCGGAAGGCGCGCTGCAGCTGGTGATCGGCAGCACCGGCGACCTGCTGGACCGCCTGGGCGGATCGGACATGGTGACCTTCACCGGCTCCGCCGACACCGCCGCCAAACTGCGCGCCAACCGCAACCTGATCGCCAATTCCGTGCCGTTCACGGCGGAAGCGGACTCCCTGAACTGCGCGATCCTGGCGCCGGACGTCACGCCGGACGATCCCGAGTTCGACCTGTTCGTCAAGGAAGTGCAGCGCGAAATGACCACCAAGGCGGGCCAGAAATGTACCGCCGTGCGCCGCATCATCGTGCCGCGCCAGCATGCGGATGCGGTGGCGGAAAAGCTGCGCGAGCGCCTGGCCAAGGTGGTGGTGGGCGATCCGTCGGTGGAAGGCGTGCGCATGGGCGCCCTGGCCTCGAAAGACCAGCAGCGCGACGTGGCCGAGCGCGTGGCCCAGCTGGCGCAGGGCAATGAAATCCTGTTCGGCGGCGCCGCTGCGCTGAAGCTGGTGGGCGAGGGCGTCGAAAACGGTGCCTTCTTCGCGCCGACGCTGCTGATGTGCCGCAATGCGCTGCAGAACGATGCGGTGCACGACGTGGAAGCCTTCGGCCCGGTTAGCACCATGATGACCTACGACTCCATCGACGAAGCGCTGGAACTGGCCGCGCGCGGCAAGGGTTCGCTGGTGTCGACGCTGGTGACCAAGGATCCGCGCACCGCCGCCTACGCCGTGCCGATCGCCGCCGCCTCGCACGGCCGCGTGCACGTGCTGGACCGCGAAGCATCGGTCGACTCCACCGGCCACGGCTCGCCGCTGCCACAGCTGAAGCACGGCGGTCCGGGCCGCGCGGGCGGCGGCGAAGAGCTGGGCGGCATCCGCGCCGTGCGCCACTTCCTGCAGCGCGCCGCGGTGCAAGGCTCGCCGACGATGCTGACCGCCATCACGGGCGAATACGTGCGCGGCGGCGCCGTCAAGGAAAGCGAGGTGCACCCGTTCCGCAAGTGCTTCGAAGACCTGGAGATCGGCGATTCCCTGCTGACCCACCGCCGCACGGTGAGCGAGGCGGACATCGTCAACTTCGGCGGCATTTCGGGCGACTTCTTCTACATGCACTTCGACGAGATCGCGGCGAAGGACACCCAGTTCGGCAAGCGCATCGCCCACGGCTACTTCGTGCTGTCGGCGGCTGCGGGCCTGTTCGTGTCCCCGGCGCCGGGCCCTGTGCTGGCCAACTACGGCCTGGACAACCTGCGCTTCATCACCCCGGTGGCGATCGGCGACACCATCCGCGCCCGCCTGACGTGCAAGCGCAAGGTCGACCGCAACCGCACCGACGACAAGGGCCGCGGCCAGGGCGTGGTGGCGTGGGACGTGCAGGTGACCAACCAGAACGACGAACTGGTGGCCAGCTACGACATCCTCACCTTGGTGTCCAAGCGAGCATAAAGGCCACGGCCGCAAAGCCGAGCGCGGCTCAGGCTGCGCTCCCCCTGCTGCCCCCAGTAATCGATCAGGCAGATTGTGAAAATGTGAGAGTTTTCATGACGATGTTGGCGGTTATCATTACGCGCCTATGAAATCTGCCGTCCACCTGACCCTTGCCTTGCTTCTGTGCGGTTGTGCTGTCGCATACCAGCCTGCACTAATGACTCCGATCGCTGCGAACGAGCAGCTTACATTGGAGGCCGACGTTCCACTGCGTCTGGCGACAGGTTATGAACGGACGCTGAAGCGGGGCAGCCAATGGACCCGCGTCGGCCAGGTTGAACAAGGCGACGTGCTACGGCCATACCAGCACGTCCTGACAGTCGAAGGTAGCCATATCCACGAGGCCTGGCTGGTCGTCCGGGACGGCAAGTTGGTTGGCTTCTACCTGCCAGCGGAGCGCGCGTATTCGGCACAGCAGCCGGTCTCCCTTTCTTTCAAACCATAACAGGAGTTTCAATGAGGTTCGTATCCCTGGCGGCGATTGCCGCTGCTGCAGTGCTGACTGGTTGCGCGGCGACCGGTCCTAAATTCGCCCAACAGGAAGCCGCCATGCCGAAACTGGCCGCGGAGCAGGGGCGTGTTTACTTCTACCGTACCGACAGTTTTGTCGGCGGCGCTGTGCGGCCTTCGATCAAGTTCGATGGTGCGGCTGTGGGTGATTCTGTCCCGGGCGGCTATTTCTTTGTCGACGCAGCCGCCGGCAGCCACGAAGCGGCCACCAGCACCGAAGCGACCAACAAGCTGACCTTCGTCCTGGATAAAGGCGAGATCAAATATGTCCGCACCAAAGTGCAAATGGGCCTGATGGTTGGCCACGTGATTCCGGAACTGGTCAGCGCCGAAGAGGCCCAGAAGGAACTGCCGTCCCTCAGCTTTACCGGCGCGCAAAAGGCCAATTGATCAGACCTGCGGCACCGGCGGCAGCATTCAGCTCGGACGTCCTTATTTTGGTGTCCAGGCAAGCATAAAGGCCACGGCCGCAAAGCCCAGCGCGACCAGCAGCACGGCAGTCCACTTCAATGTGTAGTGGCGTGCGTGGCAGCGCTGGCACACCTTCATCTTCGCGCCGCCGCCAGAGGCGAGCGGCAGCTCCTCCGTGTTATTCCATTGGATGTCGGCGGCGCACAGCGCGCATTGGCTGTGCGCATTGCGCCTGCCGCCGCGCCATTGACGCAGCCGGTCCATCACCAGCGCCGCCACCAGCAGCGCGCTAAACAGCAGGAACAGTATCTTCATCGTGCGCCGACTTTAGCACACGCCAGCACGCGGCCCCCGCGGCCAGTCCCGCGAGCGCCAGCATGGGCGCCAGCCGCAGTAGGTGGCGCGGGGCGTAGGCGCAGGCCAGCAAGGGCAGGTAAGCCAGCGCCGTGGCGGTCGCACCGCCGATGAAATAGCGCGCGCTGCGGATGCCGCGGCGGCAGGCGAGCGCCATGCCGGCGGCATAGGGCAGTAGCGCCGCGCCGAACGCCATGATCCAGGCCAGCACCAGCGTGGCGAGCGGGAAGCGGAAGGTACGGTCGCCATGGGCGGCCAAGTCCCACAGTTCATTGCCGAAGACGAAAGTGACCGTCGCGCAGCTGACGGCCAGCAGGTAGGCGTAGGTGACGCGCTGGAGGGAGGTCGAGGTATCCATGGCGTGCACAGTAACTGCCGAATGTGCAGCCGGTATGAAGCCGGCATGAAGCCGAATTTAATATATTTTTAATAAACAAATTGCCAAATTTGCATTTCAATATGACATTTCTGTGCAAGCATGAATGCTTTGATCTGGAGATGTGGAAAATGAGAAAACTTGGGATCGTCCTGGCGTGCAGCCTGGTTGCCGCCAATGCGCCGGCGGCGGATGCGCAACTTGTGCGCGGCAAGTACCTGGTGGAGGGCGTGCTTGCCTGCGCCAATTGCCATGGGGTGCGCGACGAAAAGGGCGCCGTGGTGGCGTCCAGGGGCCTGGCGGGCGGATATGAATTCGACCTCGGGGTGCTGAAGGCCTACGCTTCCAACATCACGCCGGACCCCGAAACAGGCATCGGCAAATGGACCGACGCCCAGTTGGGCAAGGCGATCCGCGAAGGGATCCGGCCCGACGGCAGCCTGGTTGGCCCGCCGATGCCGATCCACTTCTACCGCGCCATGTCCGACGACGACCTGGCCGCCACCATCAAGTACCTGCGCGCGCAGCCGGCGGTGGCGAACAAGGTACCCAAGTCGGTATTCAACATTCCGCTGCCGCCGAACTATGGCCCGCCGCTGAAGAAGGTCAGCGCGCCGGCGCCGAAGGACAAGGTGGCTTATGGCCGCTACCTGGTGACGATTGCGCACTGCATGGAATGCCATACCCCGCGCGACGAGAGGGGCGGCCTGGTGGAAGCGCGCACCGGCGCCGGCGGCCAGGTATTCAAGGGACCGTGGGGCGAAAGCTATGCGCGCAACATCACGCCGCACGCGGAAGGCTTGCGCGACTGGAGCGATGCGCAGATCGCCGCCGCCATCCGCACCGGCAAGGACCGCAACGGCCAGCCTTACCGGCCGCCGATGGCGTTCGACTGGTACCACAACATCAACGATGCGGACATGTCCGCCATGATCGCCTACCTGCGCTCGCTGGCGCCGCAGGGCGCGACGGGCGGGGCGCAGGGCGGCATGCGCTGATGCCGCCGGCCGTGGTCCCTCAGGCCTGCAGGCCGAAGGGATCGTCGATGGAGTGCGACGGTTTGGTGAACCAGCGCGGGCCGTCTTCCGCCATGTAGAAATGGTCTTCCAGGCGCACGCCGAATTCGCCGGGCGCCACGATCATCGGTTCGTTGGAGAAGGTCATGCCGACGTCGAGCGGGGTCTTGTCGCCGCCGACCAGGTAAGGCCATTCGTGGATATCGAGGCCAATACCGTGGCCGGTACGGTGCGGCAAGCCTGGCAGCTTGTACTCCGGCCCAAAGCCGTTCGCCAGTAGGGAGCGGCGCGCGGCCTGGTCCACCTGTTCGCACGGCACGCCCAGCTGGGCCGCTTCGAACGCGGCCTGCTGCGCCGCCTTCTCCGCATTCCACACCTGGCGCTGGCGTTCGCTCGGTTCGCCATACACATAGGTGCGGGTGATGTCGGAAATGTAGTTGTGCAGCTTGCAGCCGGTATCGATCAGTACCGTGTCGCCCTTCTTCAGCGTCTGCACGTAGGAGACGCCGTGCGGGAAGGAGCTGGCCACGCCGAACAGCACGATCACGAAATAGGAGCCGGCCGGCGCGCCGACCTTGCGGTGCGCCTTGTCGATGAACTCCGCCACCTCGGTGGTGGTGATGCCTTCGCGCAGGATGCTGGCGGCGGCGATGTGCACGGCCAGGGTCATGTCCTTGGTGCGCTGCATCAGGGCGATTTCCGCCTTCGACTTGCGGGTGCGGCAATGCGCGGTGACGGGGCGCGCGTTTTCCAGCGCATAGCCCTCGGCCAGCGGGCGGATGCCGTCGTAGATGAAGAAGGCGGCCGACTCGTCGATGCCGATGCGCGGCGGCTGTGCGGCGTTCGGCACAATGCCCATTTTCTTCAGGACTGCGATGAACAGCGCATACGGGCTTTCATGCTCATGCCAGCTGTTGACCGTGCCCGGCACCAGCATGAAGTCGTGCAGCGTGTTCTCCTCGAACGCCGGGGCGATGTATTCGACCGCGCCGCTGGCAGGCAGGATGGCGCCGACCATGCGCTCGCTCGGATTCCATTTGGTGCCGGTGAAGTAGAGCAGGCTGGAACCTGCATTGATATAGATGGCGGCAATGCCCTGCTGGCGCATGAAGGCTTGTGCCTTCTCGATGCGTGCCAGGTGCTCGTCCTTGCCGATCGGCGTAGCGCCTGCCGTCATGTCCGACAGGGACGCCAGTGCCTCTTCCATTGTTTTGCCGCCAATACCAATGCCCATGCTGCCTCCTTAAAAAACAAGGGGAACATCATAGCACCGGGGCGAAGGGGAAACGTGACTTGTGCAGCTATCGTTTAGAGGGACGACGATAGCCGCACAGGGGTCCGGCCCCTTGGGCCGTACCCCGGTTTTCCGGTTTAACCCGGTTTACTGGACTTGCAGGCTGACCTTATCAACCACGAAGGAAGTCTGCAGCGACGCGTCTTCCGTCATGTTGAAGTGCAGGCGGATGGTCTGACCCTTGTACGCCAACAGGTTGAAGTTGCGGATCTGGTAGCCGCTGGCCGCATTCGCGTTGGAGTAGGTAGCCAGGGTGCCCAGGGTGGTGCCGGAAGAATTCTTCACGGTTACCACCAGCTTGTCGTACGCGGTGCTGCCCGACTCGTTGGTGTCGATATGCAGCGCGAACGAGAAGTTCGCCGAGGTCGCGGTGGACGGGATGGTCACGGTCTGGTACAGGGTTTCGGTCGCCGTGCTGCCATTGCCGCCCAGCCATGCGAAGCGGGTGCCTTCGTAAGCAGTCTGGCCGCTGTAGTTGCCGATCACGCCAGTGCTGCCGGCCCATGGCGAGGTGCCGGACTCGAAGCCGCCGTTCACCACCAGCTCGTTCTGCGTGCCGCTCACGGTCAGGGTGGCGTTGCTGGAGGTGGCAGTCTTCACCGGCGAGGACGAGTCGCTGACCACGGCGTTGAACACGGCGCCGTTGTCCGCCGTTTGCGCGGTGAACGAATAGGTGGCCGAGGTGGCGCCGCTCACCATGGTGCCGTTGCGGTACCACTGGTAGCTGTACGGCGCTGTGCCGCCCGATGCCGCCACGGTGAAGGAAGCGGTGCCGCCCGGCGCCACGGTGATGTTGTTCGGCTGGGTCGTGATCGACACGCCGCTTGCACCGGCTTCATCGACGTCGGTGCCGACGTTGATGGCCGCGTAAGCGCGCTTGACCGCGATCGATTCAGGGCTGCCCACGCCGTACAGTTCTTCCGCTGCCAGCACGGTCTTGTTGCGTGCGTCGGCATAGTTGGTGGAGGAAGTGAACTTGGTGGTGGCCGCCTTGAACCAGATGCGGAAGGCCTTGTCGGTGCCGATACCGGTCATCGCCAACGGCTGCTTGGTCAGGTACTGGCTGTACATCTCGCTCGACGAGGAAGAGTTGGAACCCTTGGCCAGGAAGTAGAACATGCGGTTGTTCGGGCCCGAGGAGTAGTGCACGTTCAGGCTGCCCAGGGTGCTGCTCCAGGCGTCCTTCGACTTGCCGTCCTTGGAAGGCTTCCACATCCAGCGCAGCGGGCTGCCGCTCTTGCTGATTTCCTTGCCCATCATCCAGTCGTTGCCGGTCAGCGGGATGGTGGTGCCGGTGCCGCCGTTGCGGGCATATGCTTCCACGGCTTCGCCGATGATGTCGGAGTTCGATTCGTTCAGGCCGCCCGACTCGCCGGAGTAGGTCAGGTTGGAGGTAGCGTCCATCACGCCGTGACCCATCTCGTGGCCGATCACGTCGATCGAACCGAGGTTGGTGAAGCTGGTGCCGCCGTCGCCGATGTACATGCACTTGCAGTTCGGGTCGAAGAAGGCGTTGTCGTAGTTGTTGTCGACGTGGACTGCGATATAGGTGGCGGTGTTGTTGCCGTCCAGCGAGGACCAGTTCAACACGTTCTTCAGCGTGTCGTAGGTGTTCATCAGGCCCCACAGCGCGTTCACCGCGGCGGTCT